>NZ_JBHUUV010000031.1:0-93115 GCF_042670885.1 Streptomyces sp. NPDC057136
TTCCGTCGTGATGAGCGTGCTCCGCGTCGTGATGACGATCGTGGTGGCCGTCCGAGCGGTGGTTTCGAGCGTCGTGACGACCGGCCGCGTGGCCCCCGTCGCGATGACGACCGCCCCAGCAGCGGCTTCCGTCGTGATGACAGCCGGCCCACCGGTGGTGGCTCTGGTGGTGGTTTCCGTCGCGATGACAGCCGTGGTGGTGGCAGTTCGGGTGGCGGTTTCCGTCGGGACGACCGTGCCCCGCGTCGTGATGACAGCCGGCCCACCGGTGGTAGTTCCGGTGGTGGTTTCCGTCGGGACGACAGCCGTGGTGGCGGTAGTTCCGGTGGTGGTTTCCGTCGTGATGAGCGTGCTCCGCGTCGTGATGACGATCGTGGTGGCCGTCCGAGCGGTGGTTTCGAGCGTCGTGACGACCGGCCGCGTGGCCCCCGTCGCGATGACGACCGCCCCAGCAGCGGCTTCCGCCGTGACGACAACCGTGGTGGCGGCAGCGACCGCGGACCGCGTCGTGACGACGACCGTGGTGGATACCGCGGTGGTCAGCGCGACGACCGCGGTGGCCGGTCCGGTGGTTTCGAGCGTCGTGACGACCGGGATCGCGAGCCGATCAAGCGGCTCCCCATTCCTGACGACGTCACCGGTCACGAGATCGACAAGGACGTTCGCCAGGAGCTCATGAGCCTGCCGAAGACGCTTGCCGAGGACGTCGCACGCAACCTCGTCATGGTCGCCAACCTGCTCGACGAGGACCCCGAGCAGGCATACGCGTACTCGCGCATCGCGCTGCGGCTGGCGTCGCGTGTGGCCGCCGTGCGTGAGGCCGCCGGCTTCGCCGCGTACGCCACGCAGAAGTACGCCGAGGCGCTGGCCGAGTTCCGGGCGTCCCGTCGGATGACCGGGTCCGTGGAGCTGTGGCCCGTTATGGCCGACTGCGAGCGTGGCCTCGGTCGCCCCGAGCGGGCGATGGCCATGGCCGGCGAGCCCGAGGTGCAGAAGCTCGACAAGGCCGGACAGGTCGAGATGCGTCTGGTGGCTGCCGGAGCCCGCAGGGACATGGGGCAGATCGATGCCGCCATCGTCACGCTGCAGGGCCCCGAGCTGGCGTCGAGCGCCGTGCACTCGTGGACTCCGCGACTGCGTTACGCGTATGCGGACGCGCTGCTCGAGGCAGGTCGTGAGGATGAGGCGCGCGAGTGGTTCGGCAAGGCGCTGGAGGCCGACAAGGACGGTTCGACCGACGCGTCGGACCGGCTGGCCGAGCTCGACGGCGTCGAGTTCGTCGACGCTCTCGGTGAGGGCGACGACCACGAGGCCGTCGAGGTCGTGGAAGTCGAGGCTGCGGGTGACGAGCTCGACGACGAGGACGACGAGGACGAGGAGGACGAGGAGGACGAGGACGACGACGAGGACTCGGACTCGGACGAGGCCCCGAAGGCGTAAGCGGTAGTGAAGAGGGCGGCACCCCGGAAGGGGTGCCGCCCTCTTCTGTTTTTGGCCCCGTCAGTCGAGGTCGAGGCTGCGCAGCACGATGCCGGTGGCCGGCTTGGGGCCGAACGAGGTCGACTTGCGCGGCATAGTGACGCCCTGCCTGGCCAGGTCGCGGACGACCTCTTCCCGTACCGGATGGAGCAGTACCGCCGTGGCGTTGTGGCGTTCGGCCTGTTCGACGGCGGCGGCGGTGTCGTGGATATACGCGATGTGTTCCGGGGCGTCGGGGATCTGCCAGACATGGTCGAGAAGCGTGGAGTGCAGGACCGTCGCGTCAAGCGTCTGCCAGGCCTCCGGGCGGTCGGCCGGGACCGTACGGGCCAGGAGTGCCTTGTCCGGGCGGTCGACCAGATGGAAGCGGCCGTCGCCCGCGAGCAGGAACGCGTTGCCTTCGGTCTTGGCCTCGGCGAGGGCGTCGAGCGCGTGAGGGAGCGGTCCCTCGACGTCCCGGACGCGGAACAGGCCGTTCAGGGCGGCGAGCGCGTCGGCCACCGGGAGTTTGTGCAGCAGCCTGTGAATGGCGCGGACCTGGAGCGGGTAGCGGGCCGTGTCGACGAGAAGGACCAGGCCGAAGTCCCAGGGGCCGGGACGGGTCTGTTCCTGCTGGAGCCTGAGATACGTGGCCCATCGGTGGTGACCGTCGGCGATCAGTGCCTGGTAACGGGAGAGATCCGACTCGATCTCGCCCCTCTCCACAGGGTCCGTGACGGCCCACAGGCGGTGGCTGAAGCCGTCCTCTGTCGTGGTGGCCAGGAGCGGTGGGCGCGCCACCATCCGTTCGATCACGGCAGTCGTGCCGGTGCGCCGCCCGTCGCTCCGGTACGTGAGCAGCAGCGGTTCCAGATGGGCCGCCGTCGTACGCATCAGGTCGGCCCGGTCCTCGACGACATGGGCCATGACGTCCTCGTGCGGGAGCACGATGCCGTCGGCGGCGGGCGAGAGCGCCAGGGCGCCGATCAGACCGCGTTGCAGGATCTCGCTGTTGCGCTGCTCGTAGACGTACAGCGCGGGGGCCGGGTCCGGCGCGAGCACGCCCTCCGCGAGCCAGTCGCCGAGCGTCGCGGCGGCCTGCTCATGGCGGGCCGTGGCCGTGTCGGCCTGCGGCAGGATCAGCCGCACGATGTTGTGCGGGTCCGCGGACTCCAGGTGGTGGAGACCGTCGGGCCTGACGACGACGTCGTACGGCGGTGAGGTCACCGCGGCAAGGCTGCCCACCCGCTCGGGGACGTAACGAAGTCCACGGAACGGGATCAGACGCAGCCCCTGTTCGGCGGGACCTGATGTGTTCATTTCTGCATCGTATGTGCGCTCCGCACATGCGCGATGATCGGGGGAGAGGCATGAATGAGGAGCGTAGGTATATGAGCCAGCAGTACAGGTCCCGACCGCTCGGAAGCAGTGCGGCGCTGAACGAGGCGTACGACACGGCCCTGCTCGATCTCGACGGGGTGGTGTACGCGGGCGGCCACGCCATCGTCCATGCCGTCGACTCACTGAGCACCGCTCGGGACGGTGGGATGCATCTCGCCTATGTGACGAACAACGCGCTGCGGACGCCGGACGCGGTGGCCGAGCATCTGACCGAACTGGGTGTGCCCGCCGAGGCCGCCGATGTGATCACTTCCGCACAGGCGGTCGCCCGGCTGATGGCGGATCAGCTGCCGTCCGGGGCACGGGTGCTGGTGATCGGCGGGGAAGGGCTGCGGGTTGCGCTGCGCGAGCGCGGTCTGGTGCCCGTGGAGTCGGCGGACGACGAGCCGGTGGCGGTGGCACAGGGGTACGGAGGCCCGGACATGCCCTGGGGGCGTCTGGCCGAGGCGAGTTACGCGGTCGCGCGCGGGCTGCCATGGTTCGCGTCCAACACCGACCTGACGATCCCGAGTGCCCGTGGCATCGCGCCCGGCAATGGCGCCGCGGTGGAGGTCGTACGGATCGCGACGGGCGCCGAGCCGCAGGTCGCGGGGAAGCCGTTGCCGCCGATGCACCGCGAGACCGTGCTGCGGACCGGGGCCGAGCGGCCGTTGGTCGTGGGGGACCGGCTGGACACGGACATCGAGGGGGCGTTCAACGGGGGCGTCGACTCGCTCCTCGTTCTCACCGGGGTGACGGACACCGCTCAGCTCCTGGCCGCCGAGCCGCGGTACCGGCCGACGTATGTGGACCGGGATCTGCGCGGACTGCTCACCGGGCAGCCCGAGGTGGCGGCGGAGGGCGACGCGGTGCGCTGCGGTGGCTGGAGTGCCTCCGTGCGCGGGGACGAGCTGGTACTGGAGGGCGAGGGCGACGAACTCGACGGGCTGCGGGCGCTCTGCGGGGCGGCCTGGACGTACGCCGGCGAGGGATCGTGCGGCCTGGACGCGGGGAAGGTGCTCGCGAGGCTGGGGCTGTAGGGGCGTAGGGCTGCAGTAGGGCCCGTGACCGGGGGGAGCCCACAGGGTAGGAGGGTAGGCTAACCTAACTTTTCGTTGGTCGACATGGCTCCCGCCCGGCCACGGGGCCGGTCGCCCCGCACATGACGCCCACCAACTCCGGGAGTACGACCATGCAGCGCCTCACCGCAGACTCGGTGACCCTCGGCTACGACCAGCGGGTCATCGCCGAGGACCTCTCGGTCGAGATACCCGACAACTCCTTCACGGTGATCGTCGGCCCCAACGCCTGCGGGAAGTCGACCCTGCTGCGCGCGCTGTCCCGGATGCTGAAGCCGAGTCGGGGGCAGGTCCTCCTGGACGGGCAGTCCATCCACGCGATGCCCGCCAAGAAGGTCGCGAAGCTGCTCGGGCTGCTGCCCCAGACCTCGATCGCACCGGACGGCATCACCGTCTCCGACCTCGTCGGGCGCGGTCGCTACCCGCACCAGGGTCTGCTGCGGCAGTGGTCGCCCGAGGACGAGCGCGTCGTCGTGGAGTCCATGGAGTCCACGGGCGTCGGTGAGCTGGCCGGTCGCTATGTCGACGAATTGTCCGGCGGGCAGCGTCAGCGTGTCTGGATCGCGATGGCGCTCGCCCAGCAGACCCCGCTGCTGCTGCTGGACGAGCCGACGACGTACCTCGACATCCAGCACCAGATCGACGTGCTCGACCTGTGCGCGGAACTGCACGAGACCCGAGGGCGCACGCTCGTCGCGGTCCTGCACGACCTGAACCATGCCGCGCGGTACGCCACTCACCTCATCGCGATGCGCGGGGGCCGGATCGTCGCCGAGGGGCCGCCCGCCGAGATCGTCACGGCGGAACTCGTCGAGGAGGTTTTCGGGATGCGCTGCCAGGTCATCGACGACCCCGAGACGGGCACACCCCTGGTGGTCCCGGCCGCGCGGAAGGCACGGGCGGAGCTCAAGGCCTGAGCGGGCGTCCTACAGCAGTGATCTGAGCTTCAGGAGGTCCCGGAAGCCGGCCTCCAGACGGACCCGGCCCGAGCCCCACGCCTTCGCGAAGTTCAGCTCGCCGTCCACCATGGCCACCAGATCGTCGCCTGTCATCGCCAAGCGGATCTGGGCCTTCTCCCGGGGTGGCCCCTCGACCGTGTCGTGAACCTGGATCCGGCCATCCTTCAGCCGTCCGGTGAAGGTCACATCGAGATCCTTGATGTGACAGCTCAGTGACCGGTCGAGGTCGGCGGCGGAGCGCACGTCTCCCTCGGCCCCGGTGAGGTTGTCGGAAAGTCTGTCGAGTGCGCTGCGGCACTCCGCCATGGTCGCCATATCGCCGTCGACGCTACCTCAGCCCTTCGAGGTAGCGTTCCGGCATGAGCGACGACTGGATGCCGGGCCCGGAGACGGCTCCCGGGAGCACTCCCGAGGAACCGGAACCGGCTGCCCCGCCCTCTTTCGAGCCCGCGGCGCCCACACCCCTGGGCGTCGTGCGCACCCCCACGGGGAACGCCGAGGTGGACGCGCGGCTGGAGCGTCTGGCCGACGCGGACCACCTCACGGCGGACGGGCACACCGAGGTGTACGAGGATGTACACCGTGGGCTGCGCGACGCGCTGACCGCACTGGACGCCCGGCCCGCACCCGCGCCGATGGCCCCGTACAACAACAGGAGCTGAACCGAACGTGGCAGGAGTGGCACGTCGCCGCCTCGACGCCGAGCTGGTACGCCGTAGTCTCGCCCGCTCTCGCGAGCACGCGAGCCAGCTGATCGCAGCGGGGCGGGTGACCGTCGGCGGCAACACCGCGACCAAACCCGCCACCCAGGTCGAGACCAGCGCCGCGGTCGTCGTCACGAAGGACGACAGCGATCCGGAGTACGTCTCGCGCGGCGGACACAAACTGGCCGGCGCCCTCGCCGCCTTCGTACCCCTGGGGCTGACGGTGGAGGGGCGGCGGGCACTGGATGCCGGGGCGTCGACCGGTGGCTTCACCGACGTACTGCTGCGGGCCGGAGCCGACCAGGTCGTCGCCGTCGACGTCGGCTACGGACAGCTCGCCTGGTCGTTGCAGTCCGATGAACGCGTCATCGTCAAGGACCGTACCAACGTACGCGAACTGACGTTGGAACAGATCGAAGGGACGCCGGTCGACCTGGTGGTCGGCGATCTGTCGTTCATCCCGCTGGGACTCGTGCTGCCCGCTCTCGCGCGCTGCGCGGCTCCCGACGCGGACCTGGTCCTCATGGTCAAGCCGCAGTTCGAGGTGGGCAAGGAACGGCTCGGTAGCGGTGGGGTGGTCCGCAGCCCCGAACTGCGGGCCGAGGCGGTACGGGAGGTGGCGCGCCGGGCCGGTCTGCTGGGCCTGGGGGTGCGCGGTGTGACGGCAAGTCCGCTGCCCGGCCCCTCGGGGAATGTCGAGTACTTTCTGTGGCTGCGGGCCGGAGCACCTGAGCTCGATCCCGCGGATGTCGACCGTGCAGTGGCGGAGGGACCTCGTTGACGACGAATACGGCACGAACAGTATTTCTTCTCGCGCACACCGGCCGGCCGGCCGCGATCCGCAGCGCCGAACTCGTCGTGCAGGGGCTGCTGCGCAGCGGCCTCGGTGTGCGGGTGCTGGCCCATGAGGCGGCCGATCTGCCGCTGCCGCCGGCCGTCGAGATCGTCAGCGAGACCGGCCCCGCCGCGGTGGACGGCTGCGAACTGCTGGTCGTCCTCGGCGGGGACGGCACCCTGCTGCGCGGCGCCGAGATCTCCCGGGCCTCCGGGGTGCCGATGCTCGGCGTCAACCTCGGCCGGGTCGGCTTTCTCGCCGAGGCCGAGCGGGACGACCTGGACCAGGTGGTCGAGCGGGTCGTCACTCGCGCCTACCAGGTCGAGGAGCGCATGACGCTCGACGTCGTCGTGCACAGCAACGGCGACATCGTGCACACCGACTGGGCGCTCAACGAGGCGGCCGTGCAGAAGGTGTCGCCGGACCGGATGCTCGAAGTCGTCCTGGAGATCGACGGCCGGCCGGTCACCGGGTTCGGCTGCGACGGGATCGTCTGCGCGACCCCGACCGGTTCGACCGCGTACGCGTTCTCGGCGGGCGGACCCGTGGTCTGGCCGGAGGTCGAGGCCCTGCTGATGGTGCCGATCAGCGCCCACGCGCTGTTCGCCAAGCCGCTCGTGACCTCCCCGACCTCGGTGCTCGCCGTCGAGGTCCAGCCGCACACGCCGCACGGGGTGCTGTGGTGCGACGGGCGCAGGACCGTGGAGCTGCCCGCGGGCGCACGGGTCGAGGTCCGGCGCGGGGCGGTGCCCGTACGGCTGGCCCGGCTGCACCAGGCATCGTTCACGGACCGGCTCGTCGCCAAGTTCGCGCTGCCCGTTTCGGGGTGGCGGGGAGCGCCCCACTGATCGCCCGGATGCCCGGGATCGTGACCGTCCCGCGCACCGGATCGTGAACCGGGGACCGGGCCCCGTCGCATTCGGGGGTCCGGACCTCGTAAGGTCGTGTCCGTGTTGGAGGAGATGCGGATACGGTCGCTCGGAGTCATCGACGACGCGGTGGTGGAGCTGTCACCCGGTTTCACCGCGGTGACGGGCGAGACCGGCGCGGGCAAGACCATGGTCGTCACCAGCCTGGCGCTGCTGCTCGGCGGGCGCGCCGACCCCGCCCTTGTGCGGATCGGTGCCAAGGCCGCGGTCGTCGAGGGGCGGATCACGGTCGCCGATGGCGACGCGGCGGCGCTGCGTGCCGAGGAGGCCGGGGCCGAGCTCGACGACGGTGTGCTGCTCATCAGCCGTACCGTTTCGGCGGAGGGGCGTTCCCGCGCCCATCTCGGCGGCAGATCCGTGCCCGTCGGGGTGCTGGCCGAGCTCGCCGACGAACTCGTCGCCGTCCACGGCCAGACCGATCAGCAGGGGCTTCTGAAGCCCGCCCGCCAGCGCCAGGCCCTCGACCGCTACGCGGGCGACAACGTCGACGTGCCCCATGCCAAATACGCGTCCGCCTACCGCCGGCTGCGCACGGTCGCCACGGAGCTCGACGAGCTGACCACGCGTGCCCGCGAACGGGCCCAGGAAGCGGACCTGCTGCGCTTTGGTCTCAACGAGGTCGCCGCAGTCGAACCGCGGCCGGGCGAGGACATCGAACTGGCCGCCGAAGCGGAACGGCTCGGTCATGCCGACGCGCTCGCCTCCGCAGCGGCCCTCGCACACGGAGCCCTCGCGGGCAATCCGGAGGACCAGGAAGGTGTCGACGCGACGACCGTGGTCGCGGCGGCGGGCCGGTCCCTGGAGGCCGTACGGGCCCACGATCCGGCGCTGGCCGGGCTCGCGGACCGGATCGGTGAGATCTCCATCCTGCTGGCCGATGTGGCCGGGGAGCTGGCCGGGTACGCCGACCAGCTGGAATCCGATCCGCTGCGGCTCGCCGCGGTCGAGGAGCGGCGCGCGGCGCTCAGTACGCTCACCCGCAAATACGGCGAGGACATCGCCGCGGTGCTTGCCTGGGCCGAGGACGGAGTCGCCCGGCTCACCGAGCTGGAGGGCGACGACGACCGGATCGGCGAGCTGACGGCGGAACGCGACGCGCTGCGGGGCGAACTCTCCGGACTCGGGCAGGCGTTGACCGACGCGCGTACGGAGGCAGCGGAGCGTTTCGCCGAGGCCGTGACCGAGGAGCTGGCGTCGCTCGCGATGCCGCACGCCCGGGTCTCGTTCGAGATCAGGCAGACGGAGGCGCCGGACGAGGCATCCGGCATCGACATCGGCGGGCGGAGCGTCGTCTACGGTCCCTCCGGCGCCGACGAGGTCGAACTGCTGCTGGCGCCGCACCCCGGCGCCCAGCCCCGGCCGATCGCCAAGGGAGCCTCGGGTGGTGAGCTGTCCCGCGTGATGCTGGCCGTCGAGGTGGTGTTCGCGGGGTCCGCCCCCGTACCGACGTACCTCTTCGACGAGGTCGACGCGGGTGTCGGCGGCAAGGCCGCCGTCGAGGTCGGTCGGCGCCTCGCGAAGCTCGCGCGCTCCGCGCAGGTCGTGGTCGTGACCCATCTGCCCCAGGTGGCCGCGTTCGCGGACCGGCAGCTGCTGGTCGAGAAGACGGTCGACGGTTCCGTGACGAGGAGTGGCGTCACGGTCCTGGAGGGCGAGGACCGGGTCAGGGAGCTCTCGCGGATGCTCGCGGGCCAGGAGGACTCGGAGACCGCCCGCGCCCACGCCGAGGAGCTGCTGGCCTCGGCACGGGCGGACAGATAGTGCGGGTACCGGGGCCGGGCCGCGTCGGCCGACGCGCCCGGGTGGTCGTACGGGCCGGGGAGTCGTACGGTCCCGTGTGGTCGTACGGCCCCGGGGCAGGCGCCGACGGGCTGTCTGCCGGGTCCTGGCGCCGGTGTACGGGGCGGCAATAGTGGACCACCCGTCTCACCCGTTCGGGTGGGGCGGCCCGCCTCGTTGTCATCAGGCACACGGCAACAACGTACCGGCGGTCCCGGAACGTGCGTACGGACTGGCATCCTTGGCGCTGTACGTACCGTCGACTCGGTAGCCCCGGGAGCCATCCAACGTGTCACAGCTGCATACGGTCCAAGTCCTGGGCGGGGGCAGTGCGGGCAGCAGCGCGCATGTCAGCTCGCTGTCCGCGGGGCTCGTGGCCAGGGGCGTGCGGGTCACGGTCTGCGCGCCGGCCGAGCTGGACCGCGCCTACGACTTCCCCGCCACCGGAGCACATTTCGCGCCGGTGCCCAGGCGCAGTGATCCCTCCGCCGTCGCCGCGCTGCGTGCCGCCTGCGCGGACGCCGACGTCGTGCACGCCCATGGGCTGCATGCGGCGGTACGGGCCGGGCTCGCGCTCAGCGGGCGGCGCACCCCACTGGTCCTGACCTGGCACACCCGGTCCCATGCCGAGGGAGCCCGGCGCAGGCTGCTGCGTCTGGTGGAGCGAAGGGCCGCCCGTGCGGCGGCCGTTGTCCTCGGTACGTCGTCGGATCTGGTCGATCGTGCCCGCAGGTGCGGCGCGCGCGACGCCCGGCTCGCGCCGGTCGCGGTGCCGCTCGCCCGGTTCCCGCCTGTCGTGCACGACGGCAAGGCGAGGGCCGAACTGGGCGCGGTGGAGCGGCCGTTGCTGATGTCCGTGGGCAGTCTCGTGCCGGCCCACGGGTACGACACGCTGCTGGACGCCGCACGCATGTGGCGTGAACTCGACCCCGTACCCCTGCTGGTCATCGCGGGGGAGGGGCCGTGCAGGGCCGCCCTGCAGCGCCGGATCCGGGACGAGCAGCTGCCCGTCAGCCTCATCGGCTGCCGGGAGGATGTCGGTGAACTCCTCGCCGCCGCCGATCTGGCGATTCTGTCCAGCCGTTGGGAGGCCCGTTCGCTGCTGGCCCAGGAGGCGTTGCGGCTCGGCGTTCCGCTGGTCGCCACCGAGGTCGGCGGAGTACCCGAACTCGTGGGTGACGCCGCCGAACTGGTCCCGTACGGGAACGCCGAAGCGCTCGCCCGCGTGGTGAGCCGCCTGCTCGGCGACCCGGAGCAGCGGGAGCGGCTCGCGGCCGCGGGGCCCGTACAGGCCGCCGGCTGGCCGACCGAGGACGACACGATCGCGCAAGTGCTCGCCGTGTACGACGAGTTGGCGCAGCCGCAGCTGGTCCGCCCGCACTGAATCGCGGCCCGGGGCGGGTCGTTACGAGGCGTGGCGGCGGGCGCGCAGGGCCAGGCTCAGGGCCAGCACCGTCTGAGGATCGTCCAAATCGGTGCCGAGCAACTCACCGATACGGGCCAGCCTGTTGTAGAGCGTCTGCCGGTTCAGATGCAGTTCGCGGGCCGTCTCCGCCTTGCGGCCCGCATGGGCGAGATACGCCTCCAGGGTCGGCAGCAGCGCAGGCCGCGAGGTGCGGTCGTGGTCCCGCAGCGGGCCGATGGCCCGGTCCACGAAAGCCGCCAGATCCGGATGGTCCCGCAGCCGCCACAGCAGCAGATCGATGTCGAGGCGCCGGGCGTCGTACCACGGACGGTCGCTGAGCCCCTGCGCCGCGGCCGCCGTCTCCGCCGCGTGCCGCAGTCCCGCTCCGGCCGCCGCCCAGCCGCCCGCCACACCGACCACCACGACCGGCGGATGCGATCCGGCGCGCTCCAGGCCGGCGCGTGCCACGCCCGCCCGCAGGGCCGCCGCGACCCGGTCGGCCACCGCCGTGCGTTCGGTCTCCGAGCGCAGCCCCAGCAGCAGCGGAACCCTGCCCTCCACCGGCCGGACGCCGAGCAGCACGGGCACGCCGACCGACGACAGCTCCTCCAGGACCGCGCGGGCGAGCAGCGCCCAGTTGCCCGAGGGCGAGAGTTCGGGTGCCAGTCGCATCACCACGGGCAGCAGTGGAGCCTCGCCCGGCTTGAAGCCGAGGACTCTCGCCTGGGCAGGCGCGTCCTCGGCGGTGATCCGGCCCTCGGCGAGGTCGGTGAGGAAGTCCCCCCGGCCGCGTGCCGCCAGCTCCTCCTCCTGGCGCGCCTGCATCAGGACGACGGCGATGAGGCCTGCGGCCCGTTCGGCCGCCATCCGGTGCACCGGCACCAGCGGCCCGTCCACGGCCAGCAGCACCAGCCTGGCCCGCACCGACCCGGCCCCCGCGCCACCACCGGGCACGTCCACCAGCAAGGCACCGGTGGGCGGGGTCTCGCGGGCCGCCCGCCCGCCGCGCATCCCGTCCCAGACCTGGAGCGGGTCCGCGCTCCCCGGGCGGGCCGCGGTGCCCGCCGCGTACAGCAACTGGCCGTCGGCGGTCTCCAGAAAGACCGGGTTGGCGGTGAAGTCAGCCAGGATGCCGAGCACCTGCGGGACCCCGCCGCCGCCCAGCAGCGCGTGCGTGCAGCGTCTGTGCACTTCCTCGGCCTGCTGGAGCAGCGCGTAGTGCCCGTTGACGATCTCGGTGTGGACCTCCTCGGTCACCGCCACGAACGGCACCTCGCGGTGCAGCTGCACGAGCGGCAGCCCGGCCGCCCGCGCGGCGTCCACGATGGACGCCGGAAGCCGGCTGAAACGCGGCCCGAGCTCCACGACCAGAGCGGCTATCCCGCGGTCGGCGAGACGGCGGACGAAGGCCCGCTGCTCGGCGGGGCGGGTACCGAGCCCCAGGCCGGTGGTGAGCAGCAGTTCGCCGCCCTTGAGGAGCGAGGCGATGTTCGGCACCTCACCGGCGTGCACCCAGCGCACCGTACGGTTCAGCTTGTCCGCCCCGGCCACGACCTCCGGGAGCCCGCTGCGCAGCCCGGGGAGCTCCAGCGCGCGCTGGACGGTTATTCCGCCTTGGGTCTCCACTGACTGCGGCCTCACGCTTCCACTCGTTTCCGACGGGCTGTCGTCCTGACCAGGAAGTTACCGGGCGAATGGGGCCGTGAACATCGACGGGGCGGGTCCGCCCGGATGTGGGGCGCGCACCGGCTGGACAACTCGTCGCGTGCACGGGCGGTTTGCCCGCCGTTCTGTCGGCATGGCGTGCGTCACATCTGTGCGGCGGGCAGGATGTTGTGGTTGAGGCGGAACACGTTGTCGGGGTCGTACTGGGCCTTTACCGCGGCCAGCCGCGCGTAGTTCTCGGCGCCGACGCCCTCGACGACCCGGGCCGACCCCTCGTTCCCGATGAAGTTCAGATACACGGCGCCACCGGACCAGGGACGCATATCGGCGCGCACATCGCGTACCCACTGTGTGCCGCGCGCATCGTCCGACGGGTTCTCCCAGACGCCGAAGGGGTGGACCGCCCAGGGGGCGGAGCGCCACGGCAGTGGGTATCCGGAGGTGTTCCTGGACACCGCGCCGCCCATCGGGAACAGCACGTGCTGGGTCGCCGAGGGCATCGGCATGTCCGAGGCGCGGGCGCAGAAGACCTCCACCGCCTCGTCCGGGAGGCTGTCGAGATACTCGGCGGACCAGTAGTTCCGCATGCCCGGCGGGTCGTCCAGCATGCACTGGAGATCCGCATACGGCAGTTCGCCGACGACTTCCGCGCCGTGGCCGAGCGTGAGCAGCGGGGCCGCCACGGCGCGGGCCCGTTCCTCCGTTCCCGCGAAGGTGATCAGCGTCGCGCAGACCGTCGTGCCGACCAGGTGCTCCGGTACGAAGTCCTCCGGCGGCGCGGTGAAGTAGAGGCAGCCGCCGCCCGCCTCGTCCGGCGCCGACGCCATCACGTCGCGGAACGTTTCTACGACGCGGCGGCCGTTCTCGGGGCGGTGGAGCAGCATGACGATGCTCATCGCGGGCAGTTCGTGCAGCTCCAGGGTGAGGGAGGTGGCGACGCCGAAGTTGCCGCCGCCGCCGTGCAGGGCCCAGAACAGTTCGGGGTTCTCGTCGACACTCGCGTGCACCGTCCCGCCGTCCGCGGTGATCAGCTCGACGGCCAGCAGGTTGTCGCAGGCGAGGCCGAACTTCCGCTCGAGCCAGCCGGAGCCGCCGCCGAGAGTGAAGCCCCCGACGCCGGTGGTGGAGGCCCGGCCGCCGGTCGTCGCCAGGCCGTACGGCTGGGTGGCCCGGTCCAGGTCGCTCATGGTGGCGCCGCCGCCGACCCGCGCCGCCCGGGAAGCCGGGTCGACCGCCACCTCGTTCATGCGGCGCAGGTCGACGACGAGACCGCCTTCGCTCAACGCCATGCCGGCGACGCTGTGGCCGCCGCCGCGCACGGCGATCTCCAGGCCGTGCGCGCGGGCGAAGCGCACGGCGTGCGCCACATCGGCAGGGGACTCGCACTGGGCGATGACCGAGGGACGGCGGTCGATCATGCTGTTGAAGACGGTGCGCGCTTCGTCGTAGCCCGCGTCGGCGGGTGTGAGCGCGTCTCCCGCGAAATCCTCACGAAGGCCGGTGAGGTCGGCTTCGGCTGTGCTGCGGGGCGCCATCAAGGGCCCCCTTCCGGAGGCGTGACAGGACAGATCAAGCCTATTACCGCTCGCTCGTCCCGGCCGTTCGGCCTCTGTCCCGCCACCGCAGCGTGCGCTGTAGGTTCCCATCAGCTGTGTCCTTTGGGAGTGGTCTGACCTGCGAGTTCAAGGCGTTGTCCCATCGCGGTGTCCGCTTTTCCGTCCCAGGCTGCTGTCCATTTCCTCAGCTTTCCGGGGTCGTCGATCAGGCTGCGGAGTGGCAGGAGTCGTGCGGCGGGCGAGAGGGTGTAGTAGGTGCGGCCGCGCCCGCCGCGGGGGCGTCGCTCGTGCGCAGTTTCGCGGCGGCTGGTGAGCCAGCCGGCTTCTTCGAAGTGCTTGAGCTGTTTGTAAATGGTGGTGAACGGAATTTCTGTGCGGGCGCGAATTTGAGCGGAGTAGGTGACCTGGTCTGCGTGTTCGACCAGATATTGCAGAAGGGGCAGTATCGGCGGAGGAATACGGACGCGGGTGGGCGGCGGAGTGTGTGGGTCCAGGGTCGTCAGTGCTGCGCGTTCACCATCGGCGAGTGCGATGGCGGCGTCGATGGACGCTTGATCCGGCAGAGCCTCGATCTGCGGACCGAGGTCGTTACGCATGAGCTGTTGGACGTTGGGGCCGTCGAGGTCGTTCAGTAGTGACGTGCCTCGGGCTGTGGGCCGCTGGGGTTCGTGGCGGACTGAGCGGTGGAACAGTTCTGCTCCGGTGGCCTCCTCCAGGCGACCGAACTGCATGGCGAGTCGGCCGGGTGCGACGCCCAGGTAGTGGGCTGTGCCCAGGAGCGTGGGGAACTGCATGTGGATTTGGAAGCGGCGCAGGCGGAGCCAGCCGCCGAGGGTCCCTTCCACTGCTGCCCGGATGTCACGGGGCGCCGATTCATCGAGTTTCCGGTTCAGCTCAGTCGAGCTTTGAACGCCGAATGGGCGTCGAGGGATATCGAGCCGTTCAAGTCTGCGAAGAACGACACCGCCGCAGACCCCGACTTCTGCTCCGATGTCTTCCGCGGAACGGACCCGGTTGATGTACTGATCCTTCAGCCATTCATCGTCGAAGGCAACCGGCCGGGTTCCTCTGTAAATGGGGACACCGAGGTCCTTGGCTCTCTGGATGACGAAGGCACGAGGGACAGACAGGCCATCGGCGATCTCGTGAAGAGGTCTGCCGCTCTCCTCGTATTCCTGTCGCAGGAAGTCGAGTGTCAAGATCTCCTGTCCTACTTTTTTGATGCGCCAAGCCCCAAATTCAGTGGCGGCACTTGTCGCGCTGCGCAGCATGTGGGACCACACGTCTCGGGCAGCACTGCTCATGGCTTCGAGATCGTCCGGCAAGGAACGCGCCCGTTGGGCGAGTTCTTTTTCGACGGCCGTGAAAACGGAGTCGGGATTTGCCTTCCTGTCGACGCGAATTATGTCGAGTGACTTTTGGGTTTCCAGCACGGCATGGGACGGGACAAGCGGGATCGGAACGGCGGTGGTCAGGTCGGCTCCGCAGACGGTTCTTTCGGTTGATCGCCGCATGCAGTGGCCTGGCGGGTGTAGGTGGACCGGCCGGGGAAGGAACTCACGCGGTGGCTTGAGACAGCGCGGGCAGAGGCTTTGCAGCAGCGTTTGGTGTTCGGTGCAGGCAAACGTCCAAGGCAGCCACCAGCGGATCGGTGATCGCCCTTGTGACTGGTGCAGGCATGTCGGGCAGAACCGCCAGTGAGGCGCACTGCGGTGGCTGAAGATGCCCGGGGAGAAGACAGACTGGTCGAGGTGGCCGGCTGGCAGCGCGAGCTGCTCTTCCAGCACCCGCAGCAATGGGGCCGGCAGTCCGGTGAGGAGAGGACTGGTTCGTTCAGGTGTCGGAAGGCTCAACGCGTCCAGCAGCGACGAAAGCGGTGTCCAGGAACGTCGGGCCAGGGCCTCCAGCCAGCTGTCGATGCTCTCACCGGGCTCGGGGAGCAGGCGGATCGCCAGGGTGCGCGGTTGGCTCATGCCGCCCTCTTTCCTGGACGGCTGTTGAGCCGACCCGATGCGAGGGCCTGGTGAAGCTCGTCTCGGGCCCGCTCGGATGCGGCGTCGTTCTTCACCTTGTCGAGGAGGTCCGCGTTCAGGCGCTCGACGCCGGTGCGGACAGCTCGTTGGCAGCCGCGGTTGATGAGCGTCATCAGGGAGCCGATGTGCCCGGTGCTGCGGGCGAAGAGGTAGTCGGACAGGTCGTCCGCAAGCATGCCCGGGTGCTTGTCGGCGAGAACGACGCGTTCTTCGATCGCGAGGAGGATGTTCCGCCAGTTCCCGCGGCCATCCTCCGAGGAGATCGTGAACGGCTCCATGCCCAGCCGAGTGGTGCGGCGTCCCGTCTGAGCAAGGACCGAGTCCTCGTAGCTGGAACCCTCAGTGAAAAGCCCTCGCTTCTCCAGGCCGACACCGATCATCAGCAAGGTGACGGGAAACTCGTTGGCGATGTATTTGAAGTGATTGCTCACCTCGATGCCGGTTTTGTTCCTCCAGCGAAGAAAGTGCAGATCGTCCACGATCAACAGTCTTGTTTCGGCGGACAGGACCGAGTCCAGAGCGCGATAGCCGAACTCTGCCGCTGTTCCTTTGAACCGTCCGGGATGGCCGTAGTACTCCAGAAGAGCGCGGTTCAAATCACGCATACCAGTGTTACTGGTCAGTCCGACCCTGCAGATAGGCCATCGCTCGTGGCCGTCGTCGGTGTACTTTCCTTCTTCCTGGATGATGCGGCGATGGAGTTTGCGGGCGAAGGCAAGCACGGCTGTGGTCTTGCCCAGACCTGGAAAGGCGTCGAGGGCGATGCCACCTTTCACCTTGTCGCTGTCCTGGTCGTTGCTGTCGAAGATGTCCCAGAGGTCTTCGTGCAGGGCATCCATCTGCGGGGTCCGCAACGGCCCGAGATTGGCATGCCACTTGCGGCGGGCGCGGTTGTATTCGGCAAGCGCCTCCTCGCCCAGCTTCTTCAACTGGCGGCGGGACAGACGCTCCGGACGCTCCCTCCGCGGAGCGTCCGCCAGGCGTCCGAAACCTTCCTTGCGGGACAGCGTGAGGTGATCCAGCCGGGAGCGCAGATCGGTTTCCTCGGCCTGGGCGCGGGTCGGCTTACTCGTCGTCATCGATGTCCTTCAAGGCCGTGGCGTAGAACTCGAGTTCCTCTTCCAGTTCCTCAAGGCTGTCGGCGTCGTCATCGCCCGTCTCTGGCTCCTGGACGGTCTCGATGGTTGGGGACCCTGGCTGCTCGGGGAGGGACAGCACGCGGGCGACCGATGGCAGCGACCTGACGTCGTCGGCCTGTTGCCCGGGCAGATCCAGGGCGACCTGTTCGCGGGAGAGCCGCAGGGCCATCCGCCGTTCGACCAGGGAGGTGCCCAGCCCGAGGTTCCACCGCTTCAGCAGCAGGGCGATGGCGAGCCGGTCGTCGGGATAGGTGTACTGCTTCGCCGCCAGGAGCCGGGCGAACTGGAGGGCTTCCTCGCTCAGCGGCATGTCCAGGCCGGGCGCGTGTTCCCACTGAAGGGTGTGCCAGACGCAGTCGTGATCGCGGAAGTGGATCCGGGTGGCGTCGTCGGGGTCTGAGAAGAACGGCAGCCGCCGTTTGTCCAGGTCGATGTCGGAGCCGGCCATGTCCCGCAGCCCGTCCAGGCAGTCGCCGTTGTAGCGGCGGCCGTTGATCTCGACGCCGTAGTGCTGGACCGTGCGCATCGTGGAGTCGAGGAACTCAAAGGCGAGATAGGGGTCGCGAGGCACCTCGATGTAGCCCGCCCGCGCGAGACCGTGCTCGAACATCGCCGCCGGTGACAGCTCAACCTTCGGCAAGTGCGGATCGACGAGTCCCTCATGTGGCCTGCGGTGATACGTCACCGCAGTCCACTCACGGATGATCGCCTCCAGCTCGTGGTGGAAGAAGAAGGCGTCCTTCTCCGGGTTCAGTCCCCGCGAGTGGATGTCCGGTCCCTTGTAGCCGGGCAATCGCTGCAGCAGGTCTTCTCGCAGCGTGCGGAAGTACCGCTCCACCGGCCCCTTGTCCCGGCCCGTGCGCAGCCTCGCCGGCTGCACCGAGACCCCCATCCGGCGGCAGACGCTGGTCAGATGCGCCGACAGGTAGATCTTGCCGTGATCGACAATCAACGTCTCCGGTGCCAACTTCGGCCCCCAGACACCGGTGACGGGCCCGTGGACGGCCTCGGCCTCCACCAGCACCCCGCGCGGAATGCCGTGCTCGGGCCAGGCCGCCTCCCTCGGCCAACTCTCGGGAACCGACTGGGGACGGTATGCCTGGAAGAGGACGGCCGCAGCGTCGATAGCCTTCGTGGACACAGGCGTCACCCGCAGACCGACGATGCAGCGGGTGTACCAGTCCATTGCGACGGTCAACTCCGCCTGCATCCACCGCAGCGTCACCGGATCCAACGCGAATACGTCCATCCGCGTGGTGTCCATCAGCACGTACTCACCCGGCCGCGTAGGCCTCAGCTTTCCGTAGACCTTCTTCGGGCGGTCGGCGATGTCCCGGTTGCGCTGCGTACTCAGCCGGAACGTCGGGTGGCGCCGCTCGAGCTCCTGCATCCACCGATAGGCAGTCGTCCGCGACGGCACCGGCACCTTGACCAGCTTGTACTTGGTCCTGACGCGGGCCTCGACCTCCTCCAGCACCACCTTCACCGAGGGCCGCGACTCCTCCTCGTACTCCTTCAGCACTTCCACCGCGGCCTCGACCCAGCGCGGATCGGCGTTGCCCAGCCCGCTGTCGGCCTGTGCGGTCTTCGGCACCAGCCCGGCCTCGCCCAGCTCGCGGAAGGCCCGTGCCCACCGGCGCACCGTGCGCGCGGTCACCCCCAGCTCGGTGGCCTTGGCCTCATACCGGCTCTGCAGAGGCAAGCCCGGGGCGAATTGAGGGCGCGGTTCGTCCGGCCGCGGGAGGTCCTCGCTTCCGGAGCGGTAGCCGGTCAGCATCTCCCGGACATGCTCGGCCCGCTTCAGGACGTCCTTCTTCTCGTCCTTGCTCAGCCGGTTCAGCACGACGGCCGCGAGGTCCTCGTCGTCGGTGGAAGACGGACCCGACCGGTCATGGATCAGCTCGGCGCGATCGGAAGTCAGCAGCTCGCGCAGCGACATCCGGGACAGCCGGTCACGTCCGTCCCTAAGGACAACCTCCATGCCCGTGGCCAGGATGGCGAAGTCCACGACCTTGGCCGTCTCGCCGTCCAGCCGGAAGTGCGTCCCAACCCCCAGCCTCGTCCCCACCCCGCTCATGCGGCCCTCCGCAGCACGTGCCCTGAGCTCAGCGGCCGGTCCAACGCGGTCGTCACGTATCCGGACCACAGCAGGTGCAACATCGCCGACTTCACCAGCGGCCGGGGGCGCTTGGGCAGCAGCCGGAAGGCATCGCCCAGCGACATCCCGTCCAGGTCCACGGCCTGCAGCGCGACTACCAGGTCAGGGTCGAACAGCCAGTCGCGGCGGTAGCCGGCGAGGAACCGGACGTTCTCCAGCACGTGCGGGTCCGGCTCGCTCCAGACCTCGTACTGCCACCCGCGCGATGTGACCGCCTCACGCGTCCAGGCGAAGGTGAAGGCGACCTCGGGCTTCTCAACCCGGCGGCGCGGCTTGACGTCCACGACCACTGGGCCGTCGTCCGTCAGCAGCAGATAGTCCGGGATGTGCTTGCGGACCTTACTGCCGATGTGGGCCTTGAGCAGGAACGGCTGGGCAACGATGTGCCGCACCTCTGGGGCGAAGTCGGCGAACAGCAGCCGCCCCAGTTCCAGCCGCGACTCGTAGATCACGTGATCGCCGACGGTGGCCGACCAATATGTGCCCGAGTAGTGCTGCTGCCCCTTGTACCAGCGGAACGTCCGCCACGGCTCGGCCTCCTGCAGGAGCCCGAGCGGCACTGACGGCCACTCGAGGTCCTCCACCACACCCTCGTCACCATGCCGGACACTCAGCTGTACCGGCGTGGCCACCGCTGTACCCATCGGACCACCAACCCTACGTTCACTGAGGCGGCCCCGTCGGCCGCCGAACGCTGGGGTCCTGCCCCGGCCACGTACACCGACGACGACCGGGGCGGTCCTGTACACAAAGAGGGGAACTACTCGATCACGAGGCATGAATCCCATCCCCCTGTCCTATTGGCCACGCGGTGGACATCGCCGGTGGGAAAAGGACAGGGGATCTGGGATCCCACATGCGCTCAGCCGACGTACGCCCCGCTCGCCGTCAGTCGCAGGGCCGTGTCGATCAGCGGCACGTGGCTGAACGCCTGCGGGAAGTTGCCCACCTGGCGCTGGAGCCGGGGGTCCCACTCCTCCGCGAGCAGCCCCAGATCGTTGCGGAGCGAGAGCAGCTTCTCGAAGAGCCGACGTGCCTCGTCGACCCGCCCGATCATGGCGAGGTCGTCCGCCAGCCAGAACGAACACGCCAGGAAAGCGCCTTCGTCGCCCTCCAGGCCGTCCACGCCCGCGTTCTCGCCCGCGGTCGGGTAGCGCAGCACGAAACCGTCCTCCGTGGACAGCTCCCGCTGGATCGCCTCGATCGTGCCGATGACCCGCTTGTCGTCCGGCGGCAGGAAGCCCATCTGCGGAATCAGCAGCAGGGACGCGTCCAGTTCCTTGGAGCCGTAGGACTGCGTGAAGGTGTTGCGTTCCGGGTCGTAGCCCCGCTCGCAGACATCGCGGTGGATCTCGTCGCGCAGCTCGCGCCAGCGCTCCAGCGGCCCGTCCGTGTCCCCGGACTCGATCAGCTTGATGGTGCGGTCGACCGCGACCCAGGCCATCACCTTGGAGTGCACGAAGTGGCGGCGCGGGCCGCGCACCTCCCAGATGCCCTCGTCGGGCTCGTCCCAGTGCTTCTCCAGGTACTCGATCAGCTTGAGCTGGAGCCCCACCGCGTAGTCGTTGCGGGTCAGGCCGGTCATGTGCGCCAGGTGCAGCGCCTCGGTGACCTCGCCGTACACATCGAGCTGGAGCTGGCCCGCCGCGCCGTTGCCGACGCGGACCGGGCCGGAGTTCTCGTAACCGGGCAGCCAGTCCAGCTCGGCCTCGCCCAGCTCCCGCTCGCCCGCGATCCCGTACATGATCTGCAGGTTCTCCGGGTCGCCCGCAACGGCCCGCAGCAGCCATTCGCGCCAGGCCCGGGCCTCCTCGCGGTAGCCGGTGCGCAGCAGCGAGGACAGGGTGATCGCCGCGTCACGCAGCCAGGTGTAGCGGTAGTCCCAGTTCCGTACGCCCCCGATCTCCTCCGGCAGGGAGGTCGTCGGGGCCGCCACGATGCCGCCGGTGGGCGCGTACGTCAGGGCCTTGAGCGTGATCAGGGAGCGGACCACGGCCTCCCGGTAGGGCCCGTGGTACGTGCACTGGTCGACCCACTCGCGCCAGAACTGCTCCGTCGCCTCCAGCGACCCTTCCGGGTCGGGCAGGGCGGGGGGCTCACGGTGCGAGGGCTGCCAGCTGATCGTGAGCGCGACCCGGTCACCCGGTCCCACGGTGAAGTCGGAGTACGTCGTCAGGTTCTTGCCGTAGGTCTCGGCCGGAGTGTCCAGCCAGACCGAGTCGGGACCGGCGACCGCGACCGTACGTCCGTCGACCTTGTGCACCCAGGGCGTCACCCGTCCGTAGCTGAACCGCATGCGCAGTTCCGAACGCATCGGCACCCGGCCGCTCACACCCTCCACGATCCGGATCAGTTGCGGCGCGCCGTCACGCGGCGGCATGAAATCGGTCACGCGGACGGTGCCGCGCGGTGTGTCCCACTCCGATTCCAGGATGAGGGAATCCCCTCGGTAGCGGCGACGGTCCGCGTAGGGCGGTGGCGTCTCCGCGCCGGTCGTCGGAGCCAGACGCCAGAAGCCGTGCTCCTCCGTGCCCAGCAGTCCTGCGAAGACGGCGTGTGAATCGAAGCGGGGCAGGCACAGCCAGTCGGCCGTGCCGTCCCGGCAGACCAGGGCAGCGGTCTGCATGTCTCCGATGAGTGCGTAATCCTCGATGCGCCCGGCCACGTGCGTCTCCAGTCGAACGGCCATGTCGCCCCGAAGGGCGCTTACTGCGGGTCAAGGGTCTTGTAGAAGAACCGATGAGTTCTCGCACCGGCTGAGCGGGCGGGGGTGGTGCCGCTGGCCGGTCAACTCGGCAGCGAGTGTCCGAGCAGGATACGACGCAGAAGGATGATCCGCGCGACCGTCTTGACAACACCCCTGAGCCGAACGGGTGGGACGTGAAACGAGTGCGGTCATCCTGTGGGGCCGGTGTGAGGGAGTGTGGCCGGAAGCAGCCTCTCGCTGTCGCTGTTACCCTGGTAGCCCGTGGACCGGTGGTCGTTCCCGACAGTGGACGAGGCCCCCGAACCGCAGCGACGGCACCTCCGGAATCCCCGGTACGGCACGCCGGTACGCACCTCACGATCGCGACCACGGGAGCCCCCTTTGGCTATGCAGCCCACATCCACGACGACCAAGCACATCTTCGTCACCGGGGGTGTCGCCTCCTCCCTCGGCAAGGGTCTGACTGCCTCCAGCCTGGGTGCCCTGCTCAAGGCACGGGGCCTGCGGGTCACCATGCAGAAGCTCGACCCCTACCTCAATGTCGACCCGGGCACGATGAACCCCTTCCAGCACGGAGAGGTGTTCGTCACCAACGACGGCGCCGAGACCGACCTGGACATCGGCCACTACGAGCGCTTCCTCGACGTCGACCTCGACGGCTCGGCCAACGTCACGACCGGCCAGGTCTACTCGCAGGTCATCGCCAAGGAGCGGCGGGGTGAGTACCTCGGCGACACCGTCCAGGTCATCCCGCACATCACCAACGAGATCAAGCACCGCATCCGCCGCATGGCGACCGACGACGTCGACGTCGTCATCACCGAGGTCGGCGGCACGGTCGGCGACATCGAGTCGCTGCCGTTCCTGGAGACCGTCCGTCAGGTCCGCCACGAGGTCGGCCGGGACAACGTCTTCGTGGTCCACATCTCGCTGCTGCCCTACATCGGGCCGTCCGGCGAGCTGAAGACCAAGCCCACCCAGCACTCGGTCGCGGCGCTGCGCAACATCGGTATCCAGCCGGACGCCATCGTGCTGCGCGCCGACCGTGAGGTCCCGACCGCCATCAAGCGCAAGATCTCGCTGATGTGCGACGTCGACGAGACCGCCGTGGTGGCCTGCCCGGACGCCCGTTCGATCTACGACATCCCCAAGGTGCTGCACACCGAGGGTCTGGACGCCTACGTCGTGCGCAAGCTCGACCTGCCGTTCCGCGATGTCGACTGGACCACGTGGGACGACCTGCTGGACCGCGTCCACAACCCCGACCACGAGGTCACCGTCGCGCTCGTCGGCAAGTACATCGACCTGCCCGACGCGTACCTCTCCGTCACCGAGGCCATCCGGGCCGGCGGCTTCGCGAACAAGGCCCGCGTCCAGGTCAAGTGGGTCGCTTCCGACGAGTGCAAGACCCCGGCCGGCGCTGCGAAGCAGCTCGCCGACGTCGACGCGGTCTGTGTCCCCGGCGGCTTCGGCGACCGCGGTGTCAACGGCAAGATCGGCGCCATCCAGTACGCCCGCGAGAACAAGGTGCCGCTGCTCGGCCTCTGCCTCGGCCTCCAGTGCATCGTGATCGAGGCGGCGCGCAACCTCGCCGAGATCCCCGACGCCAACTCCACCGAGTTCGACGCCGCCACCTCCCACCCCGTCATCTCGACGATGGAGGAGCAGCTCGCCTACGTCGAGGGCGCGGGCGACCTGGGCGGCACGATGCGCCTCGGCCTGTACCCGGCGAAGCTCGCCGAGGGTTCGGTCGTCCGTGAGGCGTACGCCGACCAGCCGTACGTGGAGGAGCGTCACCGCCACCGCTACGAGGTCAACAACGCCTACCGCGCCGAGCTGGAGAAGAAGGCCGGTCTGGTCTTCTCCGGCACCTCCCCGGACAACAAGCTCGTCGAGTTCGTCGAGTACCCGCGCGAGATCCACCCCTACCTGGTCGCCACTCAGGCGCACCCGGAGCTCATGTCCCGCCCGACCCGCCCGCACCCGCTCTTCGCGGGCCTGGTGAAGGCGGCCGTGGAGCGCAAGACGGCGAAGTAGTCAGCAGGAGATACGGTTGGCCGGGGTACGCATCCGCACGGATGCGTACCCCGGTTTCTGTTTGTTCGTGGGAGGACGTACATGGGTTTCCAGGACACGCCCGAGGAGTGGCAGGTCACCGCGACCGCAACGCCCTTCACCGGCAAGAAGACCAGCATCCGGGCCGACGACGTCGTCATGCCCGACGGCAGCGTCGCCCGGCGCGACTACCAGGTCCACCCCGGCTCCGTCGCCGTCCTCGCGCTCGACGAGGAGGGCAGGGTCCTCGTCCTGCGGCAGTACCGGCACCCCGTGCGCCACAAGCTCTGGGAGATCCCGGCCGGGCTGCTCGACATCCCCGGTGAGAACCCCCTGCACGCCGCCCAGCGCGAGCTGTACGAGGAGGCGCACGTCAAGGCCGAGGACTGGCGGGTGCTGACCGACGTCTACACCACTCCGGGCGGCTGCGACGAAGCCGTACGCATCTTCCTGGCCCGGGACCTCTCCGAGGCGGTGGGCGAACGCTTCGAGGTCGCCGAGGAGGAGGCCGACATGGAGCTGGCACGGGTGCCGCTCCAGGACCTCGTACGAGGGGTACTCGCCGGGAATCTGCACAACAACTGTCTGGTCGTGGGAGTCCTCTCGCTCACCGCCGTGCTCGGTGGCGAGGGCGTGGACTCGCTGCGTCCGGCCGAAGCTCCGTGGCCGGCCAGGCCGTTCGAGGTCTGACGGCCCGTCCGCCACGCCTCGCCGTGGCCCCACTTCCGGTCGGATGATCGTAAAATACGCTGATCCGATCGGGGGACCTGTCCGCCGCGCTCCACCGTGATCGTCCACAGCCCTGAACTACGCTCGGGAAGCCCCGACCGGAGTTCCGGCGGGCACCGCGTGCAGCGAAGTGGAGCGTGGCTCGTGACCGATCAGGCGGTGGACACCAGCGGCCCGGCCGGAGCGGCGGGGACCGAGCAGCCGTCCGGTGCAGTCCCACCCCAATTCTTCGGGCGGGAACGCGAGTTGAAGGAGCTCCGGGCCGATATCGAGCGGGCCGGGCTGGACACTCTCGCGGGGCGGGGGGGCGCTCGTGCGAGGGTGCTGCTGATCGCGGGCCGGCCGGGTTCGGGCCGCAGCGCACTGGCCACCGAGCTCGCCCGACGACTCGCCGGTTCCGCTTCCGCTCCGGGTTCCGCTTCCGGTTCCGCTTCGGGTTCAGGCTCCGCTTCGGGTTCCGGTCCGGCCCTTTCGGGTGACTATCCCGACGGTGTGCTGCGGGTCGGCCTCACCGACCCGGACGGCCACCGGGTTCCCGCCGAACGTACCGCCCGCGACATCCTGAACCTGCTCGGTGTGACCGGCCCGCCCGGCGCCGACGAGGACGAACTCTCCGAGATGGTCCGCGAGGCCCTCGCCGTACGCCGCGTCCTGCTTCTGCTCGACGACGCCGTGGACGCCGAACAGGTCGACCCGCTCCTGCCCGACAACCCGGACTGCCTGGTCGTCGCCACCTCGACCGGCCCGCTCACCGGAATCCCGGGCGTCCGCCCCTGCACCATCGGCGGCCTGGACGCGGGCTCCGCCGTGCAGCTGCTCGGCCGGATCATCGGCCAGGTCCGCATCACCGTCGACCCGCGCACCGCCGAGACACTCGCCGAGGAGTGCGGCGGGCAGCCCGCCGCACTGGTCCTGGTCGGCGGCTGGCTCGCCGCCCATCCCCATGCGTCCGTGGCCGATGTCACCAAGCAGGTGCACGAACTGCCGGACGACCTGGAGCAGTCCACCGGCGCCCGGCCGCTGGCCCGCGCGTTCCGCCTGGTCTACGACTCCCTGCCGCAGGCCGCCGCCCGGATACTGCGACTGCTCGCCCTCGCGCCCGCCGGACTCGCCGATGCCCACACCGCCTCCGCGCTGGCCGGCTGTTCCGTGTCGGCGGCCCAGTCGACGCTGGACAGCTTCGTAGGCCTCGGCCTGCTGCATACGAACGGCACCGCTCTGCCGCAGTACGAGGTACCCGGCTGCCTGGCCCCGATGCTGCGCGCGCTCCTGGAGGACCGGGACAGGCCGGCCGAGATCCAGCTGGCCAGGGCCCGGATGCTGGAGCGGACCGTGCGGCAGCTCCAGTCCTGCCGGGCGGTCACCGACCCGGAGGACTCCCCGTCCCAGCGGAAGCTGGCGGGACTGCCGCGGTCCCTGCGGTTCTCGCATGCCGCGTCGGCCGCCGCCTGGCTGCGGATGCGCCAGCCCGCCCTGCTGGCTTCGGCCAGGATCGCGGTCGAGGACGGTGAGCTGGACACCCTGGCCAGGAGGCTGGTGGCCGCACTTGTACGGGCGCTGGCGGTGCACCGGGGGACCGAGGAGGCGGCGCCGGAGCTCTACGGACTGCATCAGCTGGTCCTCGATGTCGCCGAGCGCCGCGATCTGCCGCGCGAAAAGGCCGCAGCCCTGCTGAACCTCGCCGATCTGGACGCCGGAACCGGCCGTACGCAGGACGCGCTGACCCGCTACCGGGCCGCGCTGGACGCCGGACGCGAGGCAAAAGACCTGTACGCGACCGGCCGCGCGATGGAATCCGTAGGCGGGGCGTACGCCGAGCTCGGGGACTTCCACCGGGCCTCCGACTGGTACGGCCGGGCGCTCGCGCAGCGGCTCACCCAGGGGGAGCGGGCCGACGAGGCGCGGCTGTACGGGCGGCTGGGTGCCGTCCACACCTATGCCGGTCGGTACGGCGAGGCCCTGCGGAACTGGCGGGCCGCCGCGGCCGGGCACCGCAGGCTCGGCGACGTGCCCGCCCAGGCGCGGGCGCTCAGCGAGGCCGCACGGGTGCAGGAGTACGCGGGCCGCCCGCAGGAGTCGCTCCACACCTGCCGGGAAGCGGTGGAGCTGGCACGGCAGGCGCAGGACGTGCGGCTCCAGGCGGCGCTCCAGCTCAGGCTGGCCGACACGCTGGACCGGCTGGGAGACCCCGCAGCGGCCGGGCTGCACCGGGGTGCGGCCGACAGATTGCTGGGCGAGGAGGGTTCTACCTACGAAATCCGTAGTGCTTCGGCTGAAAGTTAATGCTTTGTAAGGCTAGACAGCGCGAAGTCCTTCATTAGACTGGCTCCTGCCGCGTGTCACTGCGGTGTCTCCATTTATGCTGGGTATATCCGGGTATCCACCGTTATGCCCGTACCCCCTCCGAGCCAAGGACCGTGATCGACGTGAAGGTCGGCATCCCCCGCGAAGTCAAGAACAACGAGTTCCGGGTGGCGATCACCCCCGCCGGAGTGCATGAGCTCGCCCGTTATGGCCACCAGGTCCTGGTCGAGCAGAACGCCGGCGCCGGTTCGTCCATCACGGACGAGGAGTACGTCGCCGCCGGAGCGCAGATCCTGGCCACGGCCGACGAGGTCTGGGCCGCCGCCGACCTCCTGCTCAAGGTCAAGGAGCCTGTCGCCGAGGAGTACCACCGCCTTCGCAAGGGCCAGACGCTCTTCACCTACCTGCACCTCGCCGCCTCCCGCGAGTGCACCGACGCGCTGCTCGAGTCGGGCACCACGGCCATCGCGTACGAGACGGTCGAGACCGCCAACCGCGCGCTGCCGCTGCTCGCCCCGATGTCCGAGGTCGCGGGCCGGCTGGCCCCGCAGGTCGGCGCCTACCACCTGATGCGCTCGGTCGGCGGCCGTGGTGTGCTGCCGGGCGGCGTTCCCGGCACGGCAGCGGGCAGGGCCGTCGTCATCGGCGGCGGTGTCTCCGGCTGGAACGCCACCCAGATCGCCGTCGGCCTGGGCTTCCACGTCACGCTGCTCGACCGCGACGTCAACAAGCTCCGCGAGGCCGACAAGATCTTCGGCACCAAGGTGCAGACGGTCGTCTCCAACGCCTTCGAACTGGAGAAGGCGGTCGTCGAGGCCGACCTCGTCATCGGCGCCGTTCTGATCCCTGGAGCGAAGGCCCCGAAGCTGGTCACCAACGAGCTCGTCGCCAAGATGAAGCCCGGAAGTGTACTTGTCGACATTGCAATCGATCAGGGTGGTTGCTTCGAGGACTCGCACCCGACGACGCACGCCGAGCCGACCTTCACGGTCCACAACTCGGTCTTCTACTGCGTCGCCAACATGCCGGGCGCGGTGCCGAACACCTCCACGTACGCGCTCACCAACGCCACGCTCCCGTACATCGTGGAGCTCGCGAACCGGGGCTGGGTCGAGGCTCTGCGCCGTGACGCCGCGCTCGCCAAGGGGCTCAACACCCATGACGGGCAGGTCGTTTACCGCGAGGTGGCAGAGTCGCACGGCCTCGATCACGTCGAGCTGAGCACGCTTCTCGGCTGACGGTCCCCCACGGCCCAAAGGGCGTGGGAGGGGCCTCCTCCACCTCTCGTCAACCTCACGCGTCCGGCCGGACCTTGCTCAGCAAGGTCCGGCCGGAGGCATGTCCGGGCCCCGTGTGGCGTCCGCTCAACTCGCCTCGAACGTAACCCTTTACCCGTTTCGTGCCCCCGCGAAATGTGCGGCTTGTTCTCCGTGCACCCTTGACAGAGGGGTGTTCGATTGCCGACACATCGGGCCGGGTCCGGCGGATTGTGTTGCTGCGGACCGGTGACACGCCATAGAGTCGCCAATCGTCGGCATGGTGCCACGCTGACCTATCGATAAGTTTCCTGGTCCCGTCCAAGGAGGTAAGACGACTTGTGAATGAGTCGACATTTACTCCTGGGGGTGGTCAACCAGGGATGCCCGCACGGGGTCTGAGCCCGATCGGGCTCGAAGCTGTCGGCTCCGTCGCTGTCCGCACCTTCGCCACTCACCAGCACATGACGACAGCCCCCCAGATGATGGACGGCCTACACGTGAACGCCACGGCCGGCAACGAGAGTGGTCGCAAGTCCGACCACTTCGCCGACTTCGCCGAGGTGCCCGAGGGGCACTTCTACGACCCCGATGCCGAGTACGAGCCCGATCCGGAGTACGCGGCCACGCTCGCACCCGACGCCGCACGCCAGCGCCGCGAACGGATCGGCCCGACGGGCCGACCGCTGCCATACTTCCCGATCCCGGGCCCGCTGACCGATCACGGCCCCGCGAAGATCATCGCGATGTGCAACCAGAAGGGCGGCGTCGGCAAGACCACGTCGACCATCAACCTGGGTGCCGCGCTCGCGGAGTACGGACGACGCGTCCTGCTCGTCGACTTCGACCCGCAGGGTGCCCTGTCGGTCGGCCTCGGGGTCAACCCGATGGAGCTCGACCTCACCGTCTACAACCTGCTCATGGAGCGGGGCATGACGGCCGACGAGGTCCTGCTGAAGACCGCAGTGCCCAACATGGACCTGCTCCCGAGCAATATCGACCTCTCGGCCGCGGAAGTGCAGCTGGTCAGCGAGGTGGCCCGCGAGTCCACCCTGCAGCGTGCTCTCAAGCCGCTGATGGCCGACTACGACTACATCGTGATCGACTGTCAGCCCTCGCTCGGCCTGCTCACCGTGAACGCCCTGACGGCGGCTCACAAGGTGATAGTGCCGCTCGAGTGCGAGTTCTTCGCGCTGCGAGGTGTGGCACTGCTCACCGAGACCATCGAGAAGGTCCAGGAGCGGCTCAACCCGGAACTGGAGCTCGACGGCATCCTCGCCACCATGTACGACTCCCGCACGGTGCACAGCCGCGAGGTGCTCGCGCGCGTCGTCGAGGCATTCGACGAGCACGTCTACCACACGGTCATCGGACGCACGGTGCGCTTCCCGGAGACCACGGTCGCCGGTGAGCCCATCACCACGTACGCCTCCAACTCGGTCGGTGCGGCCGCCTACCGTCAGCTCGCCAGGGAGGTGCTCGCCCGGTGTCACGCCGAGTGAGTCTTCCGGGGGCCGACGAACTGTTCCGTACGACCGGGGGGATGGGCCTCCAGGGCTCTTCACCCGCGGAGCGGCGACGCAAGGCGAACGGTGAGGCACGCGTGCCGGCGCCGGCCGGGGAGAGCGACTCCCGGACGGACACGCCGGGACAGAGCGGGGGACCGGCAGGGGCGGGCAGCGGTCAGGCCGCCCCGTCCCGCGAGGAGCACGCGGCGGCCGACGCCGACGGGAGCGAGTCGCGCAGCCGCGGCGGCGAGGCCGACCGTGCCGCGCCGGCCGGTTCCGGGTCCCGGCCCCCGTCCTCGCAGGAGCCCGTCCCCGCCGTCCAGCAGCAGCGCAGGCGTGGCGGCGGACGCGGTGCGAACCGCAGGCCCAGCGGCCGGGAGCGCCACGACGAGAAGATCACGGTCTATGTGTCGGCCGAGGAACTGATGGACCTCGAACACGCCCGGCTGGTCCTGCGCGGCGAGCACGGGCTCGCGGTCGACCGCGGGCGCATAGTCCGAGAGGCCGTCGCGGTGGTCCTCGCGGACCTGGAGTCGCGGGGCGACGCGAGCATCCTCGTACGGCGCCTGCGCGGCCGCTGAGCGGAACGGCGCCGGTAGCCTGCCCGGGAGGGCCGCCGACCGGGTGGCCCGGCCCTCGGGTACGGGCCACCGCCCGCCCGTCTCCCCGCCGCACCCCTGGACCGCGATGCCGACGACCGACGACGCCGCCCGCCCGCCCCGCCGAACCCTCGGCCGCGGGCCGGGCGTCGCACCCACGTCGGCCCCGTCACCTTCCGGACCACCGGAGGACGCCGCCGTACGGGCCCCGGCCGCACCGGCCGTTGCCGAGACGACCGCAGCCGTCCCCGTCGCCGTACCCACTCCCGTACCCGAAGCGCCGCGCGAAGCGGCCCCGGCGGAGCCCGGCGGGCCCGACAACAAGCGGTTCACCGTCCGGCTGGCGAACTTCGAGGGGCCCTTCGATCTCCTCCTCCAGCTGATCTCCAAGCACAAGCTCGATGTGACCGAGGTTGCCCTGTCCAAGGTCACCGACGAGTTCATGGCGCACATCCGCGCCATGGGCCCGGACTGGGACCTCGACCAGACCACCGAATTCCTCGTCGTCGCCGCGACCCTCCTGGACCTCAAGGCCGCCCGGCTGCTCCCCACCGCCGAGGTGGAGGACGAGGCGGACCTCGCACTCCTGGAAGCGCGGGACCTGCTTTTCGCCCGGCTGCTGCAGTACCGCGCGTACAAACAGATCGCCGAGATCTTCCAGACCAGGCTGGAGGCCGAGTCCCGCCGTTACCCCCGTACCGTCGGCCTCGAACCGCACCACGCGGAGCTGCTGCCCGAGGTCGTCATCAGCATCGGACCCGAGGGCTTCGCCCGGCTGGCCGTGAAGGCGATGCAGCCCAGGGCCAAGCCGCAGGTGTACATCGACCACATCCACGCGCCGCTGGTCAGCGTGCGGGAACAGGCCGGGATCGTGGTCCTGCGGCTGCGCGAGGCGGGCGAGCTGAATTTCCGTGCCCTCACCGAGGACGCACCGGACACCCTCACCGTCGTCGCACGCTTCCTCGCCCTGCTGGAGCTGTACCGGGAGAAGGTCGTCACTCTCGACCAGGAGGAAGCGCTCGGTGAGCTCGTCGTGCGCTGGTCCGGCGGCGAGGACGCGGCACCCACCGTGACGGACGAGTTCGACCAGGAGATCCACAAGACGCACGAGGAAGCAGAGGACGTACCGGCATGAGCGAGCAGAGCCACGAGGAGGGGCAGGGGACCGCCGTCGCCCGCCTCGACCTCAAGCCCGCCCTGGAGGCGGTCCTCATGGTCGTCGACGAGCCCGCCACCGAGGAACACCTCGCCAAGGTGCTGCAGCGCCCCCGCAGGGCCGTCGCGGACGCCCTGCGGGAACTGGCCGACGAGTACACCGTGCAGCGCCGTGGATTCGATCTGAGGCTCGTCGCGGGCGGCTGGCGCTTCTACACCCGCCCCGAGTACGCCGAGGCCGTCGAGGGCTTCGTCCTGGACGGCCAGCACGCCCGCCTCACCCAGGCGGCTCTGGAGACGCTCGCCGTCGTCGCGTACCGCCAGCCGGTGAGCCGGTCCAGGGTCTCCGCGGTGCGCGGAGTGAACTGCGACGGCGTGATGCGGACCCTCCTGCAGAGGGGCCTGGTGGAGGAGGCGGGCGCGGAACCCGAAACAGGTGCGATCCTGTACAGGACGACGAACTACTTTCTGGAGCGTATGGGCCTGCGAGGCCTGGACGAGCTCCCGGAGCTCGCGCCCTTCCTCCCCGAGGCGGACGCGATCGAGGCTGAGACGCTAGAGGGTGTGCCGTCGTTCGATCCGGACGCACCGGACACCCCGGATACTCACGCAGACGACAAGACGGAATTTTGATGCGAAGCAGTGGCAGGAACAGCGGAAGCGGCAGCGGCAGCGGCAAGAGCGGCGGCAACCGGGACAACCGGGGTGCCGGCGCCGGCCGAGGCTCCCAGCCGAGGACCGGTGGCGGGCGCGACGACCGAGGCTCCCAGCCGAGGACCGGTGGCGGGCGCGACGACCGCGGCTCCCAGCCGAGGACCGGTGGCGGGCGCGACGACAAGCAGGAGGAGCAGCGTCCCCGCCGGCCCCGTCCCGAGGAGCGCCGCTACGACGTGGGCTCCGACAAGCCGGGCGGCGACGGCGGCCCCCGCAAGGGGCGCGGCACGGCGGCACGCGGCGGTGCCAAGGGCGGCCCGAAGGCCGCACAGCACGTGAGCAAGGGCGGACGCCGTGTGGGCGCCCCGTCCCGCCCGCGCGAGCTCGACGCCAAGATCGAGCAGCGCAACCGCGACAGGTACGCGGACAAGCCCGAGATCAAGACCCCCAGGACGAACCCGGGCGCCGAGCAGGAGGGCGAGCGGCTGCAGAAGATCCTCGCCCGCGCAGGCATGGGTTCGCGCCGTGCGTGCGAGGAGCTCATCGAGCAGGCCAGGGTCGAGGTCAACGGCGAGATCGTCCTCGAGCAGGGCAAGCGCGTCGACCCGACGAGGGACGAGATCAAGGTCGACGGTCTGACCGTCGCGACCCAGTCGCACCTGTTCTTCGCGCTGAACAAGCCGGCCGGCGTCGTCTCCACCATGGGTGACCCGGACGGCCGTCAGAACCTCGGTGACTACGTCAACAACCGCGAGACGCGGCTGTTCCACGTCGGCCGGCTCGACACCGAGACCGAGGGCATCATCCTGCTCACCAACCACGGCGAGCTGGCCCACCGTCTGACGCACCCCAAGTACGGCGTGAAGAAGACCTACCTGGCCGCCATCCAGGGCCCGCTGCCGCGCGACCTCGGCAAGCGGCTCAAGGACGGCATCCAGCTGGAGGACGGGTACGCCCGCGCCGACCACTTCCGTGTCGTCGAGAACACCGGCAAGAACTACCTGGTCGAGGTGACCCTCCACGAGGGCCGCAAGCACATCGTCCGCCGGATGCTGGCCGAGGCCGGCTACCCGGTCGAGCGGCTCGTGCGCACGTCCTTCGGGCCGATCCCGCTGGGCGACCAGAAGTCCGGCTGGCTGCGCCGGCTCACCAACACCGAGGTGGGCATGCTGATGCGCGAGGTCGGTCTGTAACCGCACTCCGCCAAAGGGCCCGCGTCCGGCTCCTGTTCGTTTTCGAACAGGAAATCGGCCGCGGGCCTTTTGCTGCCGCCGTCCGCCCTTTATAGTCAGAGTGACCATTAAGGAGGCGGGCGTGAGTCTCGCAGATCTTCTCGATCCCCTGCAGCAACCCCTGGTGACGGTCCTCGGCACGCCGGTCAGCTGGACCGAGGTCCTGGGCTTCGGCAGCGGAGCGCTCTGCGTCTGGCTCGTGGCCCGCCAGCACCTCGCCAACTGGCCGATCGGCATCGCCAACAACCTCTTCTTCATCCTGCTGTTCACCCAGGCCGGTCTGTACGCCGACGCCGGCCTCCAGATCGTCTTCATCGCCCTCGCCGCGTACGGCTGGTGGACCTGGACCCACGGGGGTGGACCAGGTGCGTCCGTCCTGCCGGTGCGCAGCACCACCCGCACCGAATGGACCTGGCTGCTCACGGCGGGGGCGGTGGGGACACTCGCCCTGACCCTTCTGCTCTCCCGTGCCACCGACTCGACGGTGCCGTTCTGGGACGCACTGACCACGTCGCTCTCGCTCATGGCGACGTACGGACAGTGCCGCAAGCGGGTCGAGTCCTGGTGGCTGTGGATCGCCGCCGACATCGTGTACATCCCGCTGTACGCGTACAAGGAGCTCTACCTCACCTCGCTCCTGTACGTGGGCTTCCTGACGCTCTGTCTGGTCGGCCTGCGCAACTGGAACCGCGAACTGACATCCAGTGAACCCCAGTTGACAGGGGTATCGGCATGAAGCGTTACGAACACGGCCTGGTGCTCGGCAAGTTCTATCCGCCCCACGCCGGCCACCACCACCTCGTCCGCACCGCCCAGGACCGCTGCGAACGGCTGACCGTCCTCGTCTGCGCCGCCTCCGTGGAGTCCGTCCCCCTCGCCGACCGAGTCGCCTGGATGCGGGAGGTGCACCCCGAAGTGACCGTGGTGGGCGCCGTCGACGACACCCGCATGGACCTCCACGACCCGGCGATCTGGGACGCCCACATGGCCGTGTTCACCGAAGCCGTCCCGGAGCGCGTCGACGCCGTCTTCACCTCGGAGTCGTACGGGGACGAACTGGCCCGCCGCTTCGGCGCCGAATCCGTCTGCGTCGACCCCGACCGCACTGTGTTCCCCGTCTCCGGCACGGCGGTGCGCAAGGACCCGGTCGGCTGCTGGGACTTCCTCGAACCGCCCGTACGGGCCGCGCTCACCCGCCGGGTCGTCGTCCTCGGCGCCGAATCCACCGGCACCACGACCATGGCCCGGGCCCTCGCCGAGCACTACCGCGGGCGCGGTGGCGTCTGGGCGCGGACAGGCTGCGTCGACGAGTACGGACGCGAGTTCAGCGAACAGAAACTGGCCGGCCTGCGCCGCCGTGACCCGGGCGCGCAATGGGAGGACGTGCTCTTCACCACGGACGACTTCCCGCGCATCGCCGCTGCCCAGAACGCGCGGGAGGAGGCAGCCGCTGCCAGGGGCTCCCCGGTCCTCTTCTGCGACACGGACTCCTTCGCCACCACCGTCTGGCACGAGCGGTACGTCGGCGGGCGCAACCCGCTCGTCGAGCACGCCGCCGACCTGGTCACCCACCACCTCTGGCTGCTCACCGACCACGAAGGGGTCGCCTTCGAGGACGACGGGCTGCGCGACGGCGAGGAGCTGCGGCCCTGGATGACGGACCGGTTCCGCGCCGAACTCACCCGTACGGGCCGCGAGTTCGTCGAACTGACCGGCCCCCACCCCGAACGCATCAAGACGGCTGTCGCTGCCGTGGACGCCCTGCTCGCCAGAGGCTGGGACTTCGCCGCGCCCCTCCCGGAGCAACGATGAACACTGCCCCCGAGGGGTACGACCCACACGCCTTCGTCCCCTTCGCGGTCACCGTCGACCTCGCCGTCTTCACGGTCCGCGAGGCCCGGCTCCACGTCCTGCTCGTGGAACGGGGCGGGGAGCCGTACAAGGGCCAATGGGCGCTGCCCGGCGGCTTCATCCTGCCCAGGGAGTCCGCGGAGGAGGCCGCCCGCCGCGAACTCGCCGAGGAGACCGGCCTCACCCAGCCCGCCGTCGGCGGGCTCCATCTGGAACAGCTCCGCACCTACACCGAACCGGACCGCGACCCCCGGATGCGGGTCGTCTCCGTCGCGTACGCCGCGCTCCTGCCCGACCTGCCCGAACCGCGCGGCGGCGGGGACGCGGCCCGCGCCCAGTGGTGGGAGGCCAGGGACCTCGGCGACCTCGCCTTCGACCACGAGCGCATCCTCGCCGACGCGTACGACCGGATCGGCGCCAAACTCGAGTACACCTGCCTGGCCACCGCGTTCTGCACCGCCGAATTCACGCTCGGCGAGCTCCAGCAGGTCTACGAAACGGTCTGGGGCGTCGAGCTCGACCGCCCCAACTTCCGGCGCAAGGTCCTGGCCACACCCGGCTTCGTCGAAGCCGTCGAAGGATCGCCGCGCCGCACCGGCGGACGGGGGAAACCGGCCGCCCTGTACCGGGCGGGTGCCGCTGCCGCCCTGCACCCTCCACTCCTGCGCCCGGAAGGACGAACCGAATGATCGTGACGAGGACGATGACCAAACAGGCTGCCACGGGGGCCCTGACCGGGCTCGCGCTCGGGGACGCGCTGGGCTTCCCGACCGAGTTCAACGACGTGCCGTCCATCCTCGCGAAGTGCGGGCCGTGGCGGCAGATGGCCCTTGCGACGCCGGCGTTCGTCAGCGACGACACCCAGATGACGCTGGCCCTCGGCCGGGGCATCCGCACCGCCATGGACAGCGGGCTGCTGACGCCCCTGCGGCTGGTCGGGCCGGTGCGCGAGGAGTTCGTCTCCTGGTACCACCACCCGGACAACAACCGGGCCCCCGGCAACACCTGCCTTCAGGCCTGCCGCCTGCTCGACAGCGACCGGGCCTGGCAGGAGGCCAGCCAGACCCGCTCCAAGGGCTGCGGGGCGAACATGCGGGTCGCGCCGGTCGGACTCGTACCGGGGCTCAGTGAGGAACAGCGCGCCGGCGCCGCGCAGCTCCAGGCCGCGCTGACGCACGGCCACCCCACGGCGCTGGCCGCCTCCGACCTGATGGCCCGCGCGGTGTTCCTGCTGGCCCAGGGGGCGGAACCGCTGGGCCTCGTCGGGCAGTTGCGCAGCTACGCGTACGAGAACAGTGGCCGCTACCTCACGCGCTGGCTCGGTGACCTGTGGCGGTACGCGGGCGATGCCTCGCCCGAGGCGTATATCCGGCGCGGCTGGGACGAGTGCCTGACCGCGCTGGCGAAGGTGCAGGACGCGCTGCGGGACCCGTCTCCCGAGACCGACCCGTGCGAGGTGACCGGCGACGGGTGGATCGCGGAGGAGGCCCTGGCCACGGCCCTGCACTGCTTCCTCCTCTTCCCCGAGGAACCGCTGACCGCCCTGCGCCGGGCGGCCTGCACCCGAGGGGACTCCGACTCGCTGGCCTGCCTGACGGGGGCGCTGTCGGGAGCGCATCTGGGGGCGGGGGTGTGGCCGAAGGAGTGGTCGGAGCGGATCGAGTACCGGAGCGACTTGCTGTCGTTGGGGGCGCTCTGGGATGCGTGATCATTAGCCGGGTTTTTGGTGCCCGGGTCCTTCGTGAGGGTTCCGTCCTCAAGCGCAGGACGGGCTGTGTTGTGGTGCCCCGGTCCTTGGTTGCCCGTCCGGGGTTGGCCGGTGGTTCGGTGCGGGCCGTGCCACCGGGGTGCAGACAGCCGCGATACGTGGGTGGGGCCGTGCAGGAGGGGCCCCACCCAACCACCCACCGGTCAGGCGGACGTGGACGCCGACGCCCGGCGGGTGCGGATCAGGAAATCCTCCACCCGGGCGCGGTCCGGGGTGGCCGGCAGAGGCGTGGTCGACGCCGCCGCCTCGTTCTCCTCGGACAGGCGGGTCATCCGGTGTTCCACCTCGGCCCACGGGACCTCGCCCCGTCTGACCGCGAGCAGGTCCTCGCGGGCGTCGCCGGCCTCGATCGTCAGCCGGCCCGTGCGCAGCAGATCGCGGCTGCTCATCAGCAGGCGCAACAGATGCATGGCGTGCTTCCAGCGCGGCGCCCCGTGCAGCCGTAGGTCCGCGTCCAGTTTTCGGCGCTGGCCCAGCGCGTAGCCGGCGAAACTCTGGTGCGCGAGCCGGGACAGGAACGCCCCGCGCAGGTAGAGGAGCTCCCGGCCGGTGGCGTCGACCCGCTCGACGAGCGGCGAGTGCAGGCACTCCAGCACATTGGGATTGGCCCGCAGGGCAAGCGTGCAGAAGCGTTCCAGTTCCCAGGAGAACTGCTCCTCCGACGGGCCTTCGATATGGGTCGGCGGCTTGTCGAAGCGCCAGAACAGCGGGGTGGGGGCCAGAAAGACACCCCGCCGGTCCGTATCGCTGCCGGCCGTCGCGAGCCCGAAGGCGCGGGAGCCCATCACACACGAATAGATCGTGTGATCGCGGACGAGAACCTCGGCTTCGGGGGTGATCATGCCGCGAGGGTACGCGCGACGGGGGTGGCCGGCGCCAGTGGTTTACGCGAGCCGGATGCTCCCTCCGGAGACGGTGATCTGCTCGGCGGGCAGCGGACGCGGCGCGGGTCCGGCTTCGACGGCGGCGTTCACGATGCTGTACTTGCTGCCGTGGCACGCGCAATTGATCGTGCCGTCGTCGACCGTCGAGACCGTGCACCCGGCATGCGTACAGATCGCGGAGAAGGCCTTGAACTCGCCGGCCTTCGGCTGGGTCACCACCACCTTCTGCTCCTTGAAGATCGTGCCGCCGCCGACCGGGATGCCGGAGGTCTTCGCGAGTTCCTCGCCGCCCGGGGCCTGCGTCCCGGACGCGGAGGCGCTGGGCGGCGGGGTACTGCTGTCCCCGCCGCCGTCCCCGGACGACCCGCAGCCCGTCGCCAGTGCGGCCGCGCCCGCGGTCAGGACTGTCCTTCGCCGTGCGTTCATGGTTCTCCTCGTGTGGGGGACTCCCTGTGGCGACGATCGTGGCGCGGTGGACCGGAATGGCGAAGCAACCCGGCGGGTGTGTTCTCCGCGCGATTCGGGCCACCTCGTTGTCTCACGGACAGAGCGGCGTGACCACGGGCCCCGCCGCCCCTCTACGCTGAAATGCAGAGGCGCACGTCGAGCGTGCCCGGTGAAAGAAGCGAGGAGTACGACGTGGCGGTACGAGCGGTCCGCGGAGCCGTCCAGCTGGAGCGGGACGAGGCCGGGCACATGGACGAGCAGGTCGGTGCCCTGCTCACCGCCATCCTGGAGCGCAACAGCCTCGTCGCCGACGACCTGATCAGCGTCTGGTTCACGGCCACCCCGGATCTGCACAGCGACTTCCCGGCAGCCGCCGCCCGCGGCCTCGGCATCGTCGACGTACCGCTGATCTGCGCGCAGGAGCTCGACATCAAGGGGGCCATGCCCCGCGTGGTCCGTATCCTCGCCCATGTCGAGACCGGTCTCTCCAAAGCCGGAATCAGCCATGTCTACCTCGGCGCGACCGGCGCCCTCCGCAAGGACATCGCCCAGTGAGAACAGCCGTCGTCATCGGGACCGGCCTCGTCGGCACGTCCGCGGCCCTCGCCCTCGCCGGGCGCGGCGTCCATGTCCACCTGGTCGACCGGGACCCGTCGTCGGTCCGCACCGCGGCGTCGCTCGGCGCCGGTACGGACGAGGCCCCCGAGGGCCGCGTGGACCTGGCGATCATCGCCGTGCCGCCGGCGCACACCGCTTCCGTGCTGGCCACCGCCATGCGCGACGGCGTGGCCCGGGGGTACCTCGACGTGGCGAGCGTCAAGGGCGGCCCGCGCCGCGAGCTGGAAGCGCTCGGGGTCGATCTCACGCCCTACATAGGGACGCACCCCATGGCGGGCAAGGAGCGCTCGGGCCCGCTCGCGGCCACCGGCGACCTGTTCGAGGGCCGCCCCTGGGTCCTCACCCCCACCCGGGACACCGACACCGAGGTGCTCAACCTGGCCCTGGAACTGGTCGCGCTCTGCCGCGCCGTCCCGGTCGTCATGGACGCGGACGCCCACGACCGCGCCGTCGCCCTGGTCTCCCACACCCCGCAGCTGATCTCGTCGATGGTCGCCGCCCGTCTGGAGGAGGCCGACGAGACGGCCGTACGCCTCTGTGGGCAGGGGATCAGGGACGTCACCCGGATCGCGGCATCCGATCCCCGGATGTGGGTGGAGATCCTTTCCGCCAACCCGGGTCCGGTCGCCGATGTGCTGGCCGGGGTCGCCGACGACCTGGACGAGACGGTCCGGGCGTTGCGCGGCCTCCAGTCGGGCGACGAGGACAAGCGCCGGGCGGGCACCGAAGGCATCGAGGACGTCCTGCGCCGGGGCAACGCGGGCCGGGTCCGGGTGCCGGGCAAGCACGGGGCGGCCCCCGCCGCGTACGAGATCGTGGCCGTGCTCATCAGCGACCGGCCGGGCGAGCTCGCCCGGATCTTCGCGGACGCCGGGCTGGCCGGGGTCAATATCGAGGACGTCCGCATCGAGCACGCCACCGGCCAGCAGGCGGGCCTGGTGCAGCTGATGGTCGCACCGAGCTCGGCGCCGGCGCTCGCCGCGACGCTGAAGGACAGGGGCTGGTCGATCCGGCAGTGAGCGGCCCGGACCGCACGGGGTACAAGGGCCCGCCCGGCACTCGGTAACCTTGGGGGAGGCCGCCTGAAGGCCCGACTCCGCCCACCCCGTGTACCAGGAAGGTGTCCACCACCGTGGAAACCGCAGCAGCCGCCGCCCCGACCGCCCCGGCCGCGGTGATCGTCGCCATCGACGGGCCCTCCGGCACCGGCAAGTCGAGCACGTCCAAGGCCGTCGCCGCCGAGCTCGGGCTCAGCTACCTGGACACCGGCGCCCAGTACCGGGCGATCACCTGGTGGATGCTGAACAACGGCATCGACGTGCAGGACGCGGCGGAGGTCGCGACGGCCGCCGCCAAGCCGGTCATCGTCTCCGGCACCGACCCGGCCGCGCCCACGATCACCGTCGACGGCGAGGACGCCGCGGGCCCGATCCGTACCCAGGAGGTCACCTCCAAGGTCAGCGCCGTCAGCGCGGTCCCCGAGGTGCGCAGCCGGATCACCGAGCTGCAGCGGACCATCGCCGCGGAAGCGGAGCGGGGCATCGTGGTCGAGGGCCGTGACATCGGCACCACCGTCCTGCCGGACGCCGACCTCAAGATTTTCCTGACCGCTTCCCCGGAGGCACGCGCCGCCCGCCGCAGCGGTGAGGTGAAGGGCTCGGATCTCGCCTCCACCAAGGAGGCGCTGATCAAGCGCGACGCGGCCGACTCCGGTCGTAAGACCTCGCCGCTGGCCAAGGCGGACGACGCGTGCGAGGTGGACACCACCGAGCTGACCCTTCAGCAGGTCATCGAGTGCGTCGTCACCCTCGTCGAGGAGAAGCGGGCCGCGAAGTGACCGACGCCACGGGGGCGCCCACGCTGCGCGGAGCGGCCGTCGGGCGAGGGATCGGCATCGGGCTGATGTACGGGCTGTTCAAGCCCCGTGTACTCGGCGCGTGGCGGGTCCCCGCCGCCGGACCCGTCATACTCGCGGTGAACCATGCGCACAACATCGACGGACCGATGCTGATGGGCACCGCGCCCCGGCCCGTCCACTTCTTGATCAAGAAGGAGGCGTTCGTCGGCCCGCTCGACCCGTTCCTGCGCGGAATCGGTCAGCTGAAAGTGGACCGTACGACCGTCGACCGCACCGCCATCACCCACGCCGTCGGCGTACTGGAGAACGGCGGGGTTCTCGGGATCTTCCCCGAGGGCACGAGGGGCGAGGGCGACTTCGCTTCCCTGCGTGCCGGGCTCGCGTACTTCGCGGTACGCGGTGGGGCGCCGATCGTCCCGGTGGCCGTTCTGGGAAGCACGGAGCGCCGGGGACGGTTGATATCTGCGTTGCCTCCGCTGCGCAGCCGGGTCGATGTCGTCTTCGGCGATGCCTTCCAGGCCCAAGAAGGGGTGCGAAGCCCGGTCAAGGGTGGTGGTGGGCGACGGGTGGGCGGAAGCGGGCGCCGGACCCGTGCGGCGCTGGACGAGGCGACCGTACGAATCCAGGGCCGGCTGACCGCCCACCTGGAAAACGCCAGGCGCCTCACCGGGCGCTAGGTAAGACTTGAGTAGTGGGTCGCGCTGACAGTGGCCCATCGATGATGATGCAAAGAGGAACGGACTTCATGAACGACCAGATTCACTCCGACGGCTCGGACCACGAGCACGGAGCACTTGGCGATGCCGAGTACGCGGAGTTCATGGAGCTCGCCGCGCAGGAAGGGTTCGACCCAGAGGAGGTCGAGGGCGCGATCGGTGAGGCCGGTCACGGACCGCTTCCCGTCCTCGCCGTCGTCGGCCGCCCGAATGTCGGCAAGTCGACCCTGGTGAACCGCATCCTCGGCCGTCGCGAGGCCGTCGTGCAGGACAAGCCGGGTGTCACCCGTGACCGCGTCAGTTACGAGGCCGAATGGGCCGGGCGCCGCTTCAAGCTCGTCGACACCGGCGGCTGGGAGCAGGACGTGCTGGGGCTCGACGCCTCGGTCGCGGCCCAGGCCGAGTACGCGATCTCGACGGCCGACGCCGTCGTGTTCGTCGTCGACGCGACCGTCGGTGCGACCGACACCGACGAGGCCGTCGTCAGGTTGCTGCGCAAGGCGAAGAAGCCCGTCGTCCTGTGCGCCAACAAGGTCGACGGACAGAGCGGCGAGGCCGACGCCACCGCGCTCTGGTCGCTCGGCCTCGGCCAGCCCCACCCGGTCTCCTCGCTGCACGGCCGCGGCACCGGCGACATGCTCGACGCCGTGCTGGAGGCGCTCCCCGAGGCCCCCGCGCAGACCTTCGGCACCGCCCTCGGCGGCCCGCGCCGCATCGCGCTGATCGGCCGCCCGAACGTCGGCAAGTCCTCGCTCCTGAACAAGGTCGCCAACGAGGACCGTGTCGTGGTCAACGCCATGGCCGGCACCACCCGTGACCCGGTCGACGAGCTGATCGAGCTCGGCGGCATCACCTGGAAGTTCATCGACACGGCCGGCATCCGCCGCAAGGTCCACCTCCAGGAGGGTGCGGACTACTACGCCTCGCTGCGTACCGCGGCCGCCGTGGAAAAGGCCGAGGTCGCCGTCATCCTGATCGACGCGAGCGAGTCCATCAGCGTCCAGGACCAGCGCATCGTCACCATGGCCGTGGAGGCGGGCCGCGCGATCGTGCTCGCCTTCAACAAGTGGGACACCCTCGACGAGGAGCGCCGCTACTACCTGGAGCGGGACATCGAGACGGAGCTCGCGCAGGTCGCCTGGGCGCCCCGCGTCAATGTCTCGGCCGTCACCGGCCGGCACATGGAGCGTCTGGTCCCGGCGATCGAGACCGCGATCGCCGGCTGGGAGACCCGCATTCCCACCGGCCGGCTGAACGCCTTCCTCGGTGAGATCGTCGCCTCGCACCCGCACCCGGTCCGGGGCGGCAAGCAGCCCCGCATCCTCTTCGGCACGCAGGCGGGCGTCAAGCCGCCGCGGTTCGTGCTCTTCGCCTCCGGCTTCCTGGAGCACGGCTACCGCCGCTTCGTCGAGCGCCGCCTGCGCGAGGAATTCGGCTTCGAAGGCACCCCGATCCACATCTCGGTCCGCGTCCGTGAGAAGCGCGGCCGCAAGAAGTGACCTCGTAGGGTTCGCACGAAAAGGCCCCGGACCGCTCGCGGAAAGCGAGTGATCCGGGGCTTCGTCGTACCGTCAGTGCTCCCGCGATCCCGGCGGCAGAGCGGCGGGCTGGGCGCGTCCCGCGTGCCGGCCGACCCGCTGCCAGGAACCGAGGTTCCCGGGGTGCGTGGTCTGCCCGCCGGTGGCCTGCTGGCCGCTCAGCGGGGGCCGGCTGCCGAACAGCCCGGCGCCGAAGCCCGGGTAGGAGAAATTCTCCTCGTCGCTCCGGTCGCCCGGCAGGGCACGGAACGATCGCCGGTACTCGGAGTACAGCGCGTCGTAGATCGGAGTCGGCGACTTCCCGCCCGATGGGTCCTGCGACGGACGCATGGCAGGAATCTGACTCTGGTGCTGGCGGGACGGGTCGTATGAGTGCACGTATGTGCCAACGACCTCACCGCCGGTCGGATGCGGGCCCGACGGAGAAATCCCTGTTCGGCGGGGGTACGAAGGACGTACCGGCACGGTCAGGTACCGGCCAGCGGCATCGTGGCGGCCACCAGGAGACCGTTGACGGCGGCCTTCTCCAGGGCGTCGCGGAGCAGATCCTCTCGCGGCTGCTGGCCGATCGAACCGGCCGGGGCCGCGAAGACCAGGACACTCCGCGCCTTGTTGGCCGCGGTGCGCCAGCCCTCGGTGACCTGGAGCGGCCGGTGGGCCTGCCACCAGGCGACGGGGGTGCCGCCGCCGGAGCCCGGCTGCAGCACGGCGTGCAGCTGCCCCATGGCGAGGAGCACCGACCAGCCGGGAAGTACGGCCGGCAGCCTGCTCACGTCGGGGGTGGGCTGGAATCCCTGCTCCAGCAGCAACTGGAGGAACTCGTCGCCCCCGCTGCCGTCGGTGCCGGGCCGGGCGATGGGGCCGGTCGGTTCGACCACCAGGGCCGGCCGGAGATCGTCCTCGATCAGGACGAGACCGCTGGTGATGCCGAGGACAGCCTGTTCGGGCATGAGACCCTCCGGGTTCTCCGGCTCGCTGCCGGTGATGGACCGCACCGCCCCCTGGAGCTGGTCCTCCGCCACCTGGACGACCTGCGAGGGGATGCAGGTCGCGTGGGCGAACGCGAGCACGGCGGTCTCCTCGCCGACGAACAGCACCGTGCTGGTGCGTTCCTGCTCGGAGTCGCCGGGGGTCCGGCAGGAGGTGCAGTCGTAATTGCCTGGGGCGCTGTCGCCGACGAGCAGCCGGTCGGCTTCGGCATCGCCGATCTCGGCGCGTACGTCCTCGCTGACGTCGAGCATGCGCGGCACGGGTGGCTCCTCGAACTCGGTGCGTTGGCCGGGCTGTTCCCGGCTCATGAAAGGACAACGGAAGACCCACCGCCTGGGTCACGCGCGAAGGGGCACCGAAGTGCGGAACTCCGCGCGCGGCGGGGTCGGCCTATCCGGAATTCGGGTAGTGACCCCCGGCCGGAGCGCACGGCCGCCGGGGGGACGCACGGGGCCGACCGGGTGCGGCTCGCCGGTGCGCCGCGTGGCCCGGTTCCCGCGCGGTCCCGGCCGCTTACCGTGACCCGATGCCGCAACCGCGCTCCAGGCCCGCAGCTCCACCCCCGTCCGTGCCGGTGGCGGCGGTTCTCCTCTCTCTTACGCTGCTGTTCGCGCCGTCGGCCGCGCTGGCCGCTCCACCGCCCCCGGTGCCTTCCCCGGGGGCGCCGGCGAGCGGCCCGCCGGGCGGATTCCGGCCCGGTGGATACGCCTGCGACGCGAGCGAGGGCCCGTGGGACTGTGTCGCCGCCTGCGAGAGCGGTGGCGACTGGCACGCCAATACGGGCAACGGCTACTACGGCGGGCTCCAGTTCCGGCAGTCGACCTGGGAGGAGCACGGTGGCCTGGATCACGCTCCGCGCGCCGACCTGGCCACCCGTGAGGAACAGATCCAGGTCGCCGAGGAGGTGCTGGGGACCCAGGGCTGGGGTGCCTGGCCGCACTGCGGCGCTCCGTACCGCAGCCTCGGCCGGGTGCATACGGTCAGGGCGGGCGAGACGCTCAGTTCCATCGCCGCCGACTACGGGATCGAGGGCGGCTGGCGGGCGTTGTACAGCGCCAACTCGAAGAAGATCGGCAAAGATCCGGACCGACTGATTCCGGGAACAGTGCTGGTCATCGGCTTGCTGTGACCGGTCCGTGACCCGCAGTGGAACTTCTGTGTGAATTCTGTGGGCTGACCGGACGACAAGTACAGTTCCCAGCAGACCAGTCGACCAGGGGGATACGGCGACGCAATGCACATTTCATTTCTGCTCCACAATGCGTACGGCATCGGGGGAACGATCCGTACGACGTTCAATCTGGCCGGCCAGTTGGCCGAGCACCACGACATCGAGATCGTCTCGGTCTTCCGGCACCGTGACGCACCCGCGCTGGGGGCTCCCGCGGGCGTACGGCTGAGGCATCTCGTCGACCTGCGCAAGAAGAGTCCGTCCTACGACGGCGATGCGCCCGAACACGCCAGGCCCGCCACGGTGTTCCCGCGCGGGGACAGCAGGCACAAGCAGTACAGCAGGCTCACCGACGCCCGGATCGCGGACCATCTGCAGTCGCTGGAGGCCGACGTCGTCGTCGGCACCCGGCCCGGTCTCAACGTCCACATCAGCCGGCAGGCGAGGCGCGGACCGGTGCGCGTCGCGCAGGAGCACCTGACGCTCGGCAGCCACCCGTACCGGCTGCGCCGCGAGCTCGGCCACCGCTACGGGCTGCTCGACGCCGTCACGACCGTGACGGAGGCCGATGCCGAGGACTACCGGACTCGCCTGCGGCTGCCGGGAGTCCGGATCGAGGCCATCGCGAACAGTGTCCCGGCGCCGGCCGGCCGGCCCGCGGACTGCGACGAGAAATGGGTCGTCGCGGCGGGCCGGCTGCACCGGGTCAAACGGTACGACCTGCTGATCGGGGCCTTCGCGGAGGTGGCGGCCGTCCGGCCGGACTGGCGGCTGCGGATCTACGGCAGCGGTGACGCGACCGGCAACGAGCAGGAGGCACTGCGCCGGCTCATAGGCGAACTCGGCCTTCAGGAACAGGTGTTCCTGATGGGTGCGGTGCACCCGATGGAGGCCGAGTGGCCCAAGGGGTCCATCGCGGCGGTGAGTTCGGACCGCGAGTCCTTCGGTATGACCATCGTCGAGGCGATGCGCTGCGGGCTGCCGGTCGTGGCCACCGACTGCCCCTACGGCCCGGCCGAGATCATCGACGACGGCACCGACGGGCGGCTGGTGCCGATAGGCGACAAGGCCGCGCTCTCCGCCGCCCTGCTCGGCCTGATGGAGGACGAGGAGTTGCGCCGCCGCATGGGCCGCGCCGCGCTGGCCTCCTCCGCGCGGTTCGACCCGGCGCCCATCGCGGAACGCCACCTGAGCCTCTTCACCGAGCTGGCCGCACGGGGTGCGCGGGGGCGCTCGCAGAGCGCGCTGCGCACCGTACTGCACCGGTCCCGCGGCACCGTGCTGGACGGGGCGTACGCGCTGCGCTACAAGGCGGCCGATGTGATCCGCAAGGGGAAAGCCGCTTGAGGCCCGGCGCCGTCTGACGGCCGCCCGGCCGCCCTGTCGCGCGGGGAGCACGTCGGCGGTTGCGGACACTCGTTGTCCGCAACCGCTGGCAGACTCTCCCCATGTTGGAGACCTCGGCACGACTGCTGCGCCTGCTCTCGCTGTTGCAGGCCCACCGGGACTGGTCGGGCGCCGACCTGGCGGACCGCCTCGGCGTGACCCCCCGTACCGTCCGCCGCGACGTCGACAAGCTGCGCGAACTCGGCTATCCGGTCCAAGCGAGTCCGGGCACGGGCGGTGGCTATCAGCTCGGCGCCGGTGCCGAGCTGCCGCCACTGCTCCTGGACGACGAGGAGGCGGTGGCGGTCGCCGTGGGGCTGCGCACGGCGGCGGGACATGGCGTCGAGGGCATCGGCGAGACCTCCGTCCGGGCGCTCGCCAAGCTCGAACAGGTGCTGCCGAACCGGCTGCGGCGCCGGGTGAGCGCGCTCGGCGCCTTCACGGTGCCCATGCTGCGCGGCCCGGAGACGTCCACGGTCGACCCCGGCGTACTCACCGAGCTCGCCGCGGCCTGCCGGGACAGTGAGCGGCTGCGGTTCGCCTACCGCGACCACAGTGGCTCGTCATCGCGCAGGACGGTCGAGCCGCACCGGTTGGTGTGCACGGAACGCCGCTGGTATCTGGTCGGCTGGGACGTGGACCGCGCCGACTGGCGTACGTTCCGCGCGGACCGGATCACGCTCACCCCGCCGCACGGCCCCCGCTTCGAGCCGCGCGCCGCCCCCGCGGAGGACCTGGCGGCGTACGTCTCCAAGGGCGTCTCCTCCGCGGTGTACGCGGTGCGGGCGGTCATCCGGCTGAAGGTCCCGCTCGAACGGGCGGCCGAGCGGATCTCGCCGTCCGCAGGGGTGCTGGAGGCGGTCGACGAGCACAGTTCTCTGTTGCGTACGGGGGCGGCGAGCCTGGATGTGCTCGTGATTCACGTGATGCTCATGGGCTTCGACTTCGAGGTGGTGGAACCCCAGGAGCTCACGGACGCGATCAGGACGGCCAGGGACCGTCTCTCCCGGGCACTGGGCTGAACGGCCCGGTTCGGGGTTGTCCGGAGCAGCGGATTCCGGACAGCGGGACGGGATCGGGCAGCTGGAATGCGAAATTATAAGTCCTACATAAGGAAGCATGAATTTCAGGTGGCGCGGACGTTTCCGTAGTCCCTCGTGTGCGGAGAAATAGCAGGTCACCCGGAGATTTGACCCGTGGTAATTCTCTGCCGCGCTCGCCGCGCGGATCATTCTCAGTTGTCCGCGCATAACCCCTGAGTAGTTCTGAACGGCCCGTTCGAGTGAAGCTGTTCGATGTAAACGGGCGTGGGGATTCTGTGACACAAGCGTGACCGGTACGGCATGTGGGGATGCAGTGCGGAGCCCCGGTTTCCCGCCTTCCGTCACGGTCCTGGGCCGCCTACGGTGGTGGGTATGGCACCTACACCGACCCCTCCCGCACAGCCGGACGACAGCCCGCAGTCGTACGTCGGCCTCGATGCCGCAGCCGCCGAGAGGCAGGCGAGGGCCCGCGGCTGGAAGACCGTCAGGGCGCTGCCGCCGGGCGCGATCATCACCATGGAGTTCATGAGGGGGCGGATCAACTTCGAAGTCGACGGGTCCGCCGTGACCCGCTGCTGGGTGGGCTGAACGGGCGGCCCGGAAGCCGCACCCGAACGAGCGAAGGCCCCGACCGGAGTCGGGGCCTTCGCGTGCGGAGGAGAGGCTGTGCGTACCGTCCCCGCAGTTCAGGGGGTGGTTCAGCTGCCACCCATGGGCCGGGCCGGCGTGGTGTTGGCCCGAGGGGTGCGGTCCGCGTGCGGCGGGCGGCGGGGGCCGGCCGGCGTGACCGGGGTCCGCTCGGAGCGCACGGGGTGCGCGCGCGGCCTGGCGCTCGCCGCCGGGTGACCGGCCGTACCGAGGGACGGACTCGGCTCCCCGGCGTCCCCGGCGCCGAGCGACTGGGGGAGCAGTACGGGCTGCGGCCCGCCGACGGCGACCGGTACGAGCGGAGCGAGGCGCCTGCGTGCGCGCCACTTCTCGCGCGCCGCGAAGATCCATGCCTCGGCACGGGTGATCACCGGCTCGAACCACGGCAGGCCCAGCATGATCAGCAGGCCCGCCGCCCAGCCCAGCAGGACATCGCTGAGCCAGTGCGTCCCGATGTAGACGGTGGTGAGCCCAACGCCCAGCGAGACCGTCGCCGACACGGCGGACAGGTAGCGCCTGGCCCGCGGCGTGGTGGCCAGATAGGCGAGGATTCCCCAGGTCACGACGGCATTGGCGGTGTGTCCCGAAGGAAATATATCGCCGCCCGCGAACATCTCGGCCGAGCCGATCTGTGTCGCGTAGTGCGGTCCGAGCCGCCCGAGGCCGATCTTTACGGCGCCGACCGTCACGTTGAGCAGCAGCAGGGAGGCGCCGAGGGTGAGCAGCGGACGCAGGGTGTGCTGGCGCCAGGACCGCCAGCCCAGCCAGCAGGCGACCATCACGGCCGTCGGGCCTCGCTGCCCCAGTACGACGTAGTAGTCGAGGAAGGCGTGGAGTTCGGGCCACTGCTGGTACGGCCGGAACAGCATGACCTTCCAGTCGAGGGCCACCAGCCAGGACGAGACCAGCACGGCGATGACGATGGCGAGATAGAACGCCAAAGTCCCGCCGAAGAGAGCGATGCGGTGGCGACTCATCCGCGGGATCTCTATCTTCGGCGGTTCCGGCTCCCGGTCCAGACGGGCAAAGATGTCGGTACGCACCCAATCGACGTTACAGCGAGTGAGTGTGAGAGCAGGCCGTTCCGGCCGCTTTGTGATGACGATGTGATGTGGACTTTGTCTCAGCAAGGCCTCAATTCCGAACGGCACGGAGAATCCCGATGACCTTTCGTCCAATTGGTTCCACGGCCGCCTCGTAAGTGTGTTTGGGTGCCGGGGAAATAGTGCCGCACGGATCTTGTATGAAATTCTCAGGCCCATTCGTGGCGCGTGTCCGGGAGGTGACCGAAGGGTGTCCCGGAGGTGCTGCCCATGTGTCCGCAGTCCGCTGTCTGCACCGCTCCCACGCCCCTGCACGGCTCCCGGCACGGTCCCGGGAAGGGGCCCGGTGCGGCGGGTCGGCGTGGCGTACGCCACACTCCGTGGCGCACCGGGGTATGAGGTGGACCACGTCTGACCACGCCGGACTCGCGTACGCTGACGGATCACTCGCCCATCGATGCCGGGCCTGAGGGATGCCGCACGCGGGGTCCCCGTTGGTCTGCCGAGCGTGAGGGACTCACTGGGAGGTACGTACATGTCTGGGACGACCACGGCCGGAAACCGGCTGCGTGAAGCAGGCACCGGCGCCAACCGCTGGGTCGTGCTGGTCGTCCTCTGTCTCAGTCTCCTTCTCGTCGCCCTCGACGCGACGGTGCTCCATGTCGCGGTACCCGCGGTCACCGAGGATCTGCGTCCCAGCGCCGTGGGTCTGCTCTGGATCGTGGACGCCTACCCGTTGGTCTGCGCCTCGCTGCTGATTCTCTTCGGCACGCTCGGTGACCGGATCGGCCGACGCCGGGTCCTGCTGTTCGGCTACGGGCTCTTCGGCGTCGCCTCGGCGCTCGCCGCGATGGCGGACACCCCCGCCGTACTCATAGCGGCCCGTGCCCTGCTCGGCGTCGGCGGCGCGATGATCATGCCGGCGACGCTGTCGATCCTCCGCCAGGTCTTCCCCGACCGTCGCGAGCGGGCCCTCGCCATCGGGGTGTGGACGGCCGTCGCCGCGGTCGGTGCCGCCACCGGGCCGGTGATCGGCGGTTTCCTGGTCGAGCACTTCTGGTGGGGCTCGGTCTTCCTGATCAACATCCCGCTGATGGCGGTCATGCTGCCGCTCGGCCGCCGGCTGCTTCCGGAATCCCGCGGCGCCGACGACGGCCCGTGGGACGTGCTCGGCGCGCTGCTGGCCGCGGCCGGTGTGCTCGGCGTCGTCCTGGGGGTGAAGCGGCTGGGCGGCGACGAGGGCGTACTGAGCGTCGCCACCCTCGCCCCGCTGGTGATCGGTGTCGCGCTGCTCGTCCTCTTCGTACGCCGGCAGAAGCGCCGTACGCATCCCTTGATCGACATAGCGATGTTCTCCCGCCCCGCGTTCACCACCGCGGTGGGCTGCATCGTCCTCGCCATGCTCGCCCTGGTCGGCCTGGAACTGATCGCCGTCCAGTACCTCCAGCTGGTCCTGGATCTCAGCCCGCTGGAGACCGGTCTGCGGCTGCTGCCTCTGACCTTCGCCGCGATGGCGGCGGGCGCCACCGGCTCGTACACCCTGCGCCGCGTCGGCCCCCGCCGGATGGTCGGCTGGGGTTTCGTGCTGACTGCGGTCGCGGTGCTGCTGCTGACCCTGATGGGGCAGCACGACCGGCCCGTCCTCCTGACCGTCGGTTTCGTGCTGCTCGGCTTCGGGCTGCAGTCCACGCTCTTCGGCGCGTACGAATCGATGCTGAGCGAGGTCCCCGCCGAGCGGGCGGGCGGTGCGGCGGCGATCGGTGAGACGTCCTACCAGCTGGGCGCGGGGATGGGGATCGCGCTGCTCGGCAGCGTCATGAACGCCGCCTACGCTCCGGGTCTGTCCGGGCTGCACAGCCGGGGCGTGCCCGCCGAGGCCGGAACGGCGGCCTCGAACTCGCTGGGCGAGGCGTATCAGGTGGCGGGGCAGCTCGGCGGCCCGATGGGCGCCCTGCTGCGGACCACCGCCCGGCACGCCTTCATGAACGGCCTCCACCTCACGCTGCTGGTCAGTGCCGGTCTCCTGCTGCTCGGGGCGCTGGCCGCGCTGCGGCTGCCGAAGGTCATGGACTGCACGCCGGCGGAGTCCTGCCGACCCCGTGAACAGCACGTCGCCGAGCCCCGGGCAGTGAGCGTCGAGGAGCGTCCCAAGCCGAAGCTTTCGCTGCCGTCGCGGCGTGAACCCGCCGAGGTGACCGGCTCTGGACGAGCGGCACACTGAGCCGTAATGTCGGCACGGACGTCATAACTACCACTGCTAGTTTTCGTTCCGTGCGAGCCGCCGGAGGCACCCTCATGTCCACCACGCCGCCCTCGAAGCCGTCGAAGCTTCCGCCGTTCGACCCCGCCGACCCGATCGGCATCGACGATCTGCTCGGCCCCGAGGACCTCGCGATCCGTGACACCGTCCGGGCCTGGGCCGCCGACCGCGTACTGCCGCACATCGCCGAGTGGTACGAGAACGGTGAGCTGCCCGGTATCCGCGAGCTCGCCAGGGAGCTGGGCTCGCTCGGCGCCCTCGGCATGTCCATGGAGGGATACGGCTGCGCGGGCGCCACCGCCGTCCAGTACGGGCTGGCCTGCCTGGAACTGGAGGCGGCCGACTCCGGAATCCGCTCCCTGGTCTCCGTGCAGGGTTCCCTCGCCATGTACGCGATCCACCGCTTCGGCTCCGAGGAACAGAAGCAGCAGTGGCTGCCCGGCATGGCGGCGGGCGAGATCATCGGCTGCTTCGGGCTCACCGAGCCGGACCACGGCTCCGACCCGGCCGGGATGCGCACGTACGCCAAGCGCGACGGCGAGGACTGGGTCCTCGACGGCCGCAAGATGTGGATCACCAACGGCTCGGTCGCCGGGGTAGCCGTCGTCTGGGCGCAGACCGACGAGGGAACGGCCGGCACCGGAATCCGCGGATTCGTCGTGCCGACCGACACCCCGGGCTTCTCCGCACCCGAGATCAAGCACAAGTGGTCGCTGCGGGCCTCCGTCACCAGCGAGCTGGTCCTCGACGGCGTACGGCTGCCCGCGGACGCGGTCCTGCCCGGGGTCACCGGTCTGCGGGGCCCGCTCAGCTGCCTCAGCCATGCCCGGTACGGGATCGTCTGGGGGGCGATGGGCGCGGCGCGCGCCAGCTTCGAGGCCGCGGTCGACTACGCGAAGACCCGGGAGCAGTTCGGCAAGCCGATCGGCGGCTTCCAGCTCACCCAGGCCAAGCTCGCGGACATGGCCGTCGAGCTGTACAAGGGCATCCTGCTCGCCCACCATCTGGGCCGGCGGATGGACGCGGGCACGCTCCGCCCGGAGCAGGTCAGTTTCGGAAAGCTCAACAATGTGCGCGAGGCCATCGAGATCTGCCGCACCTCGCGCACGATCCTCGGCGCCAACGGGATCTCGCTCGAATACCCGGTGATGCGCCACGCGACGAATCTGGAGTCGGTGCTCACCTACGAGGGAACCGTGGAGATGCACCAGCTGGTGCTGGGCAAGGCGCTCACCGGTCTGGATGCCTTCCGGTAAAGCAGCCGGGGCTCCGGCCGGACCATTCCGGCGAGCGCCCTGCTCAGCTCTGGTTGAAGAAGCCGTCGGCCGGCCGGCCGGCGGCTTCGCCGTTGACTACCTGGGTGTCGGCAGGGGTCAGCAGGAAGACCCGGGTCGCCACGCGCTCGATCGCGCCGCGCAGTCCGAAGGTCAGCCCCGCGGCGAAGTCCACGACGCGCTTGGCGTCGGTGGGGTCCATGGCCGTCAGGTTGACGATCACCGGGACGCCGTCCCGGTAGAGCTCACCGATGCCCCGTGCGTCCCGGAAGCTGTCCGGGGTGATGGTCGCGATCCGGCGGCCCTTCTCCTCGGCCGTCTCGGAGGCCACCTGCACACGCGGGTCGGTCACCCACGCCTGGCCCGTACCGGTCTCTGCACCCTCGGAGTACTCGTCGTCGTAGTACCGCTCGTCGTTGTCCTCTACGAGGCCCAGCCAGGCACTCGCCTTGCGCACCGATCCCATGGACGCCTCCTCTCACCGCGGTTCCTTGGCGTTCCGCATCTCTTTCGTATCCCTATGGTCGTCCATGATGCGGATGCCGCGCCAAGTAGATAGTCGACGCGCAGGGGATTCGTGACGGTACTGGTGCAGAAGATGTGGCGGTTCGTCAAGATTCCTCCTGCATAAGGCAGCTGGCAGTAGGAAAATATGAGCTCCGGGCCGTACGGGTGACATGGAGGCGTACGGGTGAACGGATCACTCGATAAGATGCACGCCGCGCAGGTGCACGAGCCCGGCGCAGTCCATGAACGACTACCGGGGGGACCGTCGTGTTCGGAATCGTCAGGCCCTGCACGCACCGCCTGTCGGAGCGGCTGAAGACGGAGTGGATGGCTCATCTCTGCGGACTCTGCCTCGCGCTGCGCTCGGACCACGGGCAGTTCGCCCGGATTGTCACGAACTATGACGGCCTGATCGTCTCGGTCCTGACGGAGGCTCAGACGAAACGCGAGTCCGGGCAGCGCCGCACCGCAGGGCCCTGTCCGCTGCGCTCCATGCGCACCGCGCCGGTCGCCCGCGGCGAGGGGGCACGGCTCGCCGCCGCCGTCTCGCTCGTCCTGGCCTCGGCGAAGGTACGCGACCACGTGGCCGACCGGGACGGCCTGTTGGCGCGGCGCCCGGTCGCGGCGGCGGCGCGCCGGGTCGCCGCGGGCTGGGACCGGGCCGGGGCGCGCACGGGAGCCGAGCTCGGCTTCGATACGGCGGTGCTGGTCGACGCGGTGGACCGGCAGACCGGGATCGAGTCGCTCGCCGGCCTTGGAACCCCGCTGCTGACGGTCACCGAGCCCACCGAGACGGCGACCGCCGCGGCCTTCGCGTACACCGCCGTACTCGCGGGCAAGCCGCAGAACGCGGCGCCGCTCGCCGAGGCCGGCCGGCTCTTCGGGCGGCTCGCGCATCTGCTGGATGCCGTGGAGGACAGAGAAGCTGACGCCGCGTCGGGTGCCTGGAACCCGCTCACCGCGACCGGCACCTCGCTCGCCGAGGCGCGGCGCCTGTGCGACGACGCGCTGCACGGCGTACGGCTGGCGATGGGCGACGCGGAGTTCACCGACAGCAAGCTGGCGCACGTCCTGCTCGTACACGAACTGCGGCGCTCGGTGGACCGGGCGTTCGGCTCGGCCGCCTGCTCGCACCAGCAGACCCAGGCTCAGGGCGGCGAGCACCTCGGTGACGCCTTCCCAGGGGCCGTGCTGCTGGACGGCGGGCAGCGGACGGATCGTCAGCAGCCGGACGGACGACCGGCCGGAGCGTTCGGGCCGCCGCCGGGCTCCCCGTACACCCCGACGCCCGGCGGGCCGTACGGTCCGCCCTCCCCGCCGCCGCCCCGGCCGCCGCGCGACCGGCGCGGGCTCATCGCAGGCTGTCTGGTGTGGACGGGCCTCGCCTGCACCGGCCAGATGTGCTGCGGGACGTACCAGGGCCCGTGGAGCCGCGAGGAGCGCGGAGGCCTCTGCAGCCAGTGCGACTGCGGCTCCTGCTGCGACGTGTGCAACTGCTGCAGCAGTTGCGGTGGTGACGGCGAGGGCGGCTGCTGCGACTGCGACTGCTGAGCCGGCCGGTGGCGGTCACCTGAGCTCGGGCGGCGAGATCTGCGAGGTCTCGATCGCCGAATCGGTGGTGCCCCACTTCTTCAGGATGCGGTCGTAGGTGCCGTCCGCCTTGATGCTGTTGACGGCGGCCTGGAACGCGGGCGCCAGCGGGGTGCCCTTCTTGAAGGCGAAGCCGACGTCGAGCCGCTTGAACTCGTTGAGGAAACGCAGTCCCTCCTGCTGCGTCACCGCGTAGCGCAGCCCGTTGATCGTGGACATCACGACATCGCTGCGGCCCTGCTGGAGCGAGATCCAGAGGGCGGCCTGGTCGGCGTACGTCCGCACGTCGTACGGCTTCTTGCCCGCGTCGGCGCACCGGTGTTTGTTCTCCTCCAGGGTGACCTCGAAGGTGGTGCCGGCTCCGGTGGCCACGGTCAGGCCGCAGAGCCGGGTGAGGTCGGTGACCTTCTTCAGCGGGCTGTCCTCGCGGACCGCGAAGCCCTGGCCGTCATTGATGTACGTCACGAAGTCGATGGTCCTGCGACGCTCGTCGGTGACCCCGAAGTTCCCTGTGCCCACGTCGTACTTTCCGCTGCCGAGCGCGGGCAGGATCGCGTCGAAGGACGCGACCTCGCGCTTCAGCTTCACTCCGAGCGCCTTGGCCACGGCGTCCGCGAAGTCGATGTCGGCGCCGGCCGGTGTCCTGCCGTCCTCCAGGTAGAAGGCCCCCGGCGGAGTGCCGACACTGGAGGCGAGACTGAGGGCGCCGGAGGCACGGACGTCCGGGGGCAGCAGCTTGGCCGCGGCCTCGTTCTTCCGTACGGCCGAGACCACATCGGTCGTCGGGATCTTCCCCTGGGCCGCGGCGGCGGGCCGTGCGCCACCGGCCGGTGCCGGGTCCGCCGATCCGCATGCGGTGAGCGTGAGCGCGGTGACGGTGATCAGGACGAAGACAGCGGTGTGCCGGGTTCGGAGCATGGCGGTGCGACTCCAGGTTCGTCGAGGAAGCCGGCCGTGTTCCGGTGCGTGGGCAGCGCGGAGCACGGGGCGGGAGATCAGCTGTGCGAGGGGAGGGTGACGCGACGTCGTGTACGTGAAGGCACGCGGGGAGAAAGGCTCAGGAGCGCGAAAGGGCGCGAGCGGGTGAAGCGGAAACGCAAGGGGTCAGCTCAACAGGAAGAGGACCACACGCGACCGAAGTCGATGTGGGAGCGGGTGACCAGCCATTGCTGCGCATACATGGCCCCAGTGGAACAGGCATCTGTGTGCACGTCAACTGAGCCGAGACGTACGACTCACAGTGTGGACAAGCTTGACAACAGGCCACGTACAGCGCTTGTCTCGGAAGTGGACCGGCGCTGAGGGGCCCGGTCCACGTTGTGATTCTTTGCTGTGAAGGCACGTCCCGTGTTCGATCTCTGCATCCACGGAGCCTTCGCATGTCTGCGCAGCCGGATACCCTCCCTTCCCCACCGCCCGCCGTGCCCCGCCCACTTGGCAAGGACGCCGACACCCCTGCCCTGCGGATCGTCCCGGTGCGCCGAACGGGACAGTGGGCAGCGGCTGTTGCCGTACTGATCCTCCTCGCCCTGGCGCTGAGCTCCGTCGTCCGCAACGACGCCTTCCAGTGGGAGGTCGTCGGCGCCTACTTCACGACCGCAGCCGTCCTGCGCGGACTCGGCCTCACGCTGTGGCTCACGGCGCTCGTCATGGTGCTCGGCTTCGCTCTCGGCACCGTCCTCGCCGTGCTCAGACTCTCCGCCAACCGTGTGCTCCAGGCAGTCAGTTGGGGGTACGTCTGGCTGTTCAGGTCCACGCCGATCCTGGTCCAGCTGCTCTTCTGGTTCAACATCGGTTCGCTGTACCCACAGATCCTCGGCGTCAGCACGGTGAACCTGCTCGGCCCCGTCACCGTCGCCGTCATCGGGCTCACGCTGCACGAGGCCGCGTACGCCGCCGAAGTCGTCCGCGGCGGCATCCTCTCCGTCGAGCGTGGCCAGCTGGAGGCCGCCCATTCGCTCGGCCTCGGACCCTGGCGCCGGCTCCGCCGGATCGTGCTGCCGCAGGCGATGCGCTCCATCGTCCCGCCCGCCGGGAACATGCTGATCGGCACGCTCAAGGGCACCTCGATCGTCAGCATCATCGCCGTGCAGGACCTGCTCTACTCGGTGCAGCTCGTCTACCATCGCACCTACCAGGTCATCCCGCTGCTGCTTGTCGCCACCCTCTGGTACGTCGCCGTCACCTCGCTCCTCAGCATCGGGCAGCACTACATCGAACGGCACTACGCACGCGGCACGGCAGGCACCCGATGAGCGCCGCACCCACCCTCGTCGTCATAGGCGGCGGACCGCGCGGCACCGGTGTCATCGAGCGCATCGCCGCCAACGCCGGAGACCTGTACGGGGACCGGCGCCTCGACATCCACCTCGTCGACCCGCACCCGCCGGGCGGCGGCCGGATCTGGCGGCAGGACCAGTCCCCGCTGCTGCGGATGAACTCCATGGCCGAGGACGTCACCATGTTCACCGACGACACGGTGCGGCAGGAGGGCCCCGTACGGCCGGGACCCGCCTTGCACACCTGGGCGGCGGACGTCCGTGACGGGCGTACCACCGTCGACACGGCACCCGAGATCCTCGAAGAGATCAAGGGGCTCGGCGGCCAGGACTTTCCCAGCCGCCGGCTGCAGAGCGCCTATCTGCGCTGGGTGTACGAACAGTCCGTGGCCGCACTCCCGCCGGGCATCACCGTGCACGAGCACCGTGGTCACGCCCTGCGCGTCACAGGCCCGCGCGGCGGCCGCCAGCGTGTCTGGCTGGAAGGGCGCACCGAACCCCTGCTCGCCGACCTCGTCGTCCTCACCATCGGGCACCTCGATGCCGAACCGGACGCCGGACAGCAGGAGTTGACGGTCTTCGCCGACCGGCACGGACTGGTCCATCTGCCGCCGGACTTCACCGCCGACAGCGACCTCTCCGCCCTGTCCGCGGGCGAACCCGTCATCGTCCGCGGCTTCGGTCTCGCCTTCATCGATCTGATGGTGCTGCTCACCGAGGGGCGCGGCGGCCGGTACGAGAACGGCGTCTACCTTCCCTCCGGCCGGGAGCCCGTGCTGCACGTCGGATCGCGGCGCGGGGTCCCGTACCACTCCAAGATCGGCTACGTCTGGGAGGGCGAACGGCCGGTCCTGCCACGCTACTTCGGCCCCGCCCAGGCCGAGGAACTATTGGCGAGGCCCGGGCCGCTCGACTTCCGGCGCGATGTGTGGCCGCTCGTCGAGAAGGAGCTCGGCCACGCCCACTACCACCGGCTGTTCACCGCCCATCCCGAGCGCACCGCCGTCGAGTGGGCCGCCTTCGAGGAGAAGTACGACGCCTCGGACCCCGGCAGCCCCGAACTGGCCGCCCTGGTCTCCGCCGCCGTGCCCGGCCCCGCCGACCGGCTCGACCTTACGGCGCTCGACCACCCGCTGGACGGCGTGCGCCACACCTCGTACGACACATTCCAGGAGGGGCTGCGCGGCTACATCACCGCCGATCTCGAACGCCGCCACGACCCCGGCCACAGCCCTGATCTCGCCGTCTTCCTCGGACTGCTCTCCGTCTACGGGCAGCTGATCCGGCTCGGTGACATCGGCACCTGGTGGCACGGCTACTTCAGCTACCTCGCCTCCGGTCCGCCTGGGCCCCGGCTGCGTCAGCTCCTCGCCCTCTCCCGGGCCGGAGTCGTCCGCTTCCTCGGCGCCTCGGTCACCGTCGAGGCCGACGAGGAACAGGGGATCTTCCGCGCCGGCAGCGCCACGGTGCCCGGCGAGCGGATCGAGGCCAGGGCCCTGGTCGAGGCCAGGCTCCCCGACCCTTCGCTCCAGCACACCCGCAGCCGCCTGCTCCGCGGGCTGTACGAGGACGGGGCCGCCGCCACAGCCACGGGGCTGCTCTCCGTCGACCCGGGCGACGGCCGGATTCTGGACCGGGACGGCCGCCCGCACCCTCGCCGCTTCGCTCTCGGGCCGAACACCACGGCGCGTTCCAGCGGGGCATTCACCCGGCCGCGCACCGGCGGTCCGGCCTTCGGGCAGAACGACGCCACCGCACGCACCGTGCTGACGTTCCTGCGCGACCTCTCCTGTCGCGGCCGCCTCAGCGCCTGATCCGCGGCTCCCCCTTCTCATATACAAGTCGCCAAAGGAACCTTCATGTCGCTCACCAGCGATCCACCGATCGATCCAGCCATTGATCCACCCATCGACAAAGAGACCTATGTGGACCCGGCTGCCGCCGTCGAGGAATACGCGAAGCTGACTGTCGTCCCGGTGCGCCACCCCTGGCGCTGGGCCGCCGTCGCGGCAACTGCCGTGCTGCTCGCCCAGTTCCTGCACGGTCTCGTCACCAATCCCGGCTGGGAATGGGACGTCTTCGCCCGGTTCTTCACCACCGAGACCATCCTCAAAGCCGTCTGGGTCACCCTGCAACTGACCTTCTACGGCACCGTGCTCGGCTTCGCGCTCGGCATCGTGCTCGCCTTCATGCGGCTGTCGGCCAGCCCGTTCCTCAGGTCCGTCGCCTACGCGTACATCTGGGCGTTCCGCTCCATTCCCCTCATCGTCCAGCTGCTGTTCTGGTTCAACCTCGCCTACCTGTACAAGGAGCTGCAGTTCGGCATCCCCTTCGGGCCGGGCTTCTTCTCCTTCGACACGATGAACCTGGTCGGTGCGATGAGCGCGGCCGTACTCGGACTGGCGCTGCACCAGGCGGCGTACGCGGCGGAGATCGTCCGGGGCGGTGTACTCGCTGTGGACAGCGGCCAGTTGGAGGCGGCGGCCGCCCTCGGGATTCCCCGGCTGCGGCAGCTGCGGCGGATCGTGCTGCCGCAGGCGATGCGCTCCATCCTGCCGAACGCCGCCAACGAGATCGTGTCCCTCTTCAAGGGCACCTCGATCGTCTCCGTGATGGCGATCGGCGAACTCTTCTACCAGGTCCAGGTCGTCTACGGACGCAACGGCAGGGTCGTGCCCCTGCTGATGGTCGCCACGGTCTGGTACATCCTCCTGACCACCGTGCTCTCCGTCCTCCAGTACTACGTCGAACGTCACTACGCCAAGGGGGCCGTGCGATGAGCACCAGCACCACCGAAATCCCGGATGCCATGGTCGAAGTCCGGTCCGTGCACAAGAGCTTCGGCACCCTCGAAGTGCTGCGCGGCATCGACCTCTCCGTACGCCCCGGGGAGGTGACCGTCGTGCTCGGCCCCTCCGGCTCGGGGAAATCCACCCTGCTGCGCACCATCAACCACCTGGAGAAGGTCGACCAGGGCTGGATCAGCGTCGACGGCACCCTGATCGGCTACCGCAGGGACGGCAACAAGCTGTACGAGCTCCGTGAGCGGGAGGTCCTGCGCCAGCGCACCCGGATCGGTTTCGTCTTCCAGAACTTCAACCTCTTCCCGCACCTCACGGTCCTGGAGAACATCATCGAGGCGCCGGTCGCCGCGCTGCGCCGCCCCCGCAAGGAGGCCGTCGCCGCCGCGGAGAAACTCCTCGCCCGGGTCGGCCTCGCCGACAAGTCGGGGACGTACCCCAAACAGCTCTCCGGAGGACAGCAGCAGCGCGTCGCCATCGCCCGCGCGCTGGCCCTCGAACCGAAACTGCTGCTCTTCGACGAGCCGACCTCGGCACTCGACCCCGAGCTGGTCGGCGAAGTCCTCGACGTCATCAAGGACTTGGCGCATCAGGGCACCACGATGATCGTCGTCACGCATGAGATCGGCTTCGCCCGCGAGGTCGCCGACACCGTCGTCTTCATGGACGAGGGACGGATCGTCGAGCAGGGCACGCCCGCCGATGTACTCGACCGCCCCGTCCAGGAGCGCACCCGCGCCTTCCTCTCCAAGGTCCTCTGAACCGTGATCCCACAGTTCCCGCACTCAAGGAGTACGTCCGTGTCCGTCCGCCGCCACGCCCTCGTCGCCACGCTCGCCACCCTCGCCGCCGCCGGGCTGCTCACCGCCTGCGGTACGAGCGACGCCGCCGAGGAGGTCAAGCCGAAGGGTCAGAAGGGCACCGGGATCAATATCGGCCCCGACCAGAACCGGATCCGGGGCGAGAAGGACGCCGCCATCGCCGCCAAGGTGCCAGAAGCGATCCGCAAGCGCGGCACGCTCCGGCTGGGTGGGAGCGCCGACGCATCGCCACCACTCGGTTTCTACGCCACCGACGACAAGACCCGGATCGGCTCCGAGATCGACATAGCGACCCTGATCGCCGACACGCTCGGTCTGAAGCCGGAGTTCGACGAGGTCTCCTGGGAGAACCTCTTCGTCGGCCTCGACAGCTCCAAGTTCGACGCCGTCCTCTCGAACGTCACCGTCACCGAGGAACGCAAGGAGAAGTACGACTTCGCGACCTACCGGCTCGACAACATCGCCTTCGAGGCCAAGAAGGGTTCCGGCTGGAAGGTGAAGGCCCCCGCGGACGTGGCGGGGAAGTCGATCGCCGTCTCCTCGGGCACCAACCAGGAGAAGATCCTCGTCGACTGGAGCGAGCAGAACGTCAAGGCCGGACGCAAGCCGGTGGAGATCAAGTACTTCCAGAAGGACACCGACTACTACCTGGCCCTCCAGTCCGGCCGGATCGACGCCTATCTCGGTCCGAGCCCCTCGGCCAACTACCACGTGGCCTCGGCCGGCCAGTCCGAGATCGTCGGCACGCTGTCCGGCGGCGGTGACGGGATCCAGGGGAAGATCGCCGCCACCACGAAGAAGGACAGCGGTCTGGTCGAGGCCTACGCCGCCGCGATCGACCACATCGTGCAGGACGGTTCGTACGCCGAGGTGCTGAAGCGCTGGGGTCTGTCCAACGAGGCCGTCGAGAAGTCGGAGATCAACCCGCCCGGCCTCCCCAAGACCGAGAACTGACCCGAGAGGTCCCGCATGTCTGCCAGCAGGCCCCTTCACCTGGCCGCCGAGATCGGCGGCCCGCCCCGCTACGACGCCGACCACTACATCGCGCTCGCCCACCTCGCCGAACAGGGCGCACTCGACTTCGTCACGCTCGGCGACTCCTTCGCCCGCCCCGGACTCGACGCGCTCGCCGTGCTCTCCCGGATCGCGCCCGCCACCGACCGGATCGGCCTCGTGCCGACCGTCACCACCACCCACACCGAGCCCTTCCACGTCTCGTCCGCCGTGGCCACCCTCGACTGGGTCAGCCGGGGCCGGGCCGGCTGGAACGCCGACGTGTCCACGACCGAGGCCGAGGCCAGGCTGTTCGGCCGGCGCCCCGCCGCGCCCGCCACCGAGCTCTGGCAGGAGGCGGGCGAGGTCGCCGACGCCGGGGCCCGGCTGTGGGACAGCTGGGAGGACGACGCCGAGATCCGGGACGTCGCGACGGGACGGTTCGTCGACCGGGACAAGCTGCACTACACCGACTTCGAGGGCCGCACCTTCTCGGTCCGCGGCCCGGCCATCGTGCCCAGGCCGCCCCAGGGCCGGCCCGTCACCGTCATCGACGGCACGAGCGGCCCGGCCCGCGAACCGGCCGCCCGCCACGCCGATGTCGTGTACGCGCGAGCCACCACACCCGAGCAGGCCGCCGCGATCCGTACAGATGTACGCCGACGGGCCGCCGCGCACGGCCGTGACCCCGACACCCTGCGGGTCCTGGTCGCGCTCACCGTCGACCTGGGGGACGCCGAGACCACGCCCGCACCGGGTCTCCTCAGCGGACCGCCGCTCGCCGGAGGCGGCTCCTACTACCGGGGCGGCCCGGTGGACCTCGCCGAACTCATCACCCGGTGGCACCGGGGCGGAGCCGTGGACGGCTTCCACCTCACGCCCATCGCACCCGAACGCGACCTCGAAAGGATCGTCAACGGCACCGTGGCCCTCCTCCAGCACCGCAGCCTGTTCCGCACCTTCTATCCCGGGGGCACGCTCCGCGAACACCTCGGCCTGGCCCGCCCGGCCAGCCGTTACGCCCTCGCGCGGACAGGGGAGGGGGCATGAGCACGCCGAAGCAGATGCATCTGGCCGCCCACTTCCCGGGCGTCAACAACACCACGGTCTGGGCCGACCCCCGCTCGGGGAGCCAGATCGACTTCTCCTCCTTCGAACACCTGGCCAGGACCGCCGAACGCGGCACGTTCGACTTCTTCTTCCTCGCCGAAGGGCTCAGGCTGCGCGAGCACAACGGCCTGATCCACGACCTGGACGTGGTCGGCAGGCCCGAATCCCTCACCGTGCTGAACGCACTCGCCGCCGTCACCGACCGGCTCGGCCTCGCCGCCACGGTCAACGCCACCTTCAACGAACCGTACGAACTGGCGCGCCGGCTCGCCTCGCTCGACCACCTCAGCGGCGGGCGGGCCGCCTGGAACGTGGTCACCTCCTCCGACGCCTTCACCGGAGAGAACTTCCGGCGCGGCGGCTACCTCGACCGGGCCGACCGATACACCCGGGCCGCCGAATTTGTGTCCACGGCACGGGAGTTGTGGGATTCCTGGACGCCGGACGGGGTCTCCCGGCCGGTGACGCACAGCGGAACGCACTTCGACATCGCGGGGGAGTTCACCGTCCCCCGCGCTCCCCAGGGGCACCCCGTCGTCATCCAGGCCGGGGACTCCGCCGAAGGCCGCGAGTTCGCCGCCTCCGCCGCCGATGTCATCTTCACCCGGCACGGCACACTGGAGGCAGGCCGCGCCTTCTACGCGGACGTCAAGGGACGGCTGGCGGCCTACGGACGCAGGCCCGAGGACCTGAAGATCATGCCCGGCGTCAGCTTCGTCCTCGGTGACACGGACGCGGAGGCCCAGCGCAACGCCGACGACATCCGCCGCCTCCAGGTCTCCCCGCAGAACGCCATCCTCGCCCTGGAACAGGTCTGGGGCCGCGACCTCTCCTCGTACGATCCCGACGGGCCGCTCCCCGCGACCGACCCGGACCCCGACTCCGCGCTGGTCCAGGGCCGGGTCAGGGTCGGCGACCCCCTCGAGGTCGCCGCCAAGTGGCGCGCGCTGTCGGAGGCCAAGGGGCTCTCCATCCGGCAGACCGTCATCGAGACGACCGCCCGGCAGTCCTTCATCGGCTCACCGGAGACCGTCGCGGCGGGCCTCGCGGAGTTCGTCGCCGCCGACGCGGCCGACGGATTCATCCTCGTACCGCATCTCACCCCGGGCGGCCTCGACGACTTCGTCGACAGGGTCGTGCCGCTGCTCCGGGAACGCGGGGTCTTCCGCTCCGAGTACACCGGCTCCACGCTGCGGTCGCACCTCGGCCTGGCCGAGCCGGTATGGAAGGGTTGACCCATGAGCACGGACGAACAGCAGGACCGGCAGGACTGGCAGAGCTGGCACGAAGAGCGCATCGTCAAGGTCGCGGCACCGTACGGTCCGCTGTCCCTGACCGGCACCCACTGGCTCTCCGACTACCCGGACGGTCGAATTCCGGCCGCCCCGGGGCAGTGGCGGGAAGACGGCGAAGGAGTGCTGCTCACGGCCACGCCCGAGGACGGTCTGAGCGTCGACGGCAAGCCGCTGACCGGCGAGATCAGGCTCACTGCCGACCGCGGGCCGATCGACGAGGCCCGGGTGACGCACGGCGCGCGCCGACTGGTCGTGCTGAGCCGTGAGGGGCTCTGGGCGGTACGGGACTTCGACCCCGGGTCCGCCACCCGGCAGGCGTTCCGGACCATCGACGCCACCCCGTACGACGCGGGCTGGGTGCTGCCCGGCACCTTCCGCCCGTACCCGGCCGACCGCACGATCCGGGTCGAGAACGCCGACGGGATCGAACGGGGTCTGGGGCTCGGTGGGGAGATCACCTTCGAGGTGGACGGCGCCGAGCGCACGCTCCAGGTCGCGGTCGAACCCGACGGTTCGCTCTGGGCCGTCTTCGCCGACGCGACCAGCGGAAGCAGCAGCTATCGCTTCCGTTTCCTGCGGCCCGCGCCGCCGGCCGCGGACGGCAGCGTGACCGTCGATTTCAACCGCGCGCTGCTGCCGCCCTGCGCCTTCGCCGACCACTTCATCTGCCCCTTCCCGCCGCCCGGCAACACCCTTCCCGTCCCCGTCGCGGCGGGTGAGCGGAACCGTATCGACGCCTGACCCGTCCCACCGTCACACGGACGGTGGACACAGTCGCCCGGCCCCGGCAGCGGATGAGCTGCCGGGGCTGTTCGCGCGCCCGCCCGCGGGCGGCCGAAACACGCCCTTGCGCGGCGAGTTGTGCGCACCGAATACTCCCGAACAGCGCTTGTCAGAGGCACGGAGCGTCCGGAGTGCGAACACATCCGGTATACGGACGTCTCGCTGACTGCGCCTCACGGGTCCCGCCACCCCACAGGCAGGGCCCCCGATTCCCCTCGGGAGGAACGAAAAGTGAGGATCAAGCGCACCATCCCCCTCAGTGGCATTGCGAGACGGAGCAGGCTCATCGCCGTCTCGGCCGGCCTCGTCGCCGTCGCCGCTCTCGCCGTACCGTCCGCCAACGCCGACTCCGCCGCGACGTTCAGCGCCAACCAGCTCAGCGCGGCGAGCGATGCCGTGCTCGACGCCGATGTGGCGGGTACCGCCTGGAACATCGATCCGGCCACCAAGAGCCTTGTCGTCACCGTGGACAGCACGGTCTCGCAGGCGGAGATCAAGAAGATCAAGGACACCGCCGGGGGCAACGCGGGCGCCCTGCGGATCGAGCGCACCCCGGGCACGTTCAGCAAGCTGATCTCCGGCGGCGACGCGATCTACGCCTCCAGCTGGCGCTGCTCCCTCGGCTTCAACGTACGGAGCGGCACCACCTACTACTTCCTGACCGCCGGTCACTGCACCGACGGCGCGGGCACCTGGTGGTCGAACTCCGCGCACACCACCACCCTGGGCACCACCTCGGGATCCAGCTTCCCGACCAATGACTACGGCATTGTGCGCTACACCAACACCACCGTCACCAAGTCGGGCACCGTCGGCAGCCAGGACATCACCAGTGCGGCCAACGCGACGGTCGGGATGTCCGTCACCCGCCGCGGTTCCACCACCGGTACCCACAGCGGGTCCGTCACCGGTCTCAACGCCACCGTCAACTACGGCGGCGGGGACATCGTCTACGGCATGATCCGCACAAATGTGTGCGCCGAACCGGGCGACTCCGGTGGTCCCCTCTACTCGGGTACGAGGGCGATCGGTCTCACCTCCGGCGGCAGCGGCAACTGCTCGTCCGGCGGTACGACGTTCTTCCAGCCGGTCACCGAAGCACTGAGCGCGTACGGCGTCAGCGTTTACTGACGGCCCGAGATCACAGACCTTCGACGATGAGCCCCTGCCCGGATGTCCGGGCAGGGGCTCTTGTACGTCACGCGGCTTTTGAGAGGATGTCAGGGCGCCCGACCGCAGCCAGCCACCCACCCCAGGGGGTTCCAGGTCCGTGAAACGCATCGGAGTGACCGGCCACCGCACCATTCCCCAGGAAGCGTACGAGCAGGTGCTGGAGGGGCTGCGGGCGGTGCTCGGCGCTCTGGACGGTTCCGTGGAAGCCCTCTCCAGTCTGGCCGCCGGGGCGGACCAGCTCTTCGCGGACCTCGCGCTCGCCCGCGGCGCGCAGCTCACCGTGGTGATCCCCAGCGGGGACTACGAGGCGTGCTTCGCCGACGCCGACGAACTCGCCGGCTACCGGACGCTGAAGGAGCGCGCGACCCGTGAGGTCGTGCTGGACTTCCCGCACTCCACGGATGAGGCGTACTACGCGGCGGGCGTCTACATCGCGGAGAACTGCGACCGGCTGCTCGCGGTGTGGGACGGCCTGCCGGCCCGGGGTCTCGGCGGCACGGGCGACATCGTGACGTACGCCCGCGACCGCGGACTGCCGGTCACCGTGATCTGGCGCGAGGGCGTCCGGCGCAGCTGATGACTCCTCACATCTGGTGGCGGGCAAGCCAGTCGGTGTGCTGGGGGGAGACGATCCGTTCGGTCTCGAAGACGGCGACCGGCCACTGCCGCTCGGTGAGCGTGGTCTCCATCGCGATCTGCATCGACTCCAGATCCTTCTCCACGAGGGAGTGGGCGGAGATCAGCGGGTGGTGCCGGCGCATCTCGTTCCACGCCAGACAGGCGGCCGCCGCGGCGGAGAGCACCCCCGGCAGCGCGAAGGACCGGGCGAGCCCGAAGGTCTGGAGCAGGGTGAAGAGCAGGGCGAGCGCGGTGAGCGCGGCGATGGTGACAGACCAGACCGTGGTGCCCCGCCGGGAGGTCTCCTGGCGTCTGCGGTACCAGCCGCGCTGTTCGATCAGGCGGTCGCGTACGTATGTCTCCTTACGTACGGTGAACGCCTTGTCCCGTAACGCGCGCATCGAATCCGTGATGAGCCCACCGGAATCGGCCAGTTGATCCCTGGGATCGATCCAGCCGACTTTCCGGAGTTCCTGCAGTCCCTCTTCGAGACGGTTGGCGAAGACCGCTTCCGGGTGCTGCGTAGCGGATTCGAAAGGCGAACCGTGCACGGCAAAGCGCCAGCACATCGATTTGATGAACTCGGCCGCCGAACGATTCAGCTGCCAGTGCGACTTCGCTTTGCGCCGGGACGCGAAGAACGTCGTCACGAGAACGCCGAGATAGGCGAGTACGGCTATGAGGGCGCTGAGCCGCAGGGAGCCGCCGGTGTCCCAGTGCCAGGGCAGGGCGGCCGGTACGGATCCCAGCACCAGCAGGATCAGCTGGCCGCGGGTGGTGTTCACGGCCTCCCGCTGGCGTGCGATGGCGATGGCGTCCGTGTGGTGAAAGAGCGCCGGAAGATCCGCGTTCCTGAAGACCATGCTCTGCAGCGGTCCTGGAATCGCCGTCATGCTCACCCCCGCTATGCGGTTTCAGTGGTCACTCTGCGAATGGAATGGCTGATTCCGTGCTGTCCGGAGCAGTGGGCCGTGCTGCGGGGCGTGAAACGAGTGAACGCCCTCATCTGCTTGCCGGGGACAAGAGACTAAAGTCGCGCGCCGGACACGGCAATGGCGCAAGCCCCGTCCGGACCGCTCCCGGACGCCGTCCCGGCCGGCCTCGACGGGTGACATGGCCGTCCGCCACCGGAAGTGAACGTAACGAAACCGAAGCGTTGTTGTCGTGTGTGCGTCCTGAGTGCGACCTTGTGCGCGTTTCACCGCATGGGAATAGTGAGCGCCCCATCCTCCGCGTACGGACACCCCACTTGTCCCTGCGCGGCCCCACAGGAGGTCGTAAGTTGAAGCATCGACGCATATCCAGGAAGCGCGCGCTGACGGCCGGAGCGGCCGTCGTCGCCCTGGTCGCGGCCGGAGTCACCCTCCAGACCGCGAACGCCAGTGAGGACACGCCCCTGCCGACCGTACGCACGCTGACGGCCGGCGCGGCAGGGACCCTCGCCACCACGCTGGACAAGACCCTGGTCGGCGGCACGGCCGGCGCGTACTACGACGCCGACACGAAGAGCCTGGTCGTGAACGTCCTCGACCAGACCGCCGCGGAGCAGGTGCGGACGGCGGGCGGCAAGGCCAGAGTCGTACAGAACTCGGACGCGGAGCTGTCGTCGGCCCGGCAGACCCTCACCGACCGGGCCACCATCCCCGGCACCTCCTGGGCGGTCGACCCGGTGAGCAACAAGGTGGTCGTCACCGCCGACCGTACGGTGAAGGGCGCGGCCTGGGACAAGCTCACGGCTGTGGTCGAAAAGCTCGGCGGCAAGGCCGAACTCAACCGCTCCGCAGGGGAGTTCAAGGCGCTGATCGCGGGCGGCGACGCGATCTGGGGCGGGGGCGGGCGCTGCTCGCTCGGCTTCAACGTGGTCAAGGGCGGCGAGCCGTACTTCCTCACCGCGGGACACTGCACCGAGTCGATCACCAGCTGGTCGGACGCGCAGGGCGGTGCGGAGATCGGCGCGAACGAGGGCTCCAGCTTCCCGGACAACGACTACGGTCTGGTCAAGTACACCTCCGACGTGGCGCACCCCAGCGAGGTCGACCTCTACAACGGTTCCACGCAGCCGATCACCAAGGCGGGCGAGGCGACGGTCGGCATGGCGGTGACCCGGAGCGGCTCCACCACCCAGGTGCACGACGGTGAGGTCACCGCGCTGGACGCCACGGTCAACTACGGCAACGGCGACATCGTCAACGGGCTCATCCAGACGACGGTCTGTGCCGAGCCGGGCGACAGCGGCGGCTCGCTCTTCTCGGGCGACACCGCGATCGGCCTGACCTCGGGCGGCAGCGGCGACTGCTCCTCGGGCGGCGAGACGTTCTTCCAGCCGGTGCCGGAGGCGCTGGCGGCGTACGGGGCCGAGATCGGCTGACCCGGCCGACGATACGAGGGGCCCGCTCGCCTCACTCCGTGTGAGGCGGGCGGGCCCTTTGCCTGCGGTCGGAGCCGGAGCCGGAGCCGGATGGTCAGGCGGCCCGGGCCGGTCCGTCGGAGCTCGCCTTCGCCGGTGCCACGCCGAAGATGTCCACGGCGTGGTAGTACGTCCATGCCGTGCTGTTGCACGCGGTGAGCGTCGCTCCGGAGTAGGCGGCGCATACGCGCTTGAGGTCTGCGTAGAACGCGGAGTCGATGCGCGACTTGTTGGCGGAGAAGGTGCCGGCGGCCTTGTAGTTGCGGTAGCCGAAGTCGTGGCGTGCGCAGGCCTTCTGGAAGGGGAAGCCGAACGGGTTGTCGGGCGAGCTGCTGCAGTAGTCCGTCGACCAGTCGAAGCCGTACGCGGCCCAGGCGCCCTGGTTGTTGCGGGCGGTGTTCCAGGCGTTGTAGCTGGAGAGGCTTGTCTGGGTCCAGGAGCTGAGGACCTGGGGCTTGTCCGCAGGGGCGGCCGAAGCGGACGCGGCAGGGAGCAGGGCGAGCGGGAGCGACAGGGCGACCGCGGCGAGCGGGACGGCGAATCTGCGACGCATGAGCAACCTCCGGTGAATGACGGGGAGTTGGGATGGTCGTGTTTCTCGTGGGTCTCACGGGACCGCTCCAGAATGACGCCATGTACCTGTCATGCCCAGCTGTTGTGTCGGCTGGACGCCAAGAATTGGGCTGCAGGTCGGGCAGCGGCCACGGGAGGGCCGCCGCCCGTCACGACGGCCGGTGGGAGGATCACCCGATGGTGACCGTGCGCGCCCACTCGGGCGGCGAGTCCGGTACGTAGTTCGGGTCGTTCTCGTCCCACGATCTGCCGGAGTGGTGCCGGGGGAACAGCCCCACCACCGTCCGGCACGCCGGTTGCGCGCTCGGCCAGCGCGTCTGCCCGTCGGTCAGGACCACGATGACATCCGGCCGGGGGTTCGTCCGCAGCGCCCTGGCGAAGCCCGTACGCAGATCCGTACCCCCGCCGCCCACGAGCGGGATGCCCTCGCCGCGGCACAGCGGGTGCACGATCCGGGCCGCCGCGTCGCACGGCAGCACGCTGATCAGGTCGCGACGGCCGCCCACGGCACTGGAGATCGCGGCAACCTCCAGGAGCGCGCTGCCCAGTTCGGCGTCACTGACCGAGCCGGACGTGTCGATGACCACCGAGACCCTGGGCGGTCTGCGCCGCAGGCTCGGAAGAACGACGCCCGGCAGCCCGGCCGAGCGCCGCGACGGGCGCCCGTAGGTGTAGTCCTCGCCCGCACCGGCGCCGGATGCGGCCGAGCGGACGGCCGCCCCCAGCAACTCCCGCCACGGCTGCGGCGGATGGAACGCCTCCTCCGCCCACCGCTTCCAGCTCTGCGAGGAGTTCCCCGGGCGGCCGGTGATGCCCTGCGCCACCCGGAACCGGACCGCGTCCTGTTCCTGCGCGCTGAGGCCGTGCGCGCCGTCCGGTCCCAGGTCCCATTCCCTCTCCAGCCCGTCGGCGCCACTGCCGCAGTCGAGCCAGGTGAACTGCTGCGTATACGGCCCGAGCCGGAACTGCCGGAGGTAGTCCTCCATGAGTTCGCCGTCGTTGAGGCCCAGCGCGGCCGGTTCGACCGCGCCTTCCGGCCGGACCAGCCCGTCACCGAACACGTCGTCGTTGATCTCGCAGTCGGCGGCGATGTTCATCCGCAGCCGGTCCCCGGGACCGTTCAGTCCGAGCACCCGCGCCGCCCGGTCACCGCGCCCGTGGTGGTCGCGCAGCAGGTGCGACACCTCGTGCACCCACACGCCGGCCAGTTCCTCCACCGGGGTCCCGTCCACGAACGCGGGCGAGACGTAGCACCGCCAGTGCCGGTCGACGGCCATCGTAGGCACCCGTCGCGACTCCACGGTGTGCAGGGCGAACAACGCCGTGGCCAGGTAGGGACGGGCCCGGGCGGCGTGCAGCCGGGCGGCGAAGAGCTTGTCGAGGTCCAGTGCCCCCGGTACGTCGGGGGTCATCGGCCCGCCTTCGCGGCGACCGCGATCCGGGCCGTGGCACGGTCCGCCGCCCGGTCCGCCCGCCGGGACAGGGACACCGCTCCGGCGAGCTGTTCGATCGATGCCGGAACATCCCAGTCCTCCTGGCGCAGCGCGGCGAGTGTGGTCGCGGGGACGACCACCAGGTCCGGTGCGCCGGTCTCCAGCGCCCGGACCAGGAGCTCCCAGGCCGCGTCCCAGCGGGACTTCTCCGGGCGATTGCGGACCGCCGCCACCACACCGTCGAGTACGGCCTGCCGCAGATCTCCCCGCTCGGGCAGCTCGGCCCCCGCCGGGTCGGCGAGCAGCGTCTCGGGGTCCGGGAGGTCCATCCGGTCCAGGCTCGCCAGCAGCTCAAGGCCCGGACCGTCGCCCACGGTGCCCCTGACCAGCAGGGAGAGTACGTCCCGGGAGGAGCCGGCCGCGGTCGCGAAGGCGATCAGGTTCAGCGTCATGTCCCAGCTCCGGGGCGAGGGCCAGGGGCCGCCGCGACGGGCTTCGCTGCCGGGCAGCTGGTGGACGAGCTTGGGGCGGCCGGTGAGGAGCCCGCACACGGCGCGGCGGGCGAAGTCCACGGCCTGCGGCAGCTTTCCGGGGTCGAGCCGCGGCAGCGTCGCCCGGGGCCAGGTCCCACCGAGGCCGCGTACCACGACCTCGTGGTCATGGATCCACTGGAGATGGACGAACCGGTTGGCCAGCGGAGGGCTCAGCTCCCAGCCGTCGGCCGCCGAGGACCGCGGATTGGCGGCGGCCACGATCCGTACCCCGGGCGGCAGTTGGAGGGCGCCGATCCGCCGCTCCAGTACGAGGCGGAGCAGCGCGGCCTGAACGGCCGGGGGCGCGGTGGACAGTTCGTCGAGGAACAGCAGGCCCCGCCCGGCCCGTACCAGCCGCACCGCCCAGTCCGGCGGGGCCATCGGGACACCCTGTTCCGCGGGATCGTCGCCGACGATGGGCAGCCCCGAGAAGTCGGACGGCTCATGCACGCTGGCGATGACCGTGGTCAGCGGAAGGTCCAGGGACACGGCGAGTTGGGTCAGGGCCGCGGTCTTGCCGATACCCGGCTCACCCCACAGGAGGACGGGCAGGTCGGCGGCCACCGCCAGGGTCAGGGCCTCCAACTGGTTATCGGGGCGGAGTTCGGTGGTCGTGTCGCGCAGCAGAGCTGTCAGCTCGCCCGCGATGTCGAGTTGGGAGGCCTGAGCCGGTACAGCGGGGGCTTCGGACAGGGCGAACGGAGTGCATGTGGGCATGGGTGATCACCTTGGGTCGTCAGGAAGAGGAAGGGGCGTCGAGCCGGGTCAGCGCGAAACGGCCCGGCGCGGGCGCGGGAGGCGGTCGGGGACATGGCTGCGATCCGGGCCGCAGCGCCCGGGTCCGGGACCGATCAGGTCCGCCCTGAACAGCCCGTAGGTGATCCGCCGTCGCGCGGCGGCCTCAAGTTCGTCCCGCAGAGCGCCGGTGCGCAGCAGTGCGCCGGGGCCGAGCAGACCCTCGACGACGGCCAGCGCTCCGGCGATGTCGCCGTGGTCCAGACGGTCGCGTACACCGGCGAGACAGTCCGGACGACGGTGCGCCTCGTCGATGGCCTGGAGGCAGGGAAGCGGCGTACCGGTCAGCGCGACCAGCAGTTCTTCCCGGCGGACCTCGGCCGGATCGTGGTCCAGCGGGGCCAGGACCCCGTCGACCAGACCGATCCGGTGCTGATCCCCCCGGCAGTCCACGAGGTGCGGCTGCCCTGCCCGGTCCGGTGCCTGTGACGGAGCGGACGGCTCATGGCCCGGTACGAGTGCCGAGGCGACCAGCGGGTGCAGCCGGCCGGCGCCGATCGCACCGCTGCGGAGCAGTTCCAGGTCGGGCAGGACCCAGGTCGCCGCGTCGGGCAGGACCGGCGGCGTCGGGACGTCGCCGTCCGCGGCCGGCGAGACCCGCACGCGGGGCGGCCCGAGACCGTCCGGGTCCCCGACCAGGTCGAGGAGCAGCTGATGCCGGCCCCCGAACCGCACGGCGACGGTACCGGTGGACTGCCCCTCGGAACGGAGCAGCAACTCCGCCTCGGCGGCCCACCGGTCGACGGCGCAGTGGCGCCCCGGCGGCACCAGCTCTGCAAGATCAGGGCGGTCTTCGGGCGGCCGGTCGGCCCCGGACCTGACCCGCAGCTCATCGGTCCTGCGCGCGTCCCACAGATGGCGGTGCAGATCGAGACGGAACCGCTGGTTCGGATGGGGGTGCGGATGGCGGCGGGTGCCGGCCTCGGAGCGCGAGCCGTCCCACAGCGCGAGGCTGATCCGCTGACCGGCATCCGCCCAGGCGGGCGGGGTCCGGACCACGAGGTGCACCGGGTGCGCGCCGTCGTGCCCGGCGCCGTCGTACCGGGCCAGTGCGAGGGTCAGCCCCGGCCGCAGCATGCCGTGCGGGGCGATTCTCGGCAGATGCCAGCGCAGCAGGTCGGGAGCCAACTGCCGTAGATCGGCCCGGAGTCGGGCCATGAGTTCCTGACCGTGGGTGCGTGCCACGGCCCGTAGGCTGAGATCGACGTCGACGCCTGCGGCGGCGCACGCTCCTGCCCAGTCCCCGGCAGAACGACGGGCGGTCGCAGTCTCGATCATGGAGGGCGGCACGGCGAACTCTCGCACGCGCGGCCAGAATGAAGGGCGGGAATCCCCAGTCGCGTTCCTGGTGAGCATCAGCACTCACCTTGCGCGGACGGGGCCCCCAATCTGCTTACAGAATGAGTGGTCATCGTGGGGGAGCATAGCGTCAGGCCCCTCGATCTGCCAGATGTTTCCGGCCGGCTTCCGCTCTTTACGATGGTTGCATGAGAAGCACGGAATCGACGGAGACGGAATCCGGGGGCGCAACGGAAACCGAGCAGCGGTGGGAGCGGCGCACCCAGTGGCCGCTCCTGGCACTGGCCCTCCTGTTCGCCGTCGCATACGCCGTGCCTGTCATAGCACCCGACGCCGGTGCGGCGACGCTGCGGCTGTGCCGGGGCGTGGAGTGGGTGGTGTGGGGAGCGTTCGCCGTCGACTACGCCGTGCGGCTGGTGCTCGCGCCCCACCGGTGGCAATTCGTACGCCGTCATCCGCTGGCTCTGATCGCCGTACTGCTGCCGATGGTGCAGCCGCTGCGGCTGCTCCGGCTGGTGTCCACCCTGCTGCTGGCCGGGCAGCGGGCCCGGATGGCCTCGCAGGTGCAGCTGACCACGTATGTCGCGGGGTCGTGTGTGGGTCTGCTGATGTTCGGCTCACTCGCGGTGCTCGAGGTCGAGAGGGACTCGCAGGAAGGCACTATCAAGTCCCTCGGCGACGCGGTGTGGTGGTCCTTCACCACGATGACGACTGTCGGATACGGCGACTTCGCCCCGACCACCGGTCTGGGCCGGATGCTCGCGGTCGGCCTGATGCTGTCGGGTATCGCGCTGCTGGGTGTGGTCACGGCGAACATCGCCGCCTGGTTCATCTCCCGCTTCGAGAGCGACAGCGCCGCGGACCGGCTGCAGACGGAGGCCATCATCGCGCTCACGGCGGAGGTACGGGCGCTGCGCGCGGAGGTCACGCAACTGTCCGCGGCGCGGGACCGGGTACCGGCGCCGGGCAGCCCGGCCGACGACGGCGTGACCGTGTCCCGGCAGGCCGTCCACACCGGCGAGTGATCTGGCTCCCGGACACCAACCAAGCGCTCTGGGGTGACGACATGTCTCTGCCCGCCGGCCCGCTCTCCCTCGACCTGCTCGACGCCCATGTGGAAGCTCTGTGGGACGGAGCGGACCCACCGTTTCCGGAGGTGCTCCGGCCCGCCGCGGACGAGGAGGGCGAGCTCGTCCGCTGGGCCCTCGACCAACTCCGGACCATCCCCCGCGAGCCGAGGGATGTCTTCACCCGCCGAATCGGCGACCTGCTGACGGACATGCGCAGCCGCCGCTGCCCCTGGAACGCGGCGGCGCTGCGGCTGCTCGACAACTCCTACAACTTCGCGGCCACAGGCCCTCGCCGGCACGAGGACTGGGCGCACGACGTCCTCGCCGTACTCCACCGCTCGGTCCCCGACCCCCGAGGCTGGGTCCGAGTGGACTGGGACCGCACCAACACCGCCCGTGACACGGTGCCCGCCTACCCGTTCGACCCGCCGGCCGCCTCGCAGTTGCCCGGTCGGCTGTACCCGCTGGAGCCGGAGGCGGCGGTCGCCGCGCTCGCCGTCATGACCGAGCAATGGCAGTCGGAGTACGCCCCTGTCCGCTCCCGCCCGGACCGGGACGCCGTTCTGTCGGACGCCCGGACCCTGCTCGACCGGTACGGTCCCACCGCGAGCTACTGGACCAATGCGACGGCTGCCGCCTCCGGACCCGCTCCGGACTTCCTCGCGACGGGCCTGGAGGGCACCGACGCCCATGGGTTTCTCACCGACGCGTACCTCAACGGACTCGACCTGTTCTACGACCTGGGTGTGATCGCGGTGAATGACGACGAGGTGGGCGCTTTCTGGTCGTTCGGCGCGTTCTGAAGTTCCGTGGGTCTCCTAGCTCAGGGCCGCAGGCGAGGGGCACCGTCGTCCGGCGTGTGCGGGCTCGCGAAGTGGAACGGGACCGAGAGGCGGGCCGACAGAGCTTTCCCGGCCCGGTCCGCCGCAACCGCTGACGGGTGGAGCGAACTGCGGTCCTCGTCACCGAGATACCGCACGGCCGTGTCCCAGTAGATGGTGGCCAACGGGTGCTCGCCCGCGGGCTCATCGATGACGGCCAGCAGTTCCACGAACCAGTCGTGGACGGTGTCCCCGTCCCAGACGGCCTCGATCGCCACGACGCGGCCGGGGGCACCGGCCGCACGGGCGGCGAGGGACTCCAGGTCGAGCGGGCTGTCGGGGGTGCGGGCGATTCTGTCGCCGTAGTGGAGGTACCGGTCGTGGACGACGAGTTGGGCGTCGTTGAGGCCAAGGCCTTGGGCGCGGCCGGCTTCCCAGATGAGCCGGATCGCCTGGAAGCGTGCGTCCTGGAGGACGTATCCGTCGGCTTGCCGGCGGATGCCTGCCGGTAGCAGCTCCCACCACTTGTGGGTAGTGATGCCCATTCCGGTTCGCCCGTCTTCCCCGCGGCCCCGCGACGGGCCTCCCGCACGCAAGTCTACGTACGGCCAGGTCAGGCGGGGGTCGCGCCGCCGGGTGCCGTGCCCGTGGGCGTCGTGTCCGCGGGTGCCGTGCCGGTGGCGTTGTCCGGCTTGTGCCGCATGGACAGGAGCAGGGTGAGGGCCGTGCCCGCTACTGCCCAGGCGGAGAGCACCAGCAGGGGGCCGGTCATCGCGTTGCCCTTGAAGTAGGCGATCGAGCGGGCCGCCCAGGTGCCCGCCCCCGGTGGCAGTGCGGGGCCGATCGCTCGCCAGAAGTCCGGCAGCATCGGGAGCGGGAAGGCGCCGCCCGCGCTCGGGTTGCCCGCGATCACGATGATCAGGACGGCCAGGCCGATGCCGATGATGCCGGTGAGGGCCTCCAGGGCGAGGGTGGTCATGCCGACCGCGAAGACGATCAGTGCTCCCAGGCCCCACAGCCCTATAACGCTCCCGGGCAGTGCGCCGAGGACCGGTCCGATGATGACCGCGCCGCCGATTCCGCCCGCGATCGAGTACAGCGCCATGGTGGCGGTCCTGATCAGCGCGCGCTGCCGGTTGGCGGGCTTGGTGCCTGCGCTGATCGCCAGGATCGAGGCGCAGAGGTAGCCGCCGACGCACCAGCCCACGACCAGGTAGAAGGACGAGAGCCCGTCGAAGTCGTCAGGGGATGCCGGGGCCACGTCGACGGTCCTGACCGAGCGGCGCTGGGTCGCGTCGGCCTTCTCCATGATCCTTGTCAGGGAATCGGCCAGGACGGTGCCGCCGCCGGAGGCGACGAGCACGGTGTCGGTGGTGCCGGTGGGATTGACGATCAGGGCGCCGTCGATGTCGCGGTTCATGATCTGTTCGCGGGCCTCGGCCGCGTCGTCGACCGTGCGCGGGTCCAGCGGGCCGCCGGGGAGTGCGTCGAGCCGGGTGACGAGCTGCTCCGCGATCTGCGGGGGAGCGACAACGGCGAAGGGGACGTCCGTCGGCTTGGGCTTGTGCAGCGCCCCTACGTAGGACGCGATGAACAGCAGTTGCAGCGCGAGTACACCGAGGACGAGCAGTGCGGCCCGTGGAGTGACGGCGTTCTTCACCTCGTCGACGAAAGTCATCCCCCCACGGTCCGGGCGGCCCGGTATTTACGCAGGTGGGACAGGCCCGAATGGCCGAGGCGGGGTTCGGGCGGGTGTCTCCCGCCCGGGTTATCGTACGAGTGTTCGAAACGATCCGACTGGAGCAGGCGTGGTCGAAGAATCGTTGACGCGTTCGAATCTGGTCGCTGACCGGGGCTGATGGGGTTAGGGTAATCGAACTGACGTACGATGAATATATCGGGCGTATAGCCTAAAAGGGGTGGAGTGATGGAGGTGCGACATGGCGGGCTTCGCCCATCTGCACGTCGCGTCCGGTTACTCCGTTCGCTACGGCGCCGCCCATCCCGAGCGTCTCGTCCGGCGGGCGGCCGGACGGGGCATGACGGCGCTCGCGCTCACCGACCGGGACACGGTCACCGGGGCTGTCCGGTTCGCGCAGGCATGCTCGGGAGCCGGGGTTCGGCCGATCTTCGGTGTCGACCTGGCGGTGGAGGCCCTTGCGCCTCCGCCGCCCGCCCAGCGCCACCGCACCCCGGCGCGCGGTGGCGCGTATGTCGTTGAGCCGCCGCTGCGGTTCGTGCTGCTCGCACAGAACCGAGCGGGATGGGCGCGGCTGTGCCGCATCACGTCGGCCGCCCATGCCGGTGCCGTATCCGGTACGGCACCGGTGGTGCCGTGGAAGGCGCTGCGCGAGTACGGCGGCCCTGGTCTGATCGTGCTGCTCGGACCGCTCTCGGAGCCGGTACGGGCTCTGGCGGCTGGGCGCGAGGACGTCGCGATGAAGCTGCTGGCGCCATGGCGGGAGATCTTCCGTAGTGGAATCAGGCTGGAAGCCGTAGTGCATAAACGTTTCGGCACCGGGCCCGGATCGCTTCGGCTGGCTGCCCGCACCCTGGCGCTGGCCGACCGCACCCGCACCACCGCGGTGCTCTCCAACGCCGTCCGCTACGCCGACCCGGACCAGCATCGACTTGCTGATGTCCTGGATGCCGCGAGGCTGCTGCGGCCGGTCGACCGGCGCCGCCTGGACAGCGGGCAGCGCTGGCTCAAGGACGAAAGGGCAATGACGGTCATCGCGCAGATGGTCGCCGAATGCGCCGGGGCGGATGCCCGGCGGGCACGCCGCTTGATGGCGGACACCGCTGCCACGGCGACCGCGTGCACCCTCGACCCCGGAGCGGACCTCGGGCTGGGCACGCAGCACTTCCCGGAACCGGCGCTCTTCGGAGCCGAGCCCGGAGCGGGAGGAGCCGCACAACTGCTGCGTCAGCAGTGCGAGGCCGGCATGGCCCGACGAGGCCTCGACCGGGACCGAGTGGCGCTCGACCGGCTGGACGAAGAACTCGCTGTGATCTCCAAGCTGGACTACGACTCGTACTTCCTCGCCGTCGGCCAGGTCGTGGCCGACATCCGGGAGAAGGGCATTCGGGTCTCGGCCCGCGGCTCCGGCGCCGGGTCGCTGGTCTGTCACGTACTGGGCATCGCCACCGCCAACCCCCTTGATCACCGCCTGTTGTTCGAACGCTTCCTGAGCGTGCGGCGGGCGTCGCTTCCGGACATCGACATCGACGTGGAGTCCGCCAGGAGGCTGGAGTGCTACGACGCGGTCTTCGACCGGTTCGGCAAGGAACGGGTGGCGGTCACCGCCATGCCCGAGACCTATCGGGCCCGCCGCGCCCTGCGCGATACCGGCCTGGCCCTGGGGATCGCGCCGGCAGAGGTCGACCGGATCGCCAAGAGCTTTCCGCATCTGCGGGCCTGTGACATCACCGGCGCGCTCGCCGAGCTGCCCGAGCTGAGGCAGCTGGCGGCCGAGGCGGACCGATACGGGCCGCTGTGGGAGCTCGCCGAGGGCCTCGACTCCCTGGTGCATGGCATGGCCATGCACCCCTGTGGAGTGGTCATCAGTGACGCGACGCTCCTGGACCGGCTGCCGGTGCAACCCACCCCCCAGGGCGACTACCCCATGGCAATGGCGGCCAAGGAGGAGATCGAGGCGCTGGGCAACATCAAACTGGACGTCCTGGGCGTCCGGATGCTGTCCTCGATGGCTCATGCAGTCACCGAGATCGAACGGGTCACCGGCAACCGCATCGACCTGGACGACCCGCAGCAGGTGCCGCTCGACGACGTCTTCGCGTTCAAGCTCATCCAGGAGAGCCAGACCCTGGGCCTGTTCCAGCTGGAGTCGCCCGGGCAGCAAGATCTTTTGTCTCGGCTGCAGCCCCGCGACCCGCAGGATGTCATCGCCGACATCAGTCTCTTCCGGCCCGGACCGGTCGCCGGCGGCATGCCCGAGCGGTACATCGCCGCACGCCATGGCGGCACACCCTCGTACGCCCACCCGGACCTCGAGCCGGTGCTCGCCGACACCTACGGCGTGACCATCTGGCACGAGCAGATCATCGAGACGCTGTCGGTGATGACCGGCTGCGACCTCGCGCTGGCCGAGATCGCCCGGCGCGCGCTCGGCGACAAGAACCGGCTGCCCAGGATCAAGGCCTGGTTCCACCGGCAGGCACGCGCACACGGTTACGGCGAGACGGTACGCGACCAGGTCTGGAAGACGGTCGAGGCCTTCGGCGCCTACGGCTTCTGCCGGGCGCACGCGGTCGCCTTCGCCGTGCCGGCCCTGCAGAGCGCATGGCTCAAGGCGCACCATCCGGCGTTCCTGCTGGCCGGCCTGCTCGAACACGACCCAGGGATGTGGCCCAAGCGCGTCCTCGTCTCCGATGCCCGTCGCCGCGGTGTCCGGGTCCTGCCCGTCGACGTCAACCGCTCCTGGGCGAAGCACACCGTGGAGATGACCGAGGAAGAGGAGTGGGGCGTGCGGCTCGCACTGTCCGGGGTGCGCGGCATCAGTGAGGAGGAATGCGCACGGATCGAGGAGGGCCGGCCGTACGGATCGCTGTCGGACTTCTGGCAGCGGGCCCACCCCAGCAGGCCGGTCGCCGAACGCCTCGCCGAGATCGGTGCCCTGAACTCCCTGCACGACGGGCGTCTCAGCCGGCGGGACCTGCTGCTGCAGATCGCTGAGCTTCACCGGCAGTCCCGCACCCGGTCGGCGGGCAAGGGCCAGTTGCCCCTCGACGCGGGCGCTGTCGGCGGAGCGGAGCCGAGCGGTCTGCCGGAGATGACCGGACGTGAGGCCCTGAGCGCCGAGCTGAGCACCCTCGGCATCGACGTCTCCAGGCACCTGATGGAGCATCATCACCGGTTGCTGCGGGAGACCGGTGCGACCGACGCGGCCCATCTGGCAGGCATGCGTCCGGGGCAGCAGGTCCTCGTGGCCGGTGTGCGGGCCTCCACCCAGACCCCGCCGATCGCCAGCGGCAGGCGCATCATCTTCGTCACCCTGGAGGACGGCTCCGGACTGGTCGACCTGGCTTTCTTCGAAGACTCCCACCCGGCCTGCGCGCACACCGTCTTCCACAGCGGCCTGCTGCTGGTCCGCGGCACGGTCCAGGTGCGCGGCACCCGCCGTACCGTCGTCGGCACCATGGCCTGGGACCTCGAGCGGATCGCCGCCGCCCGCCGAGACCACGGCCCCGAGGCCGCGCTTGCCCTCCTCGGCGCCGACCACCCGCACCCGACACCCGCCCAGCCGCAGCGCACCCTGGTCAACGGCACCACCGGCGCCCGCCTGCACCCGTATGCCGACCTGCAGCCTGCCGGCAGTCGTTCGGCCGACCTGAAGAAGTTCGGCTACACCAGCCCGGGGAGCGCAGGATGACCACGCGCCAGCGACACATCGCCCACCTCCACTTGCACGCCGCTCCGAGTGAGGATCAGTACAACGAAGTAATCGAACTGGTGTCTGGTATCACTCCGCATGTCCAGGCTGTTCCGCCCGACGCCGTCCAGCTCGACCTGACTTCGGCGCTCAGATACTTCGACCTGTCCGCCTATGACGTCGTCCAGTTGGCGAAGCTCAGGCTGAAGGCCCTCTACGGCATCGACAGCAGCGCCGGGCTCGCGGGCAACCGCATGCTGGCCGCCATGGCGGCTGACGCGTCCGCGCCGGGAGACACCACCTGGGTTCCTGCCGGGCAGGCCGCCGCCTGGCTGTACCCCCGGCCGGTCACCGCATTGCCGGGGATCGGCCGCGCCACAGCGGAAACCCTCAGCAGATATGGGCTGCACACCATCGGCCAGGTCACCGACCTGTCCCCGGCGACCCTGCAGCGACTTCTTGGCGCCGGCCCTGCCCGGCTGCTGGCCGAGCGCGCCCGTGGCCGCGATCCCCGCCCGGTCACCCGGACGGAGCCGGCAGAGCACCTGGTCGCAGACACGGTGCTGGACCGGGACTGCCTCGACCCGGGGCGACGTCACCGCGCCGTCCTGGGGCTTGCCGACCAGATCGGTCAACGCCTGCGCGGCGAAAGGCAGATCGCGGGACGGCTCACCCTCACAGTGCGCTACGCCGACCACAGCTCCACCACACGCACGCGCGCGCTGCCGGAACCCACCAACCACTCACCCGCCCTCGTCGCAACTGCCCTGGGTCTCTTGACCGCTCTGGGGTTGCAGCGAGCACGAGTCCGCGCCTTCGCGATCCGTGCCGACGGCCTGCTGCCGGCCGACAGCGCCTACTGGCAACTCTCTCTGGATCCCGGCGATGCCCGTGCCCGCGCCGTCGAAGCCGCCGCGGACCGTGCCCGTCGACGCTTCGGGCCGGAGTCCGTACGTCCAGCCACTCTGGCTGACTGACCGCTTTTGTCAGACCGCCGGAAGTTCCTCCGCGGGCAGTCGGCCTGCGCGCACCGCGTCGACCAGGGCCTGGTGGTCACGCTCGTTCTGGTCGGCGTATGCCTCCGCGAACGCCGCGAGTGCCCGGTCGAACGGCTCGCCGCTGCCCAGATACGCGGCGATCGCGATCCGGTCGCCCGACCGCGCGTGCGCACGAGCCAGCGTGACCCCGCACAGTTCGCCGAACGCTTCCATGTCCTTCGGCCGCATCCTCTCCGGCATGGCGATGCCCTTCCAGTCGCGCAACTGGCGGACGTAGAAGTCGCGCTGCCTGCCGTCGATCCCGTCCACCCGCTCCCATCCCAGGAATATGTCGCTCGTCGCCTGCATCAACCGCTGGCCCGAGACCACCCGTTCGCCCTGGTTGGGATACCGGCTCGCGCCGACGTGTGGGGCCAGTACGGAGGTGTCGGCCTCCTTGGCCTGGAGGAAGAGCGGGTCCTGGTCGTCCCGTCCGAGAAGCAGGAAGATCCAGCACCGGGTGCCGACGCTGCCGACGCCGACCACCTTGCGGGCGACGTCCGCCAGTCGGTAGTCCTTCAGGAGCGCGCGCCGGTCGGAAGGCAGAGTGCGGCCGTACCGCTCGATCAGTCCGCGGAACTGGCGCTCGAGCGCGCTGCGCTCGACGTCCGGCAGCAGGTCTCCGGCCGGGACGAGCAGCGGGGGATCCGCCGCGATCCTGGGCCGGCCGTCGACCGTTTCGGTGAGCTTGTCAAAGGCATCCAGGCTGTCGCGGGTGCGGGCCTTCGCCATGGCACGGGCCAGGTTCTTCTGTCCGCGTTTTGTGGAGCCGGCTGCGGCCAGGGCCTCGAGACGGGCCGCGTCGATCTTCGCGTACCAGACGTCGAGGTTGCTCATGCCGGCGAAGCGGATCATCGCCTCACGGTACGAACGGACCGTGGAGTTCACGATGCGGGCGCGCTCGGCGTCGTCGAAGTTGTTCGCCCGGCCCGCGATGACGAGACTCGCCGACAGCCGCTTGACGTCCCACTCCCAGGGGCCCGGCAGTGTCTCGTCGAAGTCGTTGATGTCGAACATCAACTGCCGCTCCGGCGAGGCAAGCAGACGGAAGTTGAGCATGTGTGCGTCCCCGCACAGCTGGGCCGTGAGTCCCGAGCGTGGGGTGTCGGCCAGGTCGGACGCCATGATGGCGGCGGCGCCCCGGTAGAAGCGGAACGGGGACTCTGTCATCCGGCTGTAGCGGATCGGGACGAGTTCGGGCACCCGTGCCGCGGACTGCGCTTCCAGGATCGCCAGCGGATCCGGCCGGTGGGCAGACGGCTTGTACGCGGCATGACTCGACCGCGGTGAGCGGCGCCGGGCCTCCTTGCCGAAGGCCGCGCGTTCCTCGGGCGTGGCGTGGGGTGTCGCGCGCATCGCGGTAGTCGCGTTCCGGGGCATCGAACGCCCTCCTGCCTGGCCGTGCGGCCGTCGGGACGCCCGGCAAAGGGCGCGGCGACCCGGAGCGGCCCTCCTGGCGTGATGTCGAGCCCGGGTGGGGGAGTGTGGCGGTAGAACAGATGTCCGGACCGTCGGGATTCCCCTCAACCCTAGAACCCATCCGGGCCTCGCGCATGAGGGCGCATGGTTCACCGCGGGGAGGCAGGTCGGCGTTCGTCCGCGCCGACTTGCGGAAACAACGTCGGGGATGTCGTCCGGAGGTGCTTAAAGCCCGGCTGCCGTGATCGGTTGGTTACCCGTAAGCATGGCAACATCGCTCTGACCTGCGTGTATGGCCTACGAACTCTCATCGGGAGCAGCCGGTCCGGCACCCTGAGGTGCGCGGCGAACCCGGGGAGACGAGATTGGACGTAGCCCCCTTGGCCGAACGAGAACACGCTGTTGTGCAGGTAGGCCGTCGGCGGTCCGAGACCCTAGGGCTCCACCGAGCGGGGCTGGGCTGCCGGGATCCGCTGCGTGAAGAACATCGCGAGGAGAGCGGTGAGGGCGAGGATGGCGAGCGCGGCGCGCAGACCGTCGATCCGGGCGTCGGCGTTCGCGTCGAGTGCCGCTTCACTCACCTCCGTGCTCGTGCCCGCCTCTTCGAGGGCGGACTTGAGCTGGGCATCCGACAAGAACGGTACGCCGCTTTGGAGTTCGACGGCCGCCTGGCTCCTGACTTCGGCCGGGATCGCCGGATTCTGCCCGATGCTGCCCAGGAACGAGGAGGTGAGCGCGGCGATCATGATCGAGCCGGCGAGTGCCGTACCGATCGAGGCGCCGAGGTTGGTGACGGCGTTCTGGACGCCGCCGACCTCTGCACTCTGTGCTTCCGGTACCGCGGACACGGTGACCGACCCGAGCTGGGACGCCAGCGCGCCCATGCCGAGCCCGATCAACAGGAGGGGGACGGTGACGATTTCCGCACCGGCGTCCGCGTCGAGCGCGGCCATCAGGACCACCGCGCCCACGAGCAACGAGAAGATCCCGAGCTGCACCACCCGCCGCGGCGAGACGTCCGGGAAGAAGCGTGGGATCAGGATGGCGGCAGCCAGCAACGTCAGTGAGAGTGGCAGGATGCGGGCGCCGGTCGTGAGCGCGGACAGGCCCAGGGCTACCGACAGATAGAGCGGTACGACGAAGAACACGCCCATCTGGACGAGGTACTGGAAGAAGAACATCGTCAGCCCGCCGGTCAGCTGTTTGTTGCGCAGCATGGCCGGATCGATGAGTGGCTCCCTGTGCCGCTCCACAAGGCGGGCCTCCCAGCGGAGGAAGAGCCAGACCAGAAGCAGGCCGGCCAGCATCAGCCACACGACCAGCGAAACCCCGAGCCACGAAGGCGCGTCGGGCTTCGGCTGGAACCAGCCCCATTCGTCCGAGCGGAGTACTCCGTAGACGAAGATCCCGAGCCCGAGGGCGGAGAGCGCGGCGCCGACGAGATCGATGCGCGGGCGTTCGCGGATCGGCGCGTCCGTGATGCGGCGGCCCAGCATCAGGATGCCGAGCACCATCACGACTTCACCGGCGAAAACCCACCGCCAGGAGAAATACGTCGTCGCGACACCCCCGATGATCGGTCCGACCGCGATTGCCACGGCCCCTGCGGCCGCGACGAGCCCGTAGGCGGCGGGACGGCGCTCAGTGGCGAAGTTGCTTGCCACGAGTGCCACGATCGCGGGCAGGATGAGTGCCGCCCCGATTCCCTCGAGGAACGACCAGCCGAGCAGCAGCACGGGCAGGTTCGGTGCGATCGCCGTGGTGAGGGAGCCGCAGCCGTAGATGCAACAGCCGATCATGAACGCGCGTCTGCGGCCGATCAGTGCCCCTACCTTGCCGCCGGGGATCATGAACATCGCCATGACGAGGGTGTAGGCCGTGATGGCACCTTGGACACCCGTCACGGTCGTGCCCACGTCCTCGGCCACTGTCGCGATCGAGACGTTCATGACAGAGCTGTCCAGCGCCATCAGGAACTGACCGGCCGCGAGTGTCAGCAGGACGAGCCGCGCCGTTGCCGAACGATCCGCGGTGCCTGCCGTGGGTGCCATCCCCGCATCGTCCCAGCCGCCCAGGAAGGCAATCCGCGACCCGCCGCCGGGGTCAGCCGGTTGGCGGACCGAGGTCGGAGCCACCCTGCTTCACGAGAACGCCGAGGCAAGGAAGCATGCTATGAGGGTTTTGTTCCGGTAGGAGGTCGTTCCGGCTGTTCGCCCCCGGCCGTGAGGATGTCCGATCCCGTACATAACGTCAGAATTGCTGATATCTAATCTTTCTGCCTGATCGGAGACGCCCATGAAGGACCTGAAGTTCGAGCAGAAGCGCTTGCTGTCACGCCTTGAGGCGGCTGACCAGCTCACGGCGCTCGCAGCCGCGCTGAGGGAAGGCGAGGATGCCGAACTGGAACTCGGCTCCGGGACGCTGAGCCTGCGGATCCCCGACGAACTTCGCAGCGAGATCGAGGTCGAGGTCGGTGATGGGGAGATCGAGCTGGAGATCGAGTTCACCTGGTCGACCGCACCGACCCGGGCAGCGCCTTCGCGGGCGGTCACAGCCACTGAGGAGGCCCCGAAGAGACGGAAAGGTGCCCCCGCCAAGCCCGGGCGGAGCAGCACGGGTACCAGCAGCAGCAAAGGCACGAAGCAGTCCGCCACGAAGACGCCCTGAGCCGTGCCGATGTCCTCGGGCCGACCACCACACCCTGTCCGGCGCGCAGGCGGCCTCGGGGCAGGGTGTGGTTCTTGTGGTGTTCGGATGCGGAGGTCGCCAGGATCGAGGCCGTGTCGGACCGTCTGTGCGCCGGAAGAGGCCCGCAGGCGGTGAAGACGGGTGCTCGCTGCCTGACGCACAGTCATAACGGCTTGATATGCAGCACCGTGATGCGGCGTCAGTTTTTACTGACGCGTAACTTCCCTAGTTACCTTACTCGTGCGTAATTTGGCATGAGTACATAACTCTTGTGGTCCGGGCCGCAGGGCGCACAGACATCGCAACTCCCTTGAGCCGCAAGGAGAACACACGATGCTGCCCTGGAAACGTCCGGTGCGCACCCGCCGTGCGCGCCGGACGCTGACCGCGCTGCTCCTGGCCGTCGCAGCCTTCGCCGCCCCCACGGCGACCGCGACCGCCGCCACCCCCACAGCCGAGGCCACCACGACATCCCGTGGCTGGAACGACTACACCTGCAAGCCCTCCGCAGCCCATCCCCGCCCCGTCGTCCTGGTCCACGGCACGTTCGGGAACTCGATCGACAACTGGCTCGTCCTCGCCCCCTACCTCGTCAACCGGGGGTACTGCGTCTTCTCCCTCGACTACGGGCAGCTCCCGGGCGTGCCGTTCTTCAACGGACTCGGCCCGATCGGCAAATCGGCCGGACAGCTCGACGCGTTCGTCGACAAGGTGTTAGCCGCCACCGGAGCGCCCAAGGCCGACCTCGTCGGCCACTCCCAGGGCGGCATGATGCCGAACCACTACCTGAAGTTCCTCGGCGGCGCCGCGAAGGTGAACGCCCTCATCGGCATCGCCCCCGACAACCACGGCACCACCCTCCTCGGGCTGACCAAACTGCTGCCGTACTTCCCCGGTGCAGAGGACCTGCTCACCGCCGCCACCCCCGGCCTCGCCGACCAGGTCGCCGGGTCCGCGTTCATGACCAAGCTCAACGCGGGCGGCGACACCGTGCCGGGGGTCCGCTACACCGTCATCGCGACCCGGTACGACGAGGTCGTGACCCCGTACCGCACGCAGTACCTGGACGGACCGAACGTACGCAATGTCCTCCTCCAGGACCTGTGTGCGGTCGACCTGTCCGAGCATGTGGCGATCGGGACCATCGACCGGATCGCGTTCCACGAGGTGGAGAACGCCCTCGACCCGGCGCACGCCACCCCGACGAACTGCTTCTCGGTGATCGGCTGACCCAGGAATCAGCGGCTGCGGCGATCAGCGGCTGTGGCGGGCCGCCGATGCTGCCCGGCGACGTACCGAGGTGAACAGGGTTGCCGCGCCGACCGCGAGTGCCGCCGCGCCGCCGATCGCGAGGTACGAGCTGCTGCTAGTGCCTCCGGTCTCGGCGAGCTCCTCGCCCGCGCCGGAGCCGTTGGCCACCGGCGCGTTGGCCGGCTCGGAGGCCGTGGCCTCGGGGGTCGCCGTCCCGGCAGCCGGGGACGCCTCGGTGACCTCGGCCGCCGTACCGGCGTCGTTGTCGCCGTGCCCGCTGTGTTCGACGGACGACTTGCCCGCGCCCTCGGTGATCTCCTCCTCGGAGGGCGCGGACGCCGAGGGCGCCGGGACCGCGGCGACCGAGCCGCTGCCGCCCGCCGCCGCGCCGAAGACCACGTCCGAGCAGGCGTAGAACGCCTCGGGGGAGTCCGAACGCTGCCAGACGGTGTAGATCAGCTGCCGTCCCGAACGCTCCGGCAGGGTGCCGCCGAAGGTGTACGAGCCGTCCTCCAGCTTCGGGTCGGTGGCCTCGGCGAACGGCTTCTCCTCCAGGTCCGACCACCGCAGTAGCTTCGCGGGGTCGTAACCGTCCTTGGTGAGATAGAGCGCGAACGCGCCCTTGTGCGGGGCGGTGGCCCGGAAGCGGAAGGTGTGGCTGCCCGCCTTCATCGTGGTCGCCGGCCAGTCGGCGCGCGGCAGATCGAGCCCCTTGAACTTGTCGTTGCCCGCGCTGCACAGCTTGCCGTCCGGGATCAGTTCACGGTGCTTGCCCGCCGCGTTGGCGATGTTCACCCCGTTCCAGTCGTACAGCGCCTGCGTACCGCCCGCCGCGACCGCCGCCTGACAGGCAGCCGACTTCGGGCTCTCCGGCCCCTCGGCGAAACAGGCCGAGACCCGGCTGACCGGGTCCGTCAGCGAACCGTGCGCGGCGGCCGGGGCGGCCGAGAGGCCGGTCAGCGCGAGAGGCGCGACACCCACGGCGAAGATCCCGGCGAGCTTGCGATGAACGGTCGTGATGGCAGCCATGGTGGCAGTTCTCCTTCGACGGGGCACGTCTGTGTGCGGACGTCCGGTGCGGGGGGTGCGGGGCAGGGCCCGTACGGCGGTGCGACCCCCCGTATGGATGGCGCCGACGGAACGGACCCCGTCCCGGTGATCAGCAAACTAGCCGCCGTCGAAGGCGAATCCGGCTGTGGAGAGGGCCTGGAGCCCATCGTTATGGCGGGCTTAAGGAGCCACTCAGAAGCGATTAAGAACAGCGCGGTAAAGCCGCTCCGGACGCCCCGTTCCGCCGTACCGCAGCGTCACCTCGGCCCGCCCCGTCTCCGCGAAGTACTCCAGATAGCGGCGGGCGCTGACCCGCGACAGGGAACCCGCCTCCGCGCACTGGGACGCGGACAGCCCCTCCGGGTGCTCCCTCAGTACCCGCTCCACCAGATCGGCGGTGTGCGCCGCGAGGCCCTTGGGCAGTTCGCGCGAGCCCGGCGGACGGGTGCCGAAGATCCGGTCCACGTCCTCCTGCCTGGCCTCCTGGTGCGCCTCGTCGAGAGCGTCGAGCCGGTTGCGCAACGAGGCCACGTGCCGCACCTGCTCCTGGAGCGCGGACGGATGGAACGGCTTGATCAGATAGTGCAGCGCACCGGCCCGCAGCGCCGCCCGCACCACACCCGCGTCGCGGGCCGCCGTGATGAAAAGCGCGTCCACACTGTGTCCGTCCGTGGCAGGCCCCTCCGCCGCACGCAGTTCGCGCAGCACACTGATGCCGTCCATATCGGGCAGATAGATATCGAGCAGGACCAGATCGGGACGCAACTCCCGCGCCGCACGCAGCGCCTCGGCCCCGCTGTGGGCCGCCCCGACCACCGTGAACCCGTCCATCACGGACACATAGCGGCAGTGCAGCTTCGCGACCATGAAGTCGTCGTCCACCACCAGCACTTTTGTCACGTCGCCACGGTAGGGCGCGACCACAACGACCACAACGTCCGTTGATTCCGGAACGGAGACAGCTCGTTAACGCGCAGGCAACATGTGGGCCACCTCACAGAGAAAGGCGGAACCCGTGCGACTGCGCACTCCACTCGCCCTGGCCGGGGCGGCGCTCCTGGTGCTCGTGGCACCACCGCTGCTCTCCACGGGCAGCGGCTCCGACACCGGGACGCAGATTCCCGGACTGCGCCTCATGGTCCCCAATACCCCCGGCGGTGGTTACGACATCACCGCGCGCACCGCCGCGAAGAACGCCGAGGACGCCGGACTCACCCACAACGTGGAGGTGTTCAACCTCCCGGGTGCCGGCGGCACCGTCGGCCTGACCCGGCTCGTCGGGGAGCACGGCAACGGCAAGCTCGCCATGTCGATGGGGCTCGGGGTGGTCGGCGCCGTCCACACCAACAAGTCGCCGAAGACACTCGGCGACACGACCCCGATAGCCCGGCTCACCGAGGAGCAGGACATCGTCGTCGTCGCCAAGGACTCCCCGTACAAGACCATCGGACAGCTGGTCGAGGCCTGGAAGAAGAACCCCGCCAAGCTCCCCGTCGGCGGCGGCTCCTCGCCCGGCGGACCCGACCATCTCGCCCCGATGCTGATGGCGAAGGCCGCCGGAATCGCGCCGAAGGACGTCAACTACATCCCCTTCGACGGCGGTGGTGAACTCCTCGCTTCGATCCTCGGCAGCAAGGTGGCCTTCGGTGTCTCCGGCGTAGGCGAATACCTCGACCAGATCGAGGCGGGAGAGCTGCGGCTGCTCGCCGTCACCGGACCGAAGCGGGTCCCCGGCCTCGACGCCCCCACCCTCCGCGAGTCGGGCCTGGACACCGACTTCACCAACTGGCGCGGCATCGTCGCCCCGCCCGGCCTCTCCGGCGCCGAACGGGACAAGCTCGTCGCCCTGATCCGGAAGCTGCACGACTCACCGCAGTGGAAGGAATCGATGAAGAAGAACGGCTGGGACGACGCCTTCCTCACCGGCGACGCCTTCGGGGACTTCCTGGACGCCCAGGACCAGCGGGTCGCCACCGTCCTGAAGGAGCTGGGACTGTGACCGCCGCGACTCCCGAACCCACCACCGCGCCGAAGCGCGGCAGCTGGCTGCGCGAGCATTCCGAACTCGGCGTCTGTGTCCTGCTCCTGGCCCTCGGCGTCCTCGTTCTCACCGACGCCCTCACCATGAGCGTCGACCTCACCCAGCGCGGCCCCGTCGGCCCCCGGACCGTTCCCCTCGTCGTCGGCGGCGGGCTGCTGGTCATCGCCGTGCTCCTCGCCGTCGACGTCCTGCGCGGCGGACGCGGCGAGGCGGAGGGCGGCGAGGACATCGACCTCGCCGAACCCGCCGACTGGCGCACGGTGCTCCTGCTCGCCGGAGTCTTCCTCGCCAACGCCGTCCTCATCGGACCGCTCGGCTTCCCGGTCTCCGGTGCCCTGCTCTTCTGGGGGTCCGCCTACGCGCTGGGCAGCCGCCACTACGACCGCGATCCGCTCATCGCGGCCGGACTCTCCCTCGTCACCTATTTCGTCTTCGACAACCTGCTCGGAGTCCCCCTGCCGGGCGGCCCGCTGATGGGGGTGCTCTGACCGATGGATTCCCTCAACTCCCTCCTCGACGGCTTCGGTACGGCGCTCACGCCCGTCAACCTGCTCTGGGCCGCCCTCGGCGTCCTGCTCGGCACGGCCATCGGTGTGCTCCCGGGCATCGGCCCGGCCATGGCCGTGGCGCTCCTGCTGCCGGTGACGTACGGACTCGAACCGACCGGCGCCTTCATCATGTTCGCCGGGATCTACTACGGAGCGATGTTCGGCGGCTCCACCACCTCCATCCTCCTCAACACCCCCGGGGAGAGCGCGGCCGTCGTCGCCGCGATGGAAGGGCATCCGATGGCGAAGGCGGGGCGCGGCCCACAGGCTCTCGCCGCCGCCGCGATCGGCCACTTCGCGGGCGGCATGATCGGCACGATCCTGCTGGTCGTCCTCGCCCCGACGATCGCCTCGCTCGCCGTCGGTATCGGCGCCCCCGACTACTTCGCGATCATGGTGCTGGCCTTCATCGCCGTCACCTCCGTCCTCGGGTCCTCCCGGATCCGCGGTCTCGCCTCCCTGCTCATCGGCCTCACCATCGGTCTGGTCGGCCTCGACCAGATGACCGGCCAGCAGCGGCTCACCTTCGGCTCGCTCCAACTGGCCGACGGCGTCGACGTGGTGATCGTCGCGGTCGGACTCTTCGCCATCGGCGAGGCCCTCTGGGTCGCCGCGCACCTGCGCCGCTCCACCGGAGAGCCGATCCCCGTCGGCCGCCCCTGGCTCGGTAAGGACGACGTCCGGCGCACCTGGAAGTCCTGGCTGCGCGGCCCCGTCATCGGCTTCCCCTTCGGCGCCATCCCGGCGGGCGGCGCGGAGATTCCCACCTTCCTCTCGTACGTCACGGAGAAGCGGCTCTCCAAGCACCGCGAGGAATTCGGCAAGGGCGCCATCGAGGGCGTCGCAGGACCGGAATCCGCGGCCTCCGCGTCAGCGGCCGGAACCCTCGTCTCGATGCTCACCCTCGGCCTGCCCACCACGGCCGTCGCCGCGGTGATGCTGGCCGCGTTCCAGCAGTACGGAATCCAGCCGGGACCGCTCCTCTTCGAGCGCGAACCGGAACTGGTCTGGGGCCTCATCGCCTCCCTCTTCGTGGGCATGGTGCTGCTCCTCGCGCTCAACCTGCCGCTCGCCCCCGTGTGGGCGAAACTGCTGCGCATCCCGCGCCCCTACCTCTATGCGGGCATCCTGTTCTTCGCCGCCGTCGGTGCGTACGCGGTCGGCGGTGAAGCCTTCGACCTGGTGATCCTGCTGGTCATCGGTCTGATCGGGCTCGGTATGCGGAGGTACGGGCTCCCGGTGCTGCCCGCCGTGATCGGCGTCATCCTCGGCCCCGCCGCCGAACAGCAGTTGCGCCGCGCACTGCAGATCAGTGACGGCAGCGCCTCGGGCCTGGTCAACACGCCGTTCTCCGTGACGGTGTACGTGGTGGTCGTGCTGATCCTGGCCTGGCCCCTGGTGAAGAAGCTGGTGATGCGCCGCACGGCGACGGCGCGGAAGTAGCCGCAGCCGTACGAGGGGGCCGCCCGTTTTCCGCCGGGCGGACCCCTCGTACCGTTCATCCATGACAGCTGCCCCGGCCGACGAGATCCGAGCCGCCACCGCCGCCGACGTGCCCGCCGTACGGGCCGTCACCGATGCCGCGTACCACCACTACATCGCCCGCATCGGCGTCGTCCCCGCCCCCATGGAGGCGGACCACGCGGCGGACGTCGCCGCGGGACAGGTGTACGTCACCGGGGGCCCGGACGCCGTCGGTGTGCTGGTCCTCGTCCCGCACGAGGACCACCTCTTCCTGGAGAGCATCGCAGTCCACCCGGACGCGGCCGGCCGGGGAGTGGGGCGGCGCCTCCTCGCCTTCACCGACGAACACGCCCGCGCCCTCGGCCTCCCCGAGGTCCGGCTCTACACGAACGCCCTGATGTGGGAGAACCGGAAGATCTACCCGAGGTACGGATACGAGCTGGTGGAGCGGCGCGTGGACGGACCGTACGACCGGTTCCACTACCGCAAGCGGCTTAGGGCCTGTGCGGCGGATCAGGGTCGGGGTCACGGCTGTCCGACCCTGATCCGC
>NZ_JBHUUV010000032.1:0-89673 GCF_042670885.1 Streptomyces sp. NPDC057136
GTACAGGGGGCGCCGCTCCTGATGCCCGAACTCCGTCTGTGAGAAGGGGTGTTACGAGCCGGCCTTGCGCTTGTTCCAGACGTCGAAGCCCACCGCCGCAAGCAGCACGAGCCCCTTGATGACCTGCTGGTAGTCGGTTCCGATACCGACCAGGGACATCCCGTTGTTGAGGACACCGAGGACCAGGCCGCCGATGACGGCCCCCATCACCGTGCCGACGCCGCCGCTCATCGAGGCGCCACCGATGAACGCCGCCGCGATCGCCTCCAGTTCGAAGTTGAGGCCCGCCTGCGGGGTGCCCGCGTTCAGCCGGGCCGCGTAGACGCAGCCGGCGAGCGCCGCGAGGACGCCCATGTTGACGAAGACGAGGAAGGTGACCTTCTTGTCCTTGACCCCCGAGAGCATCGCCGCGGCCTTGTTGCCGCCGAGCGCGTACACATGACGGCCGACGACCGCGTTGCGCATGACGTAACCGAGGCCGAGCAGCAGCGCGCACATGATCAGCATCACCACGGGCACGCCGTGGAAGCTCGCGAGCGTCAGCGTGAAGGCGACGACCGCGGCGGTCATCGCCACGCACTTCGCCGCCCACAGGCCGGTCGGGAGCACCTCCAGCTCGTACGCCAACTGGCGCTTGCGGTCCCGCCATTCGCGAAGGAGCAGGAAGGCGATCGTGGCCAGACCGATGAGGAGGGTCGGGTTGTGATACTGCGTGTACGGGCCCATTTCCGGGATGAAGCCCTTGGCGATCTTCTGGAAGCCCTCCGGGAACGGCGACAGGGACTGGCCCCCGAGCACGATCTGCGTCAGGCCCCGGAAGAGCAGCATTCCGGCCAGCGTCACGATGAACGACGGGATGCCGAGATACGCGATGAAGTAGCCCTGCCAGGCCCCGGCGGCCGCGCCGATCAGCAGCGAGAGGACGAGCGCGAGTACCCATGGCATGTCGTGTTTGACCATCATCACCGCCGACATGGCGCCGACGAAGGCCACCAGCGAGCCGACGGACAGATCGATGTGACCGGAGATGATCACGATCATCATCCCGATGGCCAGGATGAGGATGTAGCCGTTCTGCTGGATCAGGTTGGAGACGTTGTTCGGCAGCAGCAGCGTGCCGTCGGTCCATATCTGGAACAGCACGACGATGAAGACAAGGGCGATGAGCATGCCGTACTGGCGCATGTTCGACCGCACGCTCTGTGCGAGCACCTGCAGGGCGGGCTGTGTCACGGACGGCGGGGTCGCGTCCTTGGGTGGGGTGGCGGTGGCGGTGGTCCTCATGGCGGCCTCAGCTTCTGTTCTCTGATGTCTGGCGCGTCATCCGGCGCATCAGGGCTTCCTGGGTGGCGTCGGCGCGGTCGATCTCACCGGTCAGCCGGCCTTCGGCCATCGTGTAGATCCGGTCGCACATGCCGAGGAGTTCGGGCAGCTCCGAGGAGATGAAGAGCACTGCCTTGCCGTCGGCCGCGAGCTTGTCGATGACGCTGTAGATCTCGAATTTCGCCCCGACGTCGATCCCTCGGGTGGGCTCGTCGAGGATCAGTACCTCGGGGTCGGCATGGACCCACTTGCTCAGCACGACCTTCTGCTGGTTGCCGCCGGACAGCCGGCCCACCTGCTCGAAGACCGTGGGCGCCTTGATGTTCATCGAGGCGCGATAGCGCTCGGCGACCCGGCGCTCGTGATGCTCGTCGACGATGCCGCGCCTGGCCATGCCGGGCAGTGAGGCCAGCGAGATATTGCGGTTGATGTTGTCGATGAGGTTCAGGCCGTACGTCTTGCGGTCCTCCGTGACGTACGCGATGCCCGCCGCGACCGCCTCCGGCACGGTCTTCGTACGGACCGCCTTGCCGTTGACCTCCACGTCCCCGGCGACGTAACTCCCGTAGGACCGGCCGAACACCGACATGGCCATCTCGGTACGGCCCGCGCCCATCAGGCCCGCGATGCCGACGATCTCGCCCCGGCGCACGGTCAGCGAGACGTCGTCGACGACCTTGCGCTGGTGGTCGACGGGGTGCCGGACGGTCCAGCCGCTCACCTTCAGCGCCGTACCCTGCTCGCCCTCGTACCTCGTGCGCTCGGGGAAGCGGTGATCGAGGTCGCGGCCGACCATGCCGCGGATGATGCGGTCCTCCGACAGCTCCGGTTCGGCTTCCGCGTTCTCCCGCACCGTCAGCGTCTCGATGGTCCGCCCGTCGCGCAGGATCGTCACCGAGTCGGCGATCTCCCGGATCTCGGTCAGCTTGTGGGAGATGATGATGCACGCGATGCCCTGCTCGCGCAGCTCCCGGATGAGACCGAGGAGTTTCGCGCTGTCCTCGTCGTTGAGCGCGGCGGTCGGCTCGTCCAGGATGAGCAGCTTCACCTCCTTGGACAGGGCCTTGGCGATCTCCACCAGCTGCTGTTTGCCGACGCCGATGTCCGAGATCGGGGTCTGCGGATTCTCCGGCAGACCTACCCGCTTGAGCAGCCGCGAGGCCTCGCGCAGGGTGCCGTTCCAGTCGATGAAGCCGCGCCTGCCACGCTGTTCGTTGCCGAGGAAGATGTTCTCGGCGATCGACAGATGGGGGACGAGCGCCAGCTCCTGATGGATGATCACGATGCCGTGCCGCTCGCTGGCCCGGATGTCCTTGAACGCTACGGGTTCGCCCTCGAAGAGGATCTCGCCCTCGTAACTGCCGTGCGGATGAACCCCGCTGAGGACCTTCATCAGGGTGGACTTGCCTGCGCCGTTCTCGCCGCAGATCGCGTGGATCTCCCCGGCGTGCACGGTCAGATTCACCTCGGAGAGCGCCGTGACCCCGGGGAAGGTCTTGGTGATGGAGCGCATCTCCAGTGCGGGGCGGCTCACTTGAGCTGTCCTGCGGTGAAGTACCCCTCGTCGACGAGGAGATCGGTGTTCGACTTGTCGATGGAGACGGGCTTCAGCAGAAACGACGGCACGGTCTTCACACCGTTGTTGTAGTCGCTCACATTGTTGACCTCGGGCTTCTTCCCGGTGAGGACCGCGTCGCCCATCTGCACGGCCTGCTTGGCGAGCTTGCGGGTGTCCTTGAAGACGGTCTGTGTCTGCTCGCCCGCGATGATCGACTTGATGGAGGCGAGCTCGGCGTCCTGCCCGGTGACGACCGGCAGCTCCTTGCCGCCGTAACCGGCGCTCTTCAGGGCCGAGATGATGCCGATCGAGATGCCGTCGTACGGCGAGAGGACCGCGTCGACCTTCTCGGTGCCGTAGCTCTTGCTGATCAGGTCGTCCATCCGCTTCTGCGCGGTGCCGCCGTCCCAGCGCAGGGTGGTCGCCTGGTTCAGCTGCGTCTGCTTGCTGCGGACCACGAGCTGCTCGGACTTCAGATACGGGGTGAGCACCTTCATGGCGCCGTTCCAGAAGTACTTGGTGTTGTTGTCGTCGGGCGACCCGGCGAACAGCTCGATGTTGAACGTCTCGCCGGAGCCCTTCTCCGGCTCCTTCAGCCCCAGCCGGTCCAGGATGTACTGGCCCTGGAGCTCGCCGACCTTCTCGTTGTCGAAGGAGGCGTAGTAGTCGATGTTCTTCGTGCCTGTGATGAGGCGGTCGTAGGAGATGACGGGGATGCCCGCGTCGTGCGCCTTCTGGAGGACGTCGGAGAGTGCGGAGCCGTCGATCGCGCCGACGACGAGCAGCCGGTGTCCCTTGGTGATCATGTTCTCCAGCTGGGCGACCTGGTTCTCCACCTTGTCGTCGCCGTACTGGAGGTCGGTCTTGTAACCGGCCTTCTTGAACTGCGAGGCCATGTTCTGGCCGTCGGCTATCCAGCGTTCCGAGGATTTCGTGGGCATGGCGAGGCCGATGGTCCCGCCCTTGGCGTCATCGGCCTTGTAGCGGCTGCCACCCCTGGCCTCCTGGCCGCAGGCGGTCAGAACGAGCCCCAGGGTGACAGCGGTTGCGGCTACGGCGGCTCCGCGTATACGCATCGTGATCAGTGCCTCTCAGTGGTTCCGGACAGTTCCGGACAGTTCCGGGCTGGTGGGGAAGCGGTGCAGCTCGCCCGGCAGCCGTGAGCCGAGCGGCGACATGCCGCCGTCGGCACCGTGCCGCGCGAGCAGGTCGAGTACGAGCCGGCCGCGGCGGACCCGTTCCCGCGCGGTGGCGAGCGCGAGCTCGCGCAGCTGCCTGCCGTACGGGTAGATGCCGGGCGACTTGCTGAGCCCGAACTTCAGATAAAGCGGGGCGCCGCGCCGGATCAGCTCGGCCGCCTCGTACATCCGGACGTACCCGCCCAGGTCGTCCGGTGCCTCGACATACAGATCGAGGGGGACGCGACTGGCCCGCCGTATCTCCGTGAAGTGGGCGAGCGTCAGGTCGGAGGGCACGTTCACCGAGTCGGCGCCGAGCCGCTCCTGCACCTGTACGGCGGCCGGGTTCACCGAGCCGATGAGCGCGGACACCTTGAGCGTGGTGTCGGCGGGCAGCAGCCCTTCGTTCCGCATCCGGTGAAGGGTCCACAGGACCCCTTCGTCGGCGATGAGCAGGCACTTCACGCCCAGCTCGGTCGCCCTGACGGCATCCTCGATACACCCGGCCAGGGCGTCGTGGCCGCGGGCCCGCAGGCCCGCGCCGCCGGAATCCGTACGCGTGGACGCGCCGATGTCCCAGGTGCCGCGCGGTCCGGTGAACAGGCACAGCTCGATGCCGCGCTCGGCGCAGCCCGCCACCATCTCGGTGATCTCGGCGTCGCTGAGCATCCAGATGCCGCTGCCCTGGCTGATCCGGTGGACGGGGACGTCGAGTTCGGCGGACTCCTTCAGCACGACGGAGAGCGCCTCCGGGCCCTCCACGGACGGGATCTCGGTACGCCAGGTGCCGCCGTCGGGGAAGGAATGGGGCGAGGCGTCGGCGGAGGACAGGGCCGCGGCGCCGAGGCCGAGCGCGGTGAGCGCCGAGTCGCCGGGGCGGCGTGGGCCGGGGGGAGAAGCTGTGGCGTCGTTCACGGCTGGTCCTTCATATTCGATATTTCGGAACAAGGGAAGGGTGGGTGTACGCCGGTACGGAGGGTCGTCGGTCGCCTCCGTACCGGCGTACGGATCAGGGCTGAGCCGTCACGGGCGCAGCAGCACCTTGCCGGTCTCCGGGCCCCCGGCGCCGACGAGGGCCACGGCCTCCGCGAACTGTTCCAACGGGAATTCATGGGTGATCAGCGGCGCCGGATCGAGGAGCCCGGCGGTGAACGCCCGCACCGCGTACGACCAGGCCGCCGACGGCGCCCCGAACACGCTGCGCACGGTGAGCTGGCTCAGCGACAGATGCACCGGGTCGATGCCGACCGCCCCCGGGGTGAACATGCCGGTGAGCACCACGCGCCCGCCGCGCCGCGCCAGCAGGCACGCGTCGGCGGCGGTGGTCGCGGCCCCCGCGGTCTCCACGACCAGGTCGTAGCTGCCCCGCGCCTCCTCGGCCTGCTTCGGGGTACGGGTGTCGCTCGCCCCGAAGTCCAGGGCCAGGGAGCCCCGTTCCTCCCGCGGATCGATCACGGTCAGTTCCCCGGGCGATACGGCGGCCAGCAGCTGCACGGCGAGCAGCCCCAGCGTGCCCGCGCCCACCACCGCGACGCGCTCGCCCGGCTCGGGCGCCCCGGCCCGCACCGCGGCGGCGACCACCGCGGCCGGCTCCAGCAGGGCGGCGGACCGCAGATCGGCGTCGTCGGCCAGCAGGTGCAGCAGCCGGGCCGGGACCACGACATGGTCGGCGAAGGCGCCGGGCCGGGTGAACCCCGTCTCGTCGTATCCGGCCGTGCACAGCGAGGTCTCCCCGCAGCGGCACCGTTCGCACCGCCCGCAGGCCCGGAATCCCTCCGCGACCGTCCGCCGGCCGGTCAGCGCCGGGTCGACGCCCTCGCCCACCGCGTCGACGGTCCCGGACCACTCGTGTCCCGGCACCACCGGATAGCGGACGTAGGCCGCGTCACGATGGCCGTCGTACACCTCGCGGTCGCTCATACAGATCCCGGCTGCGGCGACCCGCACCCTGACCTCGCCGGGCCCCGGCTCGGGCAGGGGGCCCGTGGCGAGGCGGTGCTGCCCCGGCCCCTCGACGATCAACGCGCGTGAGAGGGGGCTCACTTGGGCTGCCTCTTCTCCCAGCCTTCGGCCCACAGGTCGAACCGGGCCTGCTGCTGCGGGAATTCGGCCGCGGCATCCACATCGAGTTCCACACCGAGCCCGGGGGCGTGCGACAGCTCGAAGCAGCCGGTGGCGGGGTCGACCTGCGGTGCGCCCTTCACGACCTTCTTGATGTCGGCGTCCGCGAAGTCGTTGAAGTGCTCGAGGATCTTGAAGTTGGGTGTGCAGCCGGCCAGCTGGAGGCTGGCGGCGGTCAGTACGGAGCCGCCCACGTTGTGCGGGGCGATCAGCGTGTAGTGGGTCTCGGCGGTCGCGGCGAGCTTGCGGGCCTCCAGGATGCCGCCGATGTGGCCGACGTCCGGCTGGATGATGTCGGCGGCCTGCGACTCGAAGAGCTCACGGAACTCGATCCGGTCGTGGATGCGCTCGCCGGTCGCGATCGGCAGATCGATCTTCTCGGCGACCTTGCTCAGCGCCTTGAGGTTCTCCGGCGGCACCGGCTCCTCCAGCCACGCGGGCCGGAACGGCGCCATCTCGCGGGCGATCCGCACCGCGGTCGAGGGGCTGAACCGGCCGTGCATCTCGAGCATCAGCTCGGTGTCGGGGCCGATGGCGTCCCGCACGGCCTCGATGAGGGACACCGCGTACCGGGTCTCCTCCTGGCCCAGCTCGAAGTGGCCCGTACCGAACGGGTCGATCTTCAGCGCGCGGTATCCGCGCTCCACGACCGCCTGCGCGGCCTTGTGGTACGCCTCCGGGGTCCGCTCGGTGGTGTACCAGCCGTTCGCGTACGCCTTGACCCGGTCGGTGACCTTGCCGCCGAGCAGCTGCCAGACCGGGACGCCCAGGGCCTTGCCCTTGATGTCCCAGCACGCCATCTCGATGACGGCGATACCGGACATGACGATCTCCCCGGCCCGCCCGTAGTCGCCGTACTTCATGCGGCGTACGAGATCCTCCACCGCGAACGGATCGGAGCCGGTGACGTGGTTCGCCGCCGCCTCGTGCAGATACCCGACCAGCGCGTCCGTACGCCCGAGCATCCGGGTCTCCCCGACGCCGGTGAGGCCCTCATCGGTGTGAACCTGGACATAGGTGAGGTTGCGCCATGGTGTGCCGACGACATGCGTGCTGATTCCGGTGATGCGCACGGAAGACGCCTCTCGGTTGTTCGATATTTCGTCACTCGTTCGAAATGCTGGCGTGACCGTAATGACGGGCCAGGGGACGTGTCAATGGTTGACACAAGTACGCTGAGCCGCATGAGCGATCTCGGGGTGGGCTTCGGCTATCTGATGAAGGGTCAGCGCTGGGCCTTCCAGCACGGCCGGTGGCTGGGATTCGGTCTGCTGCCCGGGCTGATCACCCTGGTCGTATACGCGGCCGCGCTGATCGGACTCGGTTACGGCGCCGACGACTTCGTCGGCTGGGCGACCCCGTTCGCCGACGACTGGTCCTCGCCCTGGCTCGGCCTTCTGCGCAACACCCTCGTCGTGCTGGTCTTCGTCTTCGGGCTGTTCCTCGCGGTGATCACCTTCACCGCCGTGACCCTCCTGGTCGGCCAGCCCTTCTACGAATCGCTCTCCGAGGAGGTCGACCGCAGCGAGGGCGGGGAGGTCCCCGAGTCGGGGCTGCCGCTCTGGCGCGAACTGTGGATCTCCGCCCGCGACTCCGCCCGTATCCTGCTGCGCGTCGCGCTGTACGGGGTGCTGCTCTTCGCCCTCGGCTTCATCCCGGTCATCGGGCAGACCGTGGTCCCGGCGATCGGCTTCTGTGTCTCCGGCTACTTCCTCGCCCAGGAACTGACCTCGGTCGCCCTCCAGCGCAGGGGCGTGGTCCTGGTCGACCGGCTCGCCCTGCTGCGCGGCCGGCGCCTGCTGGTCCTCGGCTTCGGCGTTCCGCTCACGCTCTCCTTCCTCGTCCCGTTCGTCGCCGTGTTCCTGATGCCGGGCGCCGTCGCCGGAGCCACGCTGCTGGTCCGCGACCTGGTGGCGCCGGCCGCCCCGGAGCCGTCGTCCCCGTACTCGCTGAACAAGGGCTGACCCGGTATGACCGAGATCTTCGCCGTCGCCGTCATCACCGTCCTCGCCGTCATCAGCCCCGGCGCCGACTTCGCGATGGTCGTACGCAACAGCTATCTGTACGGGCGCACGACCGGCCTCCTGGCCGCCACCGGAGTCGCCGCAGGCGTCCTCGTCCACGTCACGTACACGATGCTCGGCGTCGGCCTGCTGATCGCGTCATCCACCGCCCTGTTCACGGCGATCAAGCTGGCGGGAGCGGCCTACCTCGTCTACATCGGGGTACGCACGTTCTTCGCCCGCAACGATCTCTCCGTCGATCTGGCGTCGAAGCCCGAACTGAGCCCGTTCGGCGCGCTGCGCGCCGGCTTCCTCACCAATGCGCTGAACCCCAAGACGACGCTCTTCGTCGTCTCCACCTTCACCCAGGTCGTCGGCCCGGACACGGCTCTCTGGCAGCAGGCGGGCTATGGTCTCTTCATGTCCGTGGCGCACTTCGGCTGGTTCGGTCTGGTGGCGCTCTTCTTCTCGCACTCGCATCTGCGCACCGCGATGCTGCGCTGGCAGAAGGTCCTCAACCGGACGATCGGCTCGGTGCTCGTGGGCCTCGGCGTCACGCTGGGGCTGGCCCGCTGACCCGGTCCTGCCCGTCCCGCAGCAGCCGCAGGAAGTCCCGGAACGCTCCCGGCATGTCCACCGTGTCCGGGTCCAGCAGCCACTGGTACTGCAGGCCGTCCATCACCGCCACCATCAGCGTGGCCGCACGCTCCGGCGTCAGCCCGCCCGGCAGCTCCTCGCCGTGCTCGGCCCGGAGCGAGGCCGCCATGTCCGCGCGGACCTGCGTGTAGCGCAGGGTGAAGAACTCCCGCGCCGGATGCTCCTCCGTCACGCTCTCACCGAGCAGTGCCGAGAAGGTCTGGACGATGGCGGGGCGCATCGCGTTGTACTCCACGAGCGAGCCCAGCAGTTCGAGCGGCCACGCGCCGTCGCCGCGGCTTCCGCCGCCCCCTGTGTCCCACCGGTCGCGGTCCTCCAGCACGGCGACGAGCAGCGCCTCCTTGGTGGGGAAGTAGTGCAGGAGCCCCTGCTGGCTGAGGCCCACCCGCTCGGCCACCGCGCTCAGCGTGGCCCCGCGGTAGCCGCGCTCGGCGATGACTTCGAGGGTGGCGCGGAGGATCTCCGCCCGCCGCTCCTCGCTCCTGGCCCGTACCATCGCCGGCCCCTTCCGTGCGCATCCGCCCCCGTCAGCAGGACCGTACGGCATCCGGAGGGCGCACAGACCCTGGATAACGGAATGGTAACCAAAACTACCGTCTTACCTGGACCGACGTCACTATGGAGACCTTCGCAGTAACTCGACGAGGAGGTACGGCCGTGGCAGACGCGTCCACATCCAGCACGCCCGAGGCGGTCCGCGGGGCCGCGGTGGAAGCGGCGCTCGCCGCACTCGGCCTCGACGACAAGGCACGGCTCCTGGCCGGCCAGGACATGTGGTCGCTGCCCGCACTGCCCGCGATCGGACTCCGGTCGCTCGTCATGTCCGACGGCCCGATCGGCGTACGCGGGGTCCGCTGGACCGCCGACGACCCCTCCGTCGCCCTGCCCTCGCCCACCGCCCTCGCCGCGACCTGGGATGCGGGCCTCGCCCGCCGCGCCGGCAGGCTGCTCGCCCAGGAGGCCCGCCGCAAGGGCGTCCACGTCCTGCTGGCTCCCACCGTCAATCTGCACCGGTCCCCGCTCGGCGGCCGTCACTTCGAGGCGTACAGCGAGGACCCGTACCTCACGGGCGAGATCGGCACCGGCTATGTGCGCGGCGTACAGGAGGGCGGAGTCGGCACCACCGTCAAGCACTTCGTGGCCAACGACGCCGAGACGGACCGCTTCACCGTCGACAACATCGTCGCCCCGCGCCCCCTGCGCGAGCTCTACCTCGCCCCGTTCGAGCGGATCGTCAAGAACGCCCACCCGTGGGGCATCATGGCCGCCTACAACCAGGTCAACGGCTCCACCATGACCGAGCACCACTACCTCCAGAACGCGGTGCTGCGCGGCGAGTGGGGCTTCGACGGCTTCATCGTCTCCGACTGGCTGGCCGCCCGCTCCACCGTCGGCGCCATCACCGGCGGCCTCGACGTCGCCATGCCGGGACCGAGGACGGTGTACGGGGACGCGCTCGCCTCCGCCGTCAGGGCCGGTCAGGTCGACGAAGCGGTGGTCGACAGCGCCGTACGCAACGTACTGCTGCTCGCCGCCCGCGTCGGCATCCTCGCCGGCGCCCCGCCCGTCGTCGACCCGGCCGACCGGCCGACGGGCATCGACGGCGCGGCGCTGGCCCGCGAGATCGCCCGCCGCTCCTTCGTCCTCGTACGCAACGAGGGCGCCGCGCTCCCCATCCGCCCCGAGGCCGTCCGCAAGGTCGCGCTCATCGGCGCCCTGGCCCGGGACGCGCGCGTCCTCGGCGGCGGATCGGCCCAGGTCTTCCCCGGCCACATCGTCTCCCCGCTCGCCGGCCTGACCGCCGCGCTCCCGACAGGCGTGATCGACTACCGCGTCGGCGCCGACCCGAACGACGAACTCGCCGCCGCCGAGCAGGGCTTCGGGCTGAAGGCCGTCTGCCGCGACCGGTCCGGCACCGTCCTCGGCACGGCCCCGCTGCACAGCGGCTCCGTCCAGTGGGTCGGCACCGATGTGCCGGACGGCGTCACCCTCGACACGCTCCACAGCGTCGAGGTGACCGGCACCTTCGTCCCGCGCGAGACCGGCGAGCACACCTTCGGCACCCGTGGCACGGGCGCCCTCACCCTGAAGGTCGCCGGCCAAACCCTGTACGACGGCGTGCACCGGGTCACCGGCTCCACCGACCCGGGCGAGGCGTTCTTCGGCAGCCCCGTGGAACGCGGCCGCCTCACCCTCACCGAAGGAGTCCCGGTCGAGGTCTCCCTCCGCCAGGTGCCCGACACCCTCGGCGCCGACTCACCGATCCCCGGCGTCTCGTTCTCCCTCGTCCACCTCGGTCCGCGCCTTGACCCCGCCGAACTGATCGCCGAAGCCGTCGACGCGGCCCGCGCCGCCGACACCGCCGTCGTCGTCGTGGGCACCACCGAACATGTCGAGTCCGAGGGCTTCGACCGTACGGACCTGGCGCTCCCCGGCCATCAGGACGACCTCGTGAGGGCGGTCGCCGCTGCCAACCCGAAGACGGTCGTGGTCGTCAACTCCGGTTCCCCGGTGGAGCTTCCGTGGCGGGACGAGGTCGCCGCCGTGCTGCTCAGCTGGTTCCCGGGCCAGGAGGCGGGGCACGCACTCGCCGACGTCCTGCTCGGCGTGGACGGCGCCGAACCGGGCGGCCGCCTCCCCACCACCTGGCCGGCCACCCTCGCCGGCGCTCCGGTCTCGGGCACCGCCCCCACCGGGGGCGAACTCCACTACGACGAGGGCGTCTTCATCGGCTACCGGGCCTGGGAGCGGTCCGGCACGGCCCCCGCCTACCCCTTCGGACACGGCCTCGGCTACACCACCTGGGCCTACGAATCCCTGCACGCCACCCCCGAAGCCGCGACCGTCCGCCTCCGCAACACCGGCCCGCGCTGCGGTGCCGAGACCGTCCAGCTCTATCTGGCACCGGAGAGGGAGACGGAGAGGGAGACGAAAAGAAAGACGGAGACGGAGACCGCCGGACGCCCGGCCCGCCAACTGGCCGGGTTCGCCCGCGTCGAGGCGGCACCGGGCGAGACGGTCGAGGTCACGGTCCCGCTGGACCGGCGGGCGTACGAGATCTGGGACGAGAGCGCCTACGGATGGCAGCTGGTCCCCGGCGTCTACCAGGTGCAGGCGGCCCGTTCCGTCGCCGACATCCGGCTGACCGCCCCGGTGGAGATCAAGGAGTAGACAGCGGCGCCCCGTGGGCGGAGAAGTCCCTCCGCCCACGGGGCCCGGACGTGGTCAGCGCACCGAGAAGCCGTACACGGTCGTCGACACGTACTCCTCGCCCGGCCGCAGCACCGTGCTCGGGAACTCCGGCCGGTTCGGCGAGTCCGGGAAGTGCTGGGTCTCCAGCGCGATGCCCGCGCAGGGTCCGAACGGCTGCCCGTCGAAGTGATCGGCGGTGTACAGCTGCATCCCCGGCTCCGTCGTACGGACCGTCAGCACCCGCCCCGACCCGGGTGCGTACAGCTCGGCCGCGACCCCGTCCTCCGTGGACCCGTCGAGCACATAGTTGTGGTCGTAGCCCGCGCCCACCGCCCTCGGCTCCCTGAAGTCGAACCGGGTCCCCTCCACCGCGGCGAGCTCGCCCGTCGGCAGCGAGGCACCGTCCACCGGAGTGATCCGCCCGGCCGCGATCCGCAGCTCGTGCCCGAGCGCGCTCGTACCGTCCGCGCCGTTCAGATTCCAGTACGTGTGGTTCGTCAGGTTCACCACCGTGGGCGCGTCCGTCGTCGCCCGGTAGGCGATCCGCAGCGCCCCGTCGGCGTCCAGGCTGTACGTCACCGAGACCGTGAGCCGCCCCGGGAAGCCCTCCTCGCCGTCCTCGGCCACCAGGGAGAGGCACACGCCGTCCGGGACCTCCCGCGCCTCCCACACCCGCTTGTCGAAGCCCCGCGCCCCGCCGTGCACATGGTTGCCGCCCTCGTTCGGCGTGACCTGATGGGCCGTGCCGTCGAGTACGAAACCGGCGCCCGCGATCCGGTTCGCGTACCGCCCGACCAGGGCCCCGAAATAGGGCCCGGAGAACTCCTCGTACGCCGCGAGATCCGGCAGCCCCAGCGCCACCTGAACCCGGGCACCGTCCCGGCCGGGGACCTCGACCGACTGCACGATGCCGCCGTACGTCAGCACGCGCACCCGTGTGCCGTCCCGCTCCAGAGTCCAGCGCCGGACGGCCGCGCCGTCGGCGAGGGAGGAGTAGTCCTCCGCGTATATGTCCGTGCCCGTTGTACCCGACGTATCCGTCGTACCCGTCGTCATGATCAGGGACCCTACGCGGGCGGCCTGACGGCCGTGACATTGCGGTAAGCGATTTCTGCCAGCCGGGCCTGGCCGTCGCGGCCCGGGTGGAACCAGTCCCACTGGCTGAGCTGCTTCCCGGTGAACCGGTAGTCGAAGACCGCCCCGCCGTCGTACCGGCAGCGCGCGTCCTTCGCGCAGACGTCATTCAGGACCTGGTTGTACGCGATCACCCGCTTCCGTACCGTGTCCCGCCGCGTCACGGCCGCCGCGTCCATGTTGTCCGCGTCGCCCAGCATCGACCGGCAGATCCCGAGCTTCCAGATCTGCTTGCCCAGCTCATTGGTGCGCCCCGTCGACCAGAGGCGCTTCAGATCCGGCACGCTCGACACGTACACCTGCGCCTTGGGCGCGGTGGCCCGCAGCTGCCGCATCGACGCCTCGAACGAGGCCCGGAAGTCCGCCACCGGGGTCATGATCCGCGCCGAGTCCCGGCATGCGTCGTTGGCGCCGATCGTCACGGTCACCAGATCGGGCTTCTCCTTCGCCGCCAGTGCCATCTGCTCCGGCAACTGCGCTATCCGGGCGCCGGAAACGGCATGGTTCCAGCTGTGCGACGCCGCCTTCGAGGCGCCGAGCAGCCGCACCGCGAGGCTGCGCACCGCGCTGTCCGTACCGGTGGCCCAGGAGACCTCCGGGCAGTCGGCCAGCACCGAGCAGGCGTCGAAGCCACGGGTGATGGAATCCCCGACGGCGGCGAGCGAGGCCGGCGTACGGTCCCAGAGCGGCGCCGCGGCGGGGGAGGCCCGGCGCGGGCCGTCCGAAGCGCGTCCTGTCGGTCCCTCGGAGGCGCCGGAACAGCCGGCGAGCGAGAGGCCCGCGGTGAGCGAAACCGCCGCCAGCGCGGCAACAGCGGTGCGCCTGCGACGGCGTGACGAACGTTCCGGCATTCCTGGTCCCCTCCGGTCGAAGCCCCTGGTTATGCCGCTGGCCATGCCTCGGGCAAACCCCTGCGGTGCAGGTGGCGGGCCCGCGCGCCCTGCCGGGTGAAAGCTGTTCGAATCATGGGCCCGGGACCGACGGTACGTCACACGCCCGGCCCCGGCGCACGGTAGCTTTTCCCCGTCGGCCCAGTGGAGCCGTGCTCACCGCGTACATATGGGTGGCTCCGGTACGTTACATCTCATCACATACTGTCCCTTTTCAGGAGATTCACTCCCGATGCTGTTTACTGATGACAACCTCGGGAGCCGACCGGGAAGAGGCGGTACGGGTACGAGGCCGCTGGGCAAGGCGAACTTCGTCCCACACTGGAGGTCCCGGTGACGACACGTGGAGTTCTGTACGTTCACTCCGCACCGCGCGCGCTGTGCCCACATGTCGAATGGGCGGTAGCGGGTGTTCTCGGTCTGCGGGTCCAGCTGGACTGGATCAGACAGCCGGCGGCCCCCGGCACCTGGCGGTCCGAATTCTCCTGGCAGGCCAGGCCCGGCACCGCGTCGGAGCTCGCTTCGGCGCTCCGGGGCTGGGATCTGCTGCGCTTCGAGGTCACGGCCGAGCCGTCCGCGACGGCCGAGGGCGAGCGCTACAGCTCCACGCCCGGACTGGGCATCTTCCACGCGGTGACCGGTATACACGGCGACATCCTGATCCCCGAGGACCGGCTGCGGGCGGCGCTCGCGCGGTCCGTGCGCGGTGAGACGGACCTGGAGGCGGAGATCGCCAAGCTGCTGGGCAAGCCGTGGGACGACGAACTGGAGTCCTTCCGCCACGCGGGCGAGGGCGCGCCGGTGCGGTGGCTCCACCAGGTGGTGTGACCCTCTGGGGCTCCGCCCCCGGTCTGGGGCGGAGCCCCAGGTTGCAGCGCACGAGGCCCGCCTCCCCTGACCGGGGAGGCGGGCCTCGTAGCGTTCGTGCGACGCGCGATCAGGCCGAACGGAACGCCAGCACCACGTTGTGGCCACCGAACCCGAACGAGTTGTTGATCGCGGCGATCGGCCCCTCCGGCAGCGCTCGCGGCTCGTCGCGGACGACGTCCGCCTCCACCGCAACGTCGAGGTTCTCGACGTTGATGGTCGGCGGTGCCATCCGGTTGTACAGCGCCAGAACCGTGGCAACGGTCTCGATGCCGCCCGCGCCACCCAGCAGGTGACCCGTCATCGACTTCGTCGCGGAGATCGCGACATGGTCGAGGTCGTCGCCCAGGACCTTGCGAAGGGCCTTGATCTCGGCGACGTCACCCTGCGGGGTCGACGTGGCGTGCGCGTTGAGGTGCACGATCTCGGCCGGCTTGAGGTCCGTCGCGTCGAGCAGATTCTGCATCGCCGTGGCGATCCCCCGGCCCGTGGGCTCGGGCTGGGCGATGTGGTGCGAGTCCGCGGACAGACCCTGGCCCACCACCTCGCAGTAGACCCTGGCGCCACGCGCGGCAGCGTGCTCCGCGGACTCCAGGACGACGACGCCCGCGCCCTCGCCGAGGACGAAGCCGTCACGGGCCGTGTCGTACGGGCGTGAGGCCTTCTCGGGCTCGTCGTTGCTCTTGGACATCGCCATCATGTTGGCGAACGCCGCGATCGGCAGCGGGTGGATGGCCGCTTCGGTGCCACCGGCGATGACCACATCGGCACGGCCGGTGCGGATCATCTCGACGGCGTACCCGATGGCCTCGGCACCCGACGCGCAGGCGGACACCGGGGTGTGGACACCGGCCTGGGCGTTGACCTCCAGGCCGACGTTGGCCGCCGGGCCGTTGGGCATGAGCATGGGAACGGTGTGCGGGGAGACGCGGCGTACGCCCTTCTCCTTCAGCACGTCGTACTGGTCGAGCAGGGTGGTCACGCCACCGATACCGGAGGCGATGACCGAACCGAGCCGCTCGGGGCGGATCTTCTCGTCCTCACCGGCCTTGCCGGTGTAACCCGCGTCGGCCCACGCCTCACGGGCCGCGATCAGCGCGAACTGCGCCGAGCGGTCCAGCTTGCGGGCGAGCGGGCGGGGCAGGACATCGCCCGGGTCGACGGCCGCGAGGGCGGCGATCCGGACGGGCAGTTCTGCGAAGCGCTCGCCCTCGAGGGGCTTGACGCCGGAACGGCCTGCCATCAGACCTTCCCAGGTCGATGCGGTGTCGCCACCCAGCGGAGTGGTTGCGCCGATACCGGTGACGACCACGGTGCGATTGGTCGGGCTCACTGGAAAATCTTCTCCACGTGTAGAGGGTCGTGAATCAGCGGCGCCACCGCCGGGTGGCGACACACGAACCTGGGCTGGATCAGCCCTGGTTCTTCAGGATGTAGCCGGCAGCGTCGCCGACGGTCTTGAGGTTCTTGACGTCCTCGTCCGGGATCTTGACGTCGAAGCGCTCTTCGGCGGCGACGACGACCTCGACCATGGACAGCGAGTCGACGTCCAGGTCGTCGGTGAAGGACTTGTCCAGCTGGACGTCCTCGACCGGGATACCGGCGATCTCGTTGACGATCTCGGCGAGACCGGTGACGATCTCTTCCTGAGTGGCGGCCATGTGGCGCTCCTTCGGTGGTTTTCTGCGGGGTTCTGGCGTACGGACCGGAAGGTCCGGTGTGACTAGGGGAGGGTAACGACCGTCGCGGCGTAGACGAGACCCGCCCCGAAGCCGATGACGAGCGCGGTGTCGCCGCTCTTCGCCTGACCGGTCGCCAGGAGCCGCTCCATTGCGAGCGGAATCGAGGCGGCGGACGTATTGCCGGTGGTCTCCACGTCACGGGCGACCGTGACGTGCTCCGGCAGCTTCAGGGTCTTCACCATCGAGTCGATGATCCGCATGTTGGCCTGGTGCGGAATGAAGACATCCAGGTCGTCCGCAGTGATCCCGGCCGCCTCCAGCGCCTGCTGGGCGATCTTCGCCATCTCGAAGACGGCCCAGCGGAAGACCGCCTGGCCCTCCTGCGTGATGGCGGGGAACTTCTCCGGACGCTCGGCGTGGAATTCGTCCCACGGCACGGTCTGCTTGATCGTGTCGGACTTGTCGCCCTCGGAGCCCCAGACGGTCGGGCCCATGGCCGGTTCCTTCGAGGGGCCGACGACGACCGCGCCGGCGCCGTCGCCGAACAGGAAGGCCGTCGCGCGGTCTTCCAGGTCGGTGAGGTCACTCAGCCGCTCGACGCCGATGACGAGCACGTACTCCGCCGAGCCCTCGACGATCATGCCCTTGGCGAGCGTCAGGCCGTAGCCGAAGCCCGCGCAGCCGGCGGAGATGTCGAAGGCTGCGGGCTTGCCCGCGCCGATCTTGTGGGCGATCTCGGTCGCGACGGCCGGGGTCTGCTTGAAGTGCGAGACGGTGGAGACGATCACTCCGCCGATCTGCTCGGGCGTGATCCCGGCATCGGCGATCGCCTTGCCCGACGCCTCGACGGACATCGCGGACACAGTCTCCTCGTCGGATGCCCAGTGCCGGGAGGCGATGCCGGAGCGCGAACGAATCCACTCGTCGGACGAGTCGATCGTCTCGAGGATCACCTCGTTGGGCACGACACGGGTCGGGCGGTAGCCACCGACACCCATGATGCGTGCGTACGGGGCGCCCTTGCTGGGCTTGATCTTCGACATGCTCTCGGGCTCCTTAGGCGCCTGCGTGCTCAAGCATGAGCGCGCGGGCCGCGTCGAGGTCGTCGGGGGTCTTGAGCGCCAGGGTCTTCACACCGGGCAGCGCACGCTTGGCGAGACCGGTGAGGGTGCCGCCGGGGCAGACCTCGATCAGTGCCGTGACACCGAGCTGCTGGAACGTCTCCATGCACAGGTCCCAGCGGACCGGGTTGGCGACCTGGCCGACCAGCCGGGCGATGATCTCGCTGCCGGTGGCGACCGTCTTGCCGTCGGCGTTCGATACGTACGTCACGGCCGGGTCGGCGACGGTCAGGTCCACGGCGGCCACCCGCAGCTTCTCCACGGCCGGAGCCATGTGGTGCGTGTGGAACGCGCCGGCCACCTTGAGCGGCACGACACGGCGTACGCCTTCGGGCATGTCCTCGACCAGTGCGGCGATCTGCGCGGCGGTGCCCGCGGCGACGATCTGGCCGCCACCGTTGACGTTGGCCGGGGTCAGACCCAGCTTCTCCAGGTGCGGGACCGTTACGTCGGTGTCGCCGCCGAGGAGCGCGGCCATGCCGGTCTCGGTGACCGCGGCGGCCTCGGCCATGCCGAGCCCGCGGGTGCGTACGAGACGGAGCGCGGCCTCGTCGCCGATGACACCGGCGAGGGCGGCGGCGGTGATCTCACCGACGCTGTGACCGGCGACGACACCGGGCGAGGCGTCGAGTGCCGCAGCCGACAGGAGGCCCGCGGCGACGAGCAGCGGCTGAGCCACCGCCGTGTCACGGATCTCGTCCGCGTCGGCCTTCGTGCCGTAGTGGGCAAGGTCGAGCCCGATGGCGTCGGACCAGGCCGCGATGCGGTCGGTGGCACCGGGGAGGTCGAGCCAGGGAGTCAGGAAGCCGGGCGTCTGAGCGCCTTGGCCGGGAGCGACGAGTACGAGCACCCTCACACTCTCTCTTGTGGACGGTCCCGGGCACCCGTGGGGACAGGGACGAAGAACCGTCGGGGGAATTGTTGAAGTCCGACAAAAGTCTAGGACTGAGGATCTCCGGCGGCCAAGCGCCCCAGGATCAGGGCGATCCGGAGCGTGAACGCGGACCGCACATCGGACGGCGACCAGCCGGTGACGTCGGTCACACGTCGTAGCCGGTAGCGCACGGTGTTGGGGTGCACGAACAGCATCCGGGCGGCGCCTTCGAGGCTGCTCGCCTGTTCCAGATACACACTCAGCGTCTCCAGGAGGGCCGATCCCGCTTCTTCGAGCGGTCTGTAGATCTCCTCCACCAGCTGGTCCCGCGCGGCAGGGTCTCCCGCCATGGCGCGTTCCGGAAGAAGATCGTCCGAGAGTACGGGACGCGGCGCGTCCTGCCAGGCAGAACACGCCTTGAGCCCCGCTGCCGCCGCCTGTGCGGACCGGGTGGCCGCCAGCAGGTCGGGCACCACGGGCCCGGCGACGACAGGACCGGCCGCATAGGGGCCGATCAGAGCCTTGGCGACATGCAGGGGGTTGTCGCTGCCGCCCGCGATGACGACCAGCCGGTTGCCGAGCACCCCGGTGAGGACCTGGAGCTTCGCGTGCCGGGCGGCCCGGCGGATCGCCTCGACCGTCAGCTCGCTGTCGCCGTCGGGCGCGGTGCCGAGCACCACGCAGACGTGCTCGGGGGAGCTCCAGCCCAGCGCCGCGGCCCGGGACACGGCACCCTCGTCGGCCTCGCCGGACAGCACCGCGTTGACCACCAGCGATTCCAGCCGGGCGTCCCACGCGCCCCGCGCCTCCGCGGCCTGCGCGTACACCTGGGCGGTCGCGAAGGCGATCTCCCGGGCGTAGACGAGCAGTGCCTCACGAAGGACCGATTCGTCGCCGGGTGCCGCGACCTCCTCGATCGCGGTCTCCATGACCTCGATCGTCGTCCGCACCATCTCGACGGTCTGCCGCAGGGTGATCGCCCTGGTCAGCTCGCGCGGGGCCGTGCCGAACACATCGGTGGAGATGGCCTGCGGGGCCTCCGGATGCCGGAACCACTCGGTGAAGGCCGCGATACCCGCCTGGGCGACCAGGCCGATCCAGGACCGGTTCTCCGGTGGCATCGCCCGGTACCACGGCAGCGTCTCGTCCATGCGGGCGATCGCGTTCGCGGCCAGCCGGCCGGAGGACTGCTCCAGCCGCTTCAGCGTCGCGGCATGCAGATGGGCTTTGTTCGCAGCGGGCTGCTCAGGATCGGGTCGGGGCACGGACACAAGACTGCCTTATCGGGGCACCGGAACGGAGGGGCGGGGCGTCCGGGACCGCTGCGGTCACCGGCCCGGCGGGGTTAGCGTGTGCACGTGATGGACGTACGCCGCTCCGGCGACCGCTTCCGCGGCGGGGACCCGGCCCCGGGAGTATCCGCGGGCATCGAGACACTGCACGCCTTTTCCTTCGGGCGCTTCTACGACCCCGGCAATCTGCGCTTCGGGCCCGTCCTGGCCTGCAACGAGGAGCGTCTCGCCCCGGGTGCGGGCTTCGACGAGCATCCGCACAGCCACACCGAGATCGTCACCTGGGTCGTGGAGGGCGAGCTGACCCACCGCGACTCGGCGGGCCACGCCACCCTCGTCGGGGCCGGTGACCTCCAGCACCTCAGCGCGGCAGCCGGCGTCCGCCACATCGAACGCAACGACGGCGAGCACCCGCTGACGTTCCTTCAGATGTGGCTGGCGCCCCTGTCCCCGGGCGGCGAACCCTCGTACACGGTCGTCCCCGGCATCGCCGACTCCACCCCGTACGCCCTCCCAGCGGCCGGTGCCATGCTCCACGTCCGCAGGCTGGCCGAGGGGGAGCGCACCGCGGTGCCGGACGCGGTGGGGGTGTACGTGCACGTGGTGAACGGCGACGTACGGATCGGGGGCGAGGATCTGGGCCCCGGCGACTCGGCGCGGATCACGGGCTCGGAGGGCCTCGACGTACTCGCCGTCACGCCCGCCCAGCTGCTCCTCTGGGAGCTCGGCGCCGCCTGACGGCCGGGAGCCGTCCGCTCACCGCCCCGCCAGCTCCGCGAGCACCGCGTCCGTGAACGGCGGCCACACCTCGGCGGCCCACGGTCCGAAGGCCCGGTCGGTGAGCGCGACGCAGGCCGCTCCCGCCACCGGGTCGATCCACAGGAACGTACCGGACTGGCCGAAGTGCCCGAAGGTCGCCGGGGACGAGGAACCGCCCGTCCAGTGGGGCGACTTGGAGTCGCGGATCTCGAAGCCGAGCCCCCAGTCGTTGGGGTTCTGGTGGCCGTAGCCCGGCAGCACACCCTTGAGGCCGGGGTGGACGACGGTCTGTGCGTCCAGCACCGTGCGCGGGTCCAGAAGCCGGGGTGCCTGTACCTCCGCGGCGAACCGCATCAGGTCCTCTACGGTCGAGACGCCGTCCCGGGCGGGCGAGCCGTCCAGGGTGGTCGACGTCATGCCCAGCGGCTCCAGGACGGCCTGGTGCACGTACTCGGAGAACGGGATGTCCGTCGCCTTCGCGATGTGGTCCCCGAGCACCTCGAAGCCCGCGTTCGAGTAGAGCCGGCGGGTGCCGGGCGGGGCCGTCACGCGGTGCTCGTCGAAGGCGAGGCCGCTGGTGTGTGCGAGCAGGTGCCGCACGGTGGAACCCTCGGGTCCGGCCGGTTCGTCCAGCTCGACGGCCCCCTCCTCGTACGCCACCAGCGCCGCGTACGCCGCGAGGGGCTTGGTGACGGAGGCGAGCGGGAAGCGGTGTGCGACCGGACCGCGCGTACCGAGTACGGTGCCGTCCGCCCGTACGACGGCTGCCGCGACGGTGGGGGCGGGCCAGTTGTCGATCATCTCCAGGCTCTGCATGATGGTGAGCCTAGTCCGAAACACGCAGCCGATTGTGCTTGCTTCGAGTGCACTCCAAGGTTCTAGCGTGGAGGGCATGACGGTGATGGAGAGCACTTCCGAAGGGACGGCTGTCTGCGCTGCGCCCCCACGGGCGTACCCGCGACCCGAGGGTCAGGACCGCTACACGATCAGCGAGGTCGCCGCCTTCACCGGCCTCACGGCACACACCCTGCGGTGGTACGAGCGGATCGGGCTGATGTCGCACGTCGACCGTTCGCACACCGGTCAGCGCCGGTTCACCAACCGGGACCTGGACTGGCTGGGCTTCGTCGGCAAGCTCAGGCTGACCGGGATGCCGGTCGCCGACATGGTCCGGTACGCGGAGCTGCTGCGCGAGGGCGAGCACACGTTCGAGGCCCGGCAGGAGCTGCTTGAGGCGACCCGCCGCGATGTACGGACGCGGATCGCGGAGCTCCAGGACACTCTTGCCGTACTCGACTTCAAGATCGAATTCTATGCAAGCGCCCGACGGGCGCCGGAAAGGCCAGGTGTCTGATGTCTGACAACAAGATCGCCACGGTGCGGCTCGGCAGTGACGGTCCTCGGATCGGCGTGCAGGGACTCGGCTGCATGGGCATGAGCGAGTTCTACGGCGACACCGACGAGGCCGCTGCCCGCGACACCCTGGAAGCGGCGCTGGAGGCGGGCGTCACCCTCTTCGACACCGCCGACGTCTACGGGCGCGGCGCCAACGAGGAGTTCCTCGCGCCCTTCGTCGGGGCGCACCGTGATCAGATCACGGTGGCCACCAAGTTCGCCATAGAGCGGACCGACGACCCGCACTACCGCGGTATCCGCAACGACCCGGCCTACATTCAGCAGGCCGTCGAGGCCAGCCTGCGCAGGCTGAACACCGAGGTCATCGACCTGTACTACATGCACAGGCGGGACCCCATCGTGCCGCTGGCCGAGTCGGTCGGCGCCATGGCCGAACTGGTCCAGCAGGGCAAGGTCAAGCAGCTCGGGCTGAGCGAGGTGACCGGCGCCGAACTCCGCGAGGCACACTCCGTGCACCCGATCGCCGCCCTCCAGTCGGAGTGGTCGCTGTTCAGCCGGGACGTGGAGCACAGCGCGGTGGGTGCCGCGGTCGAGCTCGGGGTGACGTTCGTGCCGTACTCGCCGCTCGGCCGTGGCTTCCTGACCGGGGCGTTCGCGGACGCGGGCAAGGAGCTGGCGGCGAACGACTTCCGGAAGTTCCAGCCGCGCTTCACCGGCGAGAACGCGAAGACGAACGCGGCCCTTCTGGAGCCCGTGCACAAGATCGCCGCGGCGCACGGGGCGACGGCCGCGCAGGTGGCCCTCGCCTGGGTGCAGCAGCGCGCGGAGGTGTACGGGCTGGCCGTGGTGCCGATCCCGGGGACCCGTAAGCGGAGCCGCCTGCTGGAGAACGTGGGCGCGACGCGGCTGACGCTGACGGGGGAGGAGCTGGCTCTGCTGGAGCCGATCGCCGGGCAGGTGGCGGGGGACCGCTACCCGGACATGAGCAGCACGTCGGCGGCGCGAGAGTAGGGGGCTGCGGCTCGCTCGTCCTCAAGCCGGACGGGCTGTCCTCAATTGCCGGACGGGCTTGGTGGGTCGGCCACATCAAGCCCGTCCGGCGATTGAGGACCGGGGTGCCCCCGGACCTGCCGGCGCCTCACGCGAGCCGCAGTGCGAAGACCGCGAACCCCGCCGCAAGCGCCCCCGCCACCGCCCGGTGGACATGCGCGGCACGCGTGCCCGTCTGCCACGGCGCCTCGAACCGTCGCGCGTACCGCGCGATCAGCACCAGCAGCCCCGCGAATACCGGCATCCACGCCAGCCGGGCCAGAATCCAGCCCAGCGTGTCCGGACCGGTCGTCAGCCCCGGCAGCGCACCGGCGAACGAGGCCGGTACGGCCGCGGCCAGCATCGCCGTCTGGTGCCAGCACAGGATCGTCATCGCGGAGAGGTTGATGACGACGACCGGCGCCCACACCAGCGGCCTGCGCAGGAACCGGGCGATCCGGTCCCGAAGGAGGATCGCCGCCCCGCTCTGTGCCGCCGCCAGCGCGAGGACCAGCAGGGACGGCGGATGCGAGTTGGTGCGCGCCTCGCCCGGTACGCCGACCATGGAGGCCGGGTAGTGGAAGGCGAACAGCAGCACGGCGAACAGGACGCCTCCGCCGACGAGCAGCAGCCGGGCGCCGCGCTTCCCGATCCGCCCCTCACCCCAGGACACCCCGAGCTGATACGCGAAGAGCCAGCCCGGCACGATGTTCAGCAGGCTCAGCCAGGACGGCACGGCGTCCGCGTACGGCCCGTACCGCAGGAAGTCCACGACGGCGACCGAGGCGAGCAGCGGTGCCGCGGCCCAGCCGCCGAGCTTCTTCGCCAGGCGTACGCAGTACGGGGTGAGGGCCGTGACCACGGTGTACACCCCGACGAACCAGAGCGGCTGGATCACCAGCGTCGACGCCGTGTGCAGGGTGTCGCCGGGTACCCCGAGCGCGTACAGCACGGGGATCATCGCCGCCCAGACGGCGGTCACCCCGAACACCGGCCGGCTCAGTCGGACCAGTCGGCCGCGCAGCCAGGCGCCGGTCGTGGACTTCCGGCGGCGGTACGAGAGCACGGAGGCGTATCCGCCCACCAGGAAGAAGATGCCGAGCATCTGGAGCACCCAGCTCAGCGGGGCGAAGAAACCGAACGCGGCGAGCGGGCTCGCGTTGTGCAGGGCGCCCCCGCTGTCGAGCGTGAAGCCACCGAGCAGCCAGTGCCCGGCCGGGACGGCCAGCAGGGCCAGGGCGCGCAGGCCGTCGATCGCGCGGTCGCGGTGGGAGGGGGTACGGGCGTCGATCCGCGCCGCGAGCTGCTTGACGCTCATCGGGCCACCCCTTCGGTGAGGGAGGCGATGGCGGCGAACGAGCGGAGCGAGTCCGTCCCCGGCGCGAAGTAACCGGTGTGCCCCTGGGCGCCCTTCGTGGGTACGGGGCGGGCGCCGAACTCCGGATCGGTGGGGTCGGTGCCGTGCCCCAGACCGGCGACCTCGACGTTCGGTACGTCGTCGATCCAGTCGGTGGCGTCCTTGGCGGCCCAGACCCGGGCGCCGGTGTGCAGCTCGCCGACGGAGTCGGCACGCATACCGGGGGAGCCGAGGACGACCAGATCCGTGGCCCGGAGCCGGGGCGCGGCCAGGCCGCACACCACGGAGCCGTAGCTGTGGCAGAACACGGCAGGCGCGGGCAGGGAGTCGGCGGCGAGTCCGTCGGCGAAACGGGTCAGCCGCCCGGCCCCGGCCTCCGCGAGCCTGCCGCTCGCGGCGTCGATGCCCACACCGACGGGGGTGGTGTATCCGGCCCAGGCGATCACCGCGCTGCCCGGCCCGGTCTCGGCGTACAGCGACTTCGCCATGCCCGACGGAGTGCCGTACACATCGTGCGTACGGTCGAAGGTCCCCGCGTCGATGTCCGAGCCCGGCACCACCACGGACACCCGCCGCGCCGACCTCAAGTCACCGAAGACCTCGGCCACTTGGCCTCGGCCCCGGGGGTCGAAGGCGAGGATCTGCCGGTCGTCGCCCTGGAGGTGGGTGTACCGGGGGTCGTGACCGGCCTTCAGGGCAAGGGCGTTGGCCCGGTAGCGCAGCTCCACGGGTGCCCCGTCGAGGTTGCCGACCACCAACGGGTGCCGGTTCACCAGCTTCTGCCGCTCGGCGCCGGTCAGCCCCCGGAAGAACCGCCCGACTTCGGCGGGCGTCGCCTCGGCCGGATCGGGCAGCTTCCGCCCCAGGACACCGTCCGCACTCCAGGCGGCGCTTCCCGGCGGCGGCCCGGTCAGGGCGTGCTGGGCGTCCCCCGACACCCAGCCCGCGCTCCCGGCCACCACGGTGGTCGCCAGTGCGACCGCGACCAGGGTCCTCGCGTAACGGCGCATCTCGCCCTCCCCCTCCGGCTGGTGCACGCCGTTCGGCGTGACGGAGAGGAAGGTAGGAAGAGGGTGGGTGCGAGGGCGTCACACCACGGAGCCAAGTGCGAAGTGATACCGGGGTAGGGGGTGTACGGGGTACGGGGTGTACGGGGTACGGGGGCGGGTCAGCTCCCCGGAGCCACCAGCCCCGACTCGTACGCGAAGATCACGGCCTGCGCCCGGTCCCGCAGATCCAGCTTGGCCAGCACCCGCCCGATGTGCGTCTTCACCGTCTGCTCGGCCAGCACCAGCCGCTTCGCGATCTCCTGGTTGGACAGCCCCCGGGCGATCAGCTCCAGCACCTCCGTCTCACGCGGTGTGAGCCCGTTCAGCCGGAGCGCGGGGCCGCTGCGGGCGGTACCGGACGGCCGCTGCGCCGCGAAGTCCGCGATCAGCCGCCGGGTCACCGACGGGGCCAGCAGCGCGTCCCCCGCCGCCACCACCCGTACCGCCGCGATCAGGTCGGCGGGCGGTGCGTCCTTCAGCAGGAAGCCGGACGCGCCGGCGCGCAGCGCCTCGTACACGTAGTCGTCCACGTCGAAGGTGGTGAGCATCAGCACCTTCGGCCGGTGGATCACGCCCACGGGCGGGTTCAGCAGCTCGCGGGCCGCCGCCAGCCCGTCCATCTCGGGCATCCGGACATCCATCAGCACCACATCGGGATGCTGATGGCGGCTGACCTCGATCGCCTGCCGCCCGTCCGGTGCCTCGCCCACCACATCGATGTCGCTCTGCGCCGCCAGCAGCGCCGCGAACCCCGCGCGCACCATGGCCTGGTCGTCGACGATGATCACGCGGATGGTCACGAGTCCTCCGAGGTCGGGGGCGCGTCCAGGGGGAGCCGTGCGGCCACCCGGAACCCGCCGTCCGGCAGCGGACCGGTGTCCAGCGTGCCGCCGGTCAACCGTACGCGCTCACGCATACCGACCAGCCCGTGTCCCGTCCCGCTCGTCTCCAGCGGCGAACCGGGCCGTTCGGCCCGGTCGTTGACGACCACCACCGTCAGATGACCGTCCCCCGAGGTGACCGACACCCGGGTCCGCGCCCCCGGCGCATGCCGGACCACGTTCGCCAGCGCCTCCTGCACGATGCGGTACGCCGAAAGCTCCACCGCCTGCGGTACGTCCCCGCGCCCGGCCGCCTCCATCACCTCCGTGGCCAGCGACAGTTCGGCGGGCAGCCCCGCCCGTACCGTCGCCTCCACCAGCGTCTGCACCTGCCCGATCCCGGGCTGCGGTGCCCGCTCGCCCTCCGTACCGTCGCTGCGCAGCACCGAGAGCAGCCGCCGCATCTCGGTCAGCGACTCCCGGGCACTCGCCGCGATGGAACCGAACTCCTCGCGCGCCTCCTCGGAGAGCCCGCTGATCCGGTACGGGGCGGAGTCCGCCTGGACCGTGATCACCGACATATGGTGCGCGACCACGTCGTGCAGCTCGCGGGCGATCCGGGTCCGCTCCTCCAGGAGCGTGCGCTGCGCCCGCTCGGCCTCGCTGATGGTCTCCTGCTCGACGAGCCGCCGCTGGGCCTCGCCCCGTTCCCGTACGGCTGCCCCGATCACCAGCACCACCGCACCGAGGATGAACAGGAGGAGCGCGCTGCCGTTGCTGCGCTCGGGATCGACCAGGTGCAGGGCCAGCCCCGCGGCGCCGGTCGCCAGCCACACGCTGATCACGGTCCTGCGGGTCTCGCGCAGGCCCAGCGCCAGCAGGACGAAGAGGTAGCCGACGATGACCGGCGGGGTCCACGGCCAGATGTCGTACTTCTCGACCGGTTCGGCCAGCAGGATCAGGGCGCCCACGATGTCGGCCGGGAAGATGATCCACCAGGCCTGCAGAGGCCGGTGCGCCAGCATCAGCAGCGGCGCGGCCTGCGCGACGGCGAGCGCACCCGCCACCCCGCCGCCCACCCCGTACTGCGAGGTCAGGACGGCGATCGTAACGGGGACGAAGGTGGCCGCCAGGGCGATGACGACACCGTACGGAAGCAGCCGCTGCCACAGTTTCGGGGCGTCGGCGAAGAGCGGGGTGGGCGGATGGGACGCGTGGGACAGCCCGTGGGCGAGCTCGCGCAGATTGCGGCGGGCGGCGCTCAGCAGGCCGTCGGCGGGCGGCGGCGGCCCGGCGGGTGAAGTGGACATGGCCCGCCCACCCTAGGAGCGAACCCGTCCGACCACGTCATACCGGAGTACGGGATGCCGCGTCCGGTGCCCCGGGCCCCGCTACAGCTCCGAGAGCAGCTGCGCCTTCTTCGCGCCGTACTCGTCATCGGTGACCAGCCCCGCCTGGTGCAGTTCCCCCAGGTGTCTGATCCGCTCGGCGATGTCCGCCGGATCGCGCCGCCCTGCGCCGACCAGGGCGGCGGGCGCCGTCGCGGGCGTCGCCTGACGGCGGCGTACGGATTCCAGTACGGCGGCGGCGAACGGCAGCGACTCGTGCACCGGGCCGTAGCCGAGACCGAAGACGACCGCCGCCGGGTCCTGGTCCGCCTGTGTGGGGCGGACAGCGGCCCGGAGGCCCTGCGCCCCGCCCACTCCTCCGTAGGTCTCACCGGGCGCGTCCACCGGGCCCGCCATGACGGAGTCCGTCACCGCGGTGCGCGGCACGAGCCGCAGATAGCCGTCGAACGCCTCGGGCGAACGCCACTCGACGCCGCACAGCTCGCCGACCGGGAACGTCTGGTCGCCGGCCTTCCACTTGGCGCTGGACGCACCGGCCCAGGACCACCGGAAAGAGATCCGGTCACCGTCGAAGCCGGCCCGGCCGTCGTACGCCTTGAAGCTCATCGGGGCCTCGGGCGCCGCGACCATGAACCGGTCGGCGGGCTGTGCCGCGTCCGGCCCCAGCACGGCGCGCAGCTCGTCCGCGTAGTACTCGGCGAGCATCTCGCGTTCGGCGGGAAGCACCAGCCGGTACGGATCGCAGCCGTCCTTCAGCTGCCCGGCCGCAGCCTCAAGCAGTGGATCGGCACCGGGTCGCGGCACCGCGTGCAGAACCACCGTGCCCCGCTTGCCCGGGGTCAGCGTCACCGACGACAACGCCGCGTGCGGGACGCGACGTTCACGCAGGCTCTGGAAGAGCTTCGGCGTGCGGATACCCCGTTCGAAGCGGATGAGCACGGAGTCGGTGTCGAACTCCCAGGTGGCATGAATTCCGGCCAGCACATCACCCATGTGCCTCATCGTATGCGGCACCGGCCCCCACGTCCCCCCTCGAAGCGAGCCGCAATTCGGCTCAGGTACCGCGCTCTACGCGCGTCAGGAGTTCCGCTCGCCGGAAATCCCGCTGTGGCAGGCGCCGTCGCCGCTCGCGCAGCTGACCGAGTCGTAGGCGCCCACGCCGATCGCCGCGAAGTTGCTGAGGCTCTCCGTGCCCGGCTCGAAATAGCCGCTGTGCCCGATCGCGCCCCGCGCCGACATGATCCGCGCACCGAACTCCGGATCGACCGGATCGGCGCCGTGACCGATGCCGCCGACCGCCAGATGCGGCACGTCCTGAATCCAGTCGTCGTGGTCCCGCATCGCCCACACCCTGGCCCCGGTGTCCAGCTGCTCCGCCCGCTCCACCCGCATGCCGGGACTGCCCGCGACCGCGATGTCCGTCACCCGTGACGGCAGGTCGTCCGCGGCGACCCCGCACAGCACGGAGCCGTAGCTGTGGCAGAACAACGAGACGCGTGAGGTGCCCGGCAACACGTCGACCAGCGCGTTCAGCCGCACCGCCCCGGCCCTCGCCAGCCGGCCCAGCGCGGCGTCCACGCCGATCCCGGCGGGGGAGGTGTAGTCGGCCCACGCGATGACCGCGGTACGGGTACCGGGGCGGGCGGCGCGCTCGGCCGCGTACAGCGACTGCGCCATGCCGACAGGGGCCGAGTACTTCCGGCCGGAGCGCTCCAGGGTCAGCAGATTCGTATCGACACCGGGGACCACGACCGAGACCCGGCTCGCCGTGTCGAGATCGCCGAAGACCTCTGCGGCGAGTCCCTTGCCCGACGGGTCGAAGGCCAGGATGTGGCGGTCGTTCGCGAGCATCGAACGGAAGCGGTCCAACCTGCGCAGCGCCTCGTTACGGCCGCCGGGCGAGAGTCTCGTGTCGTGCATCCGCCGCTGCTCCACGGCCCTCGCCTGTTGCAGGGCCTGCCGGTTGGCGTGGTAGCGCAGAGTCACCGGGGCGCCGTTCAGATTTCCCACGACGAGCGGGTAGGTGTCGGCGAGCGTGGTTTGCTGCCGGGCGGTCAGCGTGGCGAAGAAGTGGGCCAGCCGGTAGGGCGGCGAACCGACGTCCGGCAGGGCGTGACCGGCTATCCGTCCTTGGGCCCAGGAGGCCAGCGCGATCTCGCGTGGCTCGTCGGAGCGTTGCTGACGCACGGCGGTCCACCCGGTGGTCGCCAGCATCACGAACACGACCGCGACGGCGAGCAGAGCGCGCCATGCGGTGAGCGTGGGGGAGGAGTCGAAGGAAGTCACTGAGCCTCACCCTAGGAGACGCGCGCCGGAGCCCGTGGCAGGGGTGACACGCATCACCCGTTGGCGAGGAATTCGGCCGCCGTTCCTCACACTGCGTGTGTGCCCCGCGTACGCTGCGGTGCGCCTGACGCCCTGTTGGCGCGGGATGCGGGTTGCCTGGCCGGCCGTGTGTGAGGTCCGCCATGCGGAGACCCTGAGATGTGCGGCACACCCGGAGCCGGAACTTGGACCGACCGGTCTTACTGGGCCGAGGCCCCGGTTGGCGGGGTCCGCCAGTTTTCGGCCAGCGCGGGACCGAGGTGGTCCAGGTACTCCTCGGTCAGGACCCGCAGCGATTCCATGCTGGTGTCGTGCCCCTGGCCCCACTGCTGTCCGGCCACCCGCATCACCGCGGCGAACGCGGCGACGGCGATCCGCGGGCGCGTATCGGTCTCCATGTCGAGCCCTTCGCGCCGGGCGATCAGCTGGGCGATCTCGTCCTCCAGGGCGACACCGCGGCGCATGTGGGCGGCGATGAGCGACGGGGTCGATTCGATCATCCGGTACGTCCTCATGTGGAGGTCGATCGGGATGAGCGCCTCGATGGCCTCGCCGATGCTGTTCCAGGCGCACAGGACGGACCGGCGCATCGCCTCGAAAGGGGCTTCTGCGGCGGGGCGTTGACGCAGCTCCGTGAGGAAGCGGGACTCGACCATCGTCTGTACGGCGAAAGCGGCCTCCTCCTTGTTCGCGAAGTAGCGGAAGAAGGTGCGCTGGGAGACCTCGACGGCCTCGGCGATCTCGTCGACGGTCGTCCGGTCGTAGCCCTGCGTGGTGAAGAGTTCCAGGGCGGCGTTCAGCAGGGCGTCACGGGTGCGTTGTTTCCTGCGTTCACGCAGCCCGGCCGGAGGTTCGGCTTTCTGCCCTTCTGGCACGTATCGGCTCTCTTTCTGACGCTGCGACCTGATGCCTCGACCGGCTTGGATGGCCTGTGGGCTACGGGACAGTTACCGAGTTGTGAATCCGTTTGTCAACTGTCAGTGGCTGACACTAATCTCCAGCGCATGACTAGTCAGACCACCGTTGAGAAGGCGTCGCGGGAACCGGAGAAGACGGTTTCCCCAGCCCCGGCCAAGGGTCTTCGCGGCCACCCCTGGCTGACGCTGTTCGCCGTTGCCATCGGCGTGATGATGGTCGCGCTCGACGGCACGATCGTCGCGATCGCCAATCCCGCCATCCAGAAGGATCTCGGTGCCTCGCTGGCCGACGTCCAGTGGATCACCAATGGCTACATGCTCGCACTCGCGGTGTCGCTGATCACCGCAGGCAAGCTCGGTGACCGCTTCGGTCACCGCCAGACCTTCCTGATAGGCGTCGTCGGCTTCGCCGCGGCGTCCGCCGCCATCGGCCTCTCCGACGGCGTCGCCCTGGTGATCACGTTCCGCGTGCTCCAGGGTCTCTTCGGCGCCCTGCTGATGCCGGCCGCGCTCGGCCTGCTGCGCGCCACCTTCCCGGCCGAGAAGCTGAACATGGCGATCGGCATCTGGGGCATGGTGATCGGCGCGTCGACCGCCGGTGGCCCGATCCTGGGTGGCGTGCTCGTGGAGCACGTCAGCTGGCAGTCCGTCTTCTTCATCAATGTGCCGGTCGGTGTCGTCGCGGTCGTCCTCGGCCTGGTGATCCTCAAGGACCACCGCGCGGAGAACGCCCCGCGATCCTTCGACATCGGCGGCATCGTGCTGCTGTCCCAGGCGATGTTCTGCCTCATCTGGGCCCTCATCAAGGGTGCGGAGTGGGGCTGGGGCGACTACAAGACGCTCGGCTTCCTGGGCGCCGCGGTGATCCTTTTCGTCGTCTTCGCGCTCTCCCAGAAGAACGTGCGCGAGCCGCTGATCCCGCTGGCCATGTTCAAGTCCCTGCCGCTGTCGGCGGGTGTGGTCCTGATGGTGCTGATGGCCTTCGCCTTCATGGGCGGGCTGTTCTTCGTCACCTTCTATCTGCAGAACGTGCACGGCATGAGCCCCGTCGACAGCGGTCTGCATCTGCTGCCGCTGACCGGAATGATGATCGTCGCCTCGCCCCTCGCGGGCGTCCTCATCACCAAGTTCGGTCCGCGCGTGCCGCTCGTCGGCGGCATGGTGTGCACCGCTGTCGCCTGCTTCGGCATGTCCCAGCTGACCATCGGCACGGGCACGCTGACCATGTCGATCTGGTTCGGTCTGCTCGGCCTCGGTCTCGCACCGGTCATGGTCGGCGCCACGGAGGTCATCGTGGGCAACGCCCCGATGGAGCTCTCCGGCGTCGCGGGTGGCCTCCAGCAGGCCGCGATGCAGGTCGGTGGCAGCCTCGGTACGGCGGTGCTCGGCGCGATCATGGCTTCCCAGGTCGACTCGAAGCTGGCCGGCAACTGGGCGGAGGCGGAGCTTCCGCCGGTCTCCCCCGAGCAGCTGGAGAAGGCGTCGTCGGCCGTCGAGGTCGGTATGCCGCCGATCGCCCCCGGCACCCCGCCGGAGGTCGCCGCGAAGATCGCGGGCGTCGCGCACGACACGTTCGTGTCGGGCATGAGCACCGCGTTCATGGTCGCCGGGATCGTCGCCGTGGGAGCGGCCCTGGTCGCCACCCTCACCAAGCGCGGCGACAACGCCGAAGCGGGCGCGGGAGCCGGACACATCTAGGTCCGCTCGGCCTCCGGGCCGCACTCCTCTCCCCGATCGCCGGACGGGCTCCATGGCCCGTCCGGCGATTTCTTTGTGCCCGGCGTCAGAAACCCCTATCAGGGTGGCGCCGCCCGAGACCCCTTCCCCCGGGGCTGCCCCGCAGGTCAGGGTGCGGACAACTGATCCGCACGACCACGGGGGACGAACCATCATGCGCACCACTGTCCTTGCGGCCGCACTGGCCGCCACCGCACTGATCCCGCCGACCGGTGTCCACGCCGCACCCGTCCAACTCGGCACCTGTGACGCCGGGCAGCTCTGTCTCTGGAAGAAACCGGACTTCACCGGCGCCCGCCAGGTCCACGAGCTGTCCACCGTCGACGTCGACAGCTGCGTCCCGCTCCCCGCGGGCACCAAGGCCCAGGCGCTCGCCAACCGCACCGGGCGGCCCGTCACCACCTACCAGTCGGCGGAGTGCGCCGAGACCGGTGAGTTCGAGACGTACCCGGGCGGCGGCACCTGGGTGCCCAGGTCCTCGTACCAGGTCAGGGCCTTCAAGATCTGGGAGAGCTGACCCGGACACGGCGAAGGGGCGGCGCGACCTTCCGGTCCCGCCGCCCCTTCGCTATCTGTCTGCTTACGCGTCGCCGCCGGCCGGGCCCGGATCGGCCGCGGCCACATCCAGGAGGTCGTAACGGTCGACCGCCGTCTTCAGGGCGGACCGGTCGATCCTGCCCTCCTTCGCGAGCTCGGTGAGCACCGCGAGCACGATCGACTGGGCGTCGATGTGGAAGAAGCGGCGGGCCGCGCCACGGGTGTCGGCGAAGCCGAAACCGTCGGCGCCCAGCGACTGGTACGCGCCGGGAACCCACCGGGAGATCTGGTCCGGTACGGAACGCATCCAGTCCGAGACCGCGACGAACGGGCCCTCGGAACCGGAGAGCTTCGACGTGACGTACGGGACGCGCTGCTCCTCCTCGGGGTGGAGCAGGTTGTACCGCTCCACGTCCACGGCCTCGCGGCGCAGCTCGTTCCAGGAGGTCGCCGACCAGACGTCCGCCTTGACGTTCCACTCGTCGGCGAGGATCTGCTGTGCCTCGACCGCCCACGGGACCGCCACACCGGACGCCATGATCTGGGCCGGGATCTGGCCCTTCTCGCCGCTCTTGTAGCGGTACACGCCCTTCAGGATGCCCTCGACGTCCACGTCGGCGGGCTCGGCCGGGTGCTGGATCGGCTCGTTGTAGACGGTGAGGTAGTAGAAGACGTCCTCGTTCTCCTCGGGCGTCCCCCCGTACATCCGGCGCAGACCGTCCTTGACGATGTGCGCGATCTCATACCCGAACGCCGGGTCGTACGCGACACAGCCCGGGTTCGTCGAGGCGAGGAGCTGCGAGTGGCCGTCCGCGTGCTGGAGACCCTCACCTGTCAGCGTCGTACGACCGGCGGTCGCACCCAGCACGAAGCCGCGCGCGAGCTGGTCGGCCATCTGCCAGAACTGGTCACCGGTGCGCTGGAAACCGAACATCGAGTAGAAGACGTAGACCGGGATCAGCGGCTCGCCGTGTGTGGCGTACGCCGATCCGGCGGCGATCAGCGACGCCGTACAGCCGGCCTCGGAGATGCCGTCGTGCAGCATCTGCCCGGTCGGCGACTCCTTGTAGGCGAGGAGCAGGTCGCGGTCCACGGCCTCGTACTGCTGACCGAGCGGGTTGTAGATCTTCGCACTCGGGAAGAATGCGTCCATGCCGAAGGTGCGGTACTCATCGGGCGCGATCAGCACGAAACGCTTGCCGATCTCCTTGTCCCGCATGAGGTCCTTCAGGATGCGGACGAACGCCATGGTCGTGGCGATCGACTGCGTACCCGAACCCTTCTTCGCGGTCGCGTACGTCTTCTCGTCGGGCAGGGCCAGCGGCTTCGCCCGCACCACGCGCGTCGGGACGTAACCGCCCAGACCCTGGCGGCGGTCGTGCATGTACTGGATCTCTTCCGAGTCGCGGCCCGGGTGGTAGTACGGCGGGTAGCCCTCGTCCAGCTGCTTGTCCGTGATCGGGATGTGCAGCCGGTCGCGGAAGCGCTTGAGGTCCTCGACCGTGAGCTTCTTCATCTGGTGGGTCGCGTTGCGGCCCTCGAAGTTCGGCCCCAGGGTCCAGCCCTTGACCGTCTGCGCCAGGATCACCGTCGGCTGGCCCTTGTGGGCCTTGGCCGCCGCGTACGCCGCGTAGACCTTCTTGTGGTCGTGGCCACCGCGGCCCAGGTGCAGGATCTGGTGGTCGGACATGTCCTTGACCATGTCCCGCAGCCGCGGGTCGTCGCCGAAGAAGTGGTCGCGGATGTACGCACCGGTCTCGGTGGCGTACGTCTGGAACTGCCCGTCCGGCGTGGTGTTCAGCTTGTTGACCAGGATGCCCGTGCGGTCCTGCGCGAGCAGCGGGTCCCACGTGCGGTCCCAGACCAGCTTGATGACGTTCCAGCCGGCGCCGCGGAACTGCGACTCCAGCTCCTGGATGATCTTGCCGTTGCCGCGGACCGGGCCGTCGAGGCGCTGGAGGTTGCAGTTCACCACGAAGGTGAGGTTGTCCAGGCCCTCACGGGCGGCGATGGACAGCTGGCCCAGCGACTCGGGCTCGTCCATCTCGCCGTCGCCCAGGTAGGCCCACACATGCGACTTGGAGGTGTCGGCGATGCCGCGCGCCTCCATGTAGCGGTTCATCCGGGCCTGGTAGATCGCGCCGAGGGGGCCGAGGCCCATCGAGACGGTCGGGAACTCCCAGAAGTCCGGCATCAGCCGCGGGTGCGGGTAGCTGGACAGGCCGTTCGGAGCCTTCGACTTCTCCTGGCGGAACGCGTCGAGCTGCGCCTCGCTCAGCCGGTCGAGCAGGAACGCGCGGGCGTAGATCCCGGGGGACGCGTGCCCCTGGAAGAAGATCTGGTCGCCGCCGTCGCCCTCGTCCTTGCCGCGGAAGAAGTGGTTGAAACCGACGTCGTACAGCGACGCGGAGGAGGCGAACGTGGCGATGTGGCCGCCGACGCCGATCCCGGGACGCTGGGCGCGCGACACCATCACGGCCGCGTTCCAGCGGGTCGCGTTGAGGACCTTGCGCTCGATCTCCTCGTCGCCCGGGAAGAACGGCTCGTCCTTCGTGGCGATCGTGTTGACGTAGTCCGTACTGCGCATCTCCGGCACGGCGACGCGCTTCTCGCGCGCGCGCTCGATGAGCCGGAGCATCAGATAGCGGGCACGCTCACGGCCCCGCTCGTCGACGGCGGCGTCGAGGGAGTCGAGCCATTCCTGGGTCTCTTCGGGATCGAAATCCGGGACCTGGCTCGGAAGGCCGCCAATGATGATCGGGTTGCGATCGGATCCGGAAGCCACGCTGTTCCTTCGCTGTTCGGTGCTGCTCTACGGGGCCTGGTTACGGGGAACGGACCCCCGGGACATCTGTTGTGCGCCGCCTCCATCGTGTACCGCGAGGGCGCAAACGTCATCTCTACCGTGGGGTAACCGCGAGGTTCTGAAGCCTCGCACCCTGGCACGAGTATGGGCGTCGAAGGATGGGTCGGGCCAAACCGCAACCATACGCCCAACCCGTCCAAGCGTTCCCAAAGGCTGTTCGACTCCGATTGGCGGATCGAAACGGCATAAGCTGAGGAAGGACGTAAACGGACTTGGCGCTATCGAGGGCCCCGCAGGAGACCGGCCGGAGGTTGCGGCGACGTGGCAGGGAACGTCACCGTTTAGGCGGTCTCGGGGGCTGGGTACTTGCGCGATTCGCCGAGCCCGTGTGGACTACGGCCAACGCCCCGCGTACGCGCGTGGGTGAAGCATTTTCCGAAACATGATCAGGAGGCAACCCGTGAGCGCGACCGCGGACCACGCGGAGGAGCGGACCAACCCGGCAGCACGCCTGGGGTTCGAGCCCGGACAAGTGGTCCAGGAGATCGGCTACGACGACGACGTCGAGCTGGAGCTCCGTGAGGGCATTGAGGCCACTACCGGCCAGGAACTCGTCGATGAGGAGTACGACGACGTCGCAGACGTTGTCCTGCTCTGGTTCCGCGACGAGGACGGCGACCTTACGGACGCGCTGGTGGATGCCATTGGTCTGCTCGAGGACGGCGGTACGGTCTGGCTGATGACGCCTAAGACCGGCCGTGACGGATACGTCGAGCCGAGCGACATCAACGAGGCTGCCCAGACAGCCGGTCTCGCCCAGACCAAGAGCATCAGTGCGGGCAAGGACTGGACGGGCAGCCGTCTGGTCACCCCCAAGGGGGCCAAGGCCAAGCGCTGAACCCTCTCCCACCACCCGGGGCCCCCGACGGCATCACGCCGCCGGGGGCCTTCGTACAGGTGCGCGCAGGGCCACTGCATAGGGTGGGGACACCCGGACGGACCGGTCCGGGTATGCGGTGGAGTACTGAAGGGACGCGTTTCATGGCGATCGAGGTCGGCACCCAGGCCCCGGAATTCGAGCTGAAGGACAACCACGGGCGGACCGTGAAGCTCTCCGACTACCGCGGCGAGAAGAACGTCGTGCTGCTCTTCTACCCGTTCGCCTTCACCGGTGTCTGCACGGGCGAGCTCTGCGCACTGCGCGACGAACTGCCCCGGTTCGAGAACGACGACACCCAGCTGCTCGCCGTCTCCAACGACTCGATCCACACCCTGCGCGTCTTCGCCGAGCAGGAGGGCCTCGAGTACCCGCTGCTCTCGGACTTCTGGCCGCACGGCGAGACCTCGCGGGCGTACGGCGTCTTCGACGAGGAGAAGGGCTGCGCGGTGCGCGGCACCTTCGTCATCGACAAGGACGGCACGGTCCGCTGGAGCGTCGTCAACGGTCTGCCGGACGCGCGGGACCTCAAGGACTACATCAAGGCCCTCGACTCGATCTGATCCCCGCCTGCTCCCCGGTCGGTCCCCGATCCGGGAGATCTCCTGGCGCCGCCCCGCCAAAAGCCTGTTTTGGCAGGGAACCGGTCACTAGGATCCATTCGTTGATCCGATGCCAACGCACGATGGGGAAGCTGGTTCTGCCGGCCCCTTAAAACTATGGGAGGACTCGTGGGAGTCAGCCTCAGCAAGGGCGGCAACGTCTCGCTGACCAAGGCCGCGCCCAACCTGACGGCGGTCATCGTCGGTCTGGGCTGGGATGCCCGTACGACCACCGGCGGTGACTTCGACCTCGACGCCAGCGCGCTGTTGACGGGTGTCGACGGCAAGGTGGGCAACGACGGCAATTTCGTCTTCTTCAACAACCTGAAGAGCCCCGACGGCTCCGTCGAGCACACCGGTGACAACCTCACCGGTGAGGGCGAGGGCGACGACGAGGTCGTCAAGGTGAACCTCGCCGGGGTCCCTGCCGACGTCGACAAGATCGTCTTCCCGGTCTCGATCTACGAGGCCGAGAGCCGCCAGCAGAGCTTCGGCCAGGTCCGCAACGCGTACATCCGCGTGGTGAACCAGGCAGACAACACTGAGCTCGCGCGCTACGACCTGAGCGAGGACGCCTCGACGGAGACCGCGATGGTCTTCGGCGAGCTGTACCGCAACGGTGCGGAGTGGAAGTTCCGCGCCATCGGCCAGGGTTACGCCTCGGGTCTGCGCGGTATCGCGCAGGACTTCGGCGTGAACGTCTGAGTCACACCAGCTTTTCCCGTCAGGCGCCGCACGATGTGCGGCGCCTGACGTTCTCATCCATCGACACGGGGAGGACACACATGGGCGTCACGCTCGCCAAGGGAGGCAATGTCTCCCTCTCCAAGGCCGCACCCAACCTCACCCAGGTGCTGGTCGGGCTCGGCTGGGACGCACGATCCACCACCGGAGCCGACTTCGACCTCGACGCCAGCGCGCTGCTGTGCCAGTCGGGCCGGGTGCTCGGTGACGAGTGGTTCGTGTTCTACAACAACCTCACGAGCCCGGACGGCTCCGTGGAGCACACGGGCGACAACCTCACGGGGGAGGGCGAGGGCGACGACGAGTCGGTCATCGTGCACCTCGACCAGGTGCCCGCGCACTGCGACAAGATCCTCTTCCCGGTGTCGATCCATGAGGCGGACAATCGGGGGCAGACGTTCGGGCAGGTCAGCAACGCGTTCATCCGCGTGGTGAACCAGGCGGACGGCCAGGAGCTGGCGCGGTACGACCTGAGCGAGGACGCCTCCACGGAGACCGCGATGATCTTCGGTGAGCTCTACCGGTACGGCGGGGAGTGGAAATTCCGTGCAGTCGGGCAGGGGTACGCGTCGGGGCTACGAGGCATCGCTCTAGACTTCGGGGTCAACGTTTCGTAAAGCCGCGTACACGCGGGGGAGCCCCTCACTCACCGGGGGAGGTCCGTACAAACACGATGGGGTGCCAGTGATTCTGAAAACCTTCGGCTGGTCGTTCGCGATTACCGCGCTCGGCCTGGTCGCAGCGGTGTTCTACGGGGGGTGGCAGGCGTTCGGCATTGTTGCCATCCTGTCGATCCTGGAGATCTCGCTGTCCTTCGACAACGCGGTGATCAACGCCGGAATCCTGAAGAAGATGAATGCCTTCTGGCAGAAGATCTTCCTCACGGTCGGTGTGCTCATCGCGGTCTTCGGTATGCGGCTGGTCTTCCCCGTCGTGATCGTCGCCATCAGTGCCAATCTCGGGCCGATCGAGGCCATCGACCTGTCGTTCAACGACCCCGACAGGTACAAGGAACTGGTCACGGACGCGCATCCGTCGATCGCCGCCTTCGGTGGCATGTTCCTGCTCATGATCTTCCTCGACTTCATTTTCGAGGACCGCGACATCCAGTGGCTGCGCTGGATCGAGCGCCCCCTCGCCAAGCTCGGCAAGGTCGACATGCTGTCGGTCTGTGTCGCGCTGATCATCCTGATGATCTCCGCCATGACCTTCGCGACCCACGCCCACCAGCACGGTGGCGGTCACGCGGACAAGGCGGAAACGGTCATGCTGTCCGGCATCGCCGGCCTCATCACGTACCTCGTCGTCGGTGGGCTCTCGGGATTCTTCGAGAACAAGCTCGAAGAGGAGGAGGAGCGCGAGCACGAGGCCGAGGAAGAGGCCAAGAAGGCCGGCAATCCGGTCTCCGCGGTCGTTCTCGCCGGCAAGGCCGCGTTCTTCATGTTCCTCTACCTCGAGGTCCTCGACGCGTCCTTCTCGTTCGACGGTGTCATCGGCGCCTTCGCCATCACCAACGAGATCGTGCTGATGGCCCTCGGCCTCGGTATCGGTGCCATGTACGTCCGTTCGCTCACCGTCTACCTGGTCCGCCAGGGCACGCTGGACGACTACGTCTACCTGGAGCACGGCGCGCACTACGCGATCGGCGCCCTCTCCGTCATCCTGCTCGTCACCATCCAGTACGAGATCAACGAGATCATCACCGGCCTCGTCGGCGTCGTGCTGATCGGTTGGTCCTTCTGGTCGTCGGTCCGCCGCAACAAGGCGATCGACGCGGCAGAAGGCGACGGGGGCGACAGCTCCGGTTCCAAGGCGGAAGTCTCCTCCGGGGTGTGACCCGGTAGGGAATGAGGAACGCTCTCTGCGGGGCGGCCCACACGGCGGCGGTTCTCCGGAACCGGCCCGGGGCCGCCCCGCAGTGACGTACGGGGGCTGTGACGACGCCCGGGACGCCTGGAGCCCAGTCGGCGGCTCCACCCGGGCACAACCGGAAATGTGGGGGGTTGGGATGGCCTTCTGGGACAGCCTGTGGCCGGGGCGGGAAGCGGTGTTCGAGGCGGGCAACTCCGCGACGAACTCGATCGTGCTCTCCAAGCGGCATGCCACGGTCTCACTGAACAAACAGGGCGCCCTGTCCGGAAATCTCCGCGTCAACCTCTCCTGGAGGATGCGCAGCTCGGACATCGAGGGCAGGTCGCGGCAAAGCGGGCGGCTGCTGCGTCCCATGAAGCTCTTCCAGCCCGATGTCGTCCAGGCGCACACCCAGGGCGTGGTCAACGTCGACCTGGACCTGGGCTGCATGTACGAGCTGAAGGACGGCACCAGGGGCGTGGTGCAGCCCCTGGGCAATCTGATCGGTGATCTGAACGGGCCGCCGTACATCCGGCTCAGCGGCGACGACCGCTTCGGGGCGCCGTCGGGGGAGACCGTGTACGTCAACCTCGACCAGCGCGACCAGATCAAGCGGCTGCTGTTCTTCGTCTACATCTACGACCAGACGCCGGCCTTCGACCGTACGCACGCCAAGGTGACGCTCTATCCGGGCAACGGCCCCCGGATAGAGATCGAGCTCGACGAGAGGGCCCCGCAGGCACGGTCCTGCGCCGTGTTCACCGTCGAGAACATCAAGGACGAGCTGATCGTGCGGCGCGAGGTGAAGTTCGTATACGGCTTCCAGTCGGAACTGGACCGGCTGTACGGCTTCGGCATGCAGTGGGGGCGCGGCTACAAGACCCGGGCGTGACGGCGCCCGGGACGCCACGCGTGGCTCAGGACCTGCTCAGTCCTGCTCAGTCCTGCTCAGGACCTGACGAACTGAGGGCCCTGCGGGGGCAGCGTGAAATTCGGGTCCGGCGCGTACGCCGCCGCTGCGGCGGGCTGCGGATAGCCGTACGCGGGCGGGGCGGCGGCCGGCTGCGGGTAGCCGTAGGCGGGCTGGGGCGGGGCGGAGTGCTGCCCGGCAGGCTGCGGGTATCCGTACGCGGGCTGCTGGTGCTGCACCGTGGCCTGGGCGTCGGGGGCGAGCTCGGGCGCGGGCGGGAACGGCGGCGCGGGCACGGGTGCGGCCTGAGCGGGTGCGGACGCCTGGTCCTGCTCGGGGGCCGGCTCCGTGGCCGTCTCGTCGACCGAGATACCGAACGCCGTCGCGAGTCCGACGAGGCCCGTCGGATAGCCCTGCCCGACCGCCCGGAACTTCCAGCCCTCACCACGCCGGTAGAGCTCGCCGCAGATGATGGCGGTCTCCTCGCCGGTCTCCGCCCGGACGTCGAAGACGGCCATCGGATCGCCGTCGGCCGACGCGGCGTCGTACAGCAGGATGCGCAGATCCCTGACCCGTTCGAACGCCGCCCCGTCGGAGGACGCGGCGATCACCACCTGGTCCACCGAGGGGTCGAGCGAGGAGAGATCCGCCTCGATCGTGTCGGTGAGCCCCTCGGGGACGCTGCGCTTGGGCAGGCGTCGTACCAGGCCGGAGGGGTGCCGGGGCTGGTTGTAGAAGACGAAGTCCTCGTCGGAACGCACCCGGCCGGAGGCGCCGAGCAGCAGGGCGGAGGCGTCCACATCGGGGACGCCGGCGCCCGGGGTCCAGCGCAGCACGGCCCGTACGGCCGTGGCATCGAGGGGGACGTTCGAGCCCTTCAGCATCGCGTGCGTCATGCCCGTCATCCTGCCTGTTGGCAGGCCGAACGGACAACGCGGGGGCCCGACGGGTTTCGGTGGCGGCCCCCGCGGAGGCGTTACGGGTGGAGTGGCGGTAACTCGCGGGGAGTGCGCGTAATGGACGGGTTACCCGAAATTCATGCCTCTGGGGAACTGCCGACACCCGTCCGTACGTACTATTACCGGCCATACGTTGTCCGGCCGGTCAGGAAGTACGGGGGATCACATGCGTCATTTCGGGCATATCTCGCCCGCTGTCCGGGAGGGCCTGTTCTTCCAGGAGCCGTGCGTATTCGACGCCGACTCTCCCGCCCGCATGCTCTCGGCGGCCCTCGGGGCCACGCTCTACAGCCCCGCGACCCGGCCGACCCTGGCCGACGACGTGGTCAAGCAGGCCGGTCGCGGAGTCGTCTCGATGGTGCTGTGCCTGGAGGATTCGATCGACGACGCCGAGGTGGCGGACGGCGAAGCGAACCTGGTCAGGCAGTTCGCGGACCTCGCGGCGAGGGGCACGGAGACGCCGCTGCTCTTCATCCGGGTCCGCGCCCCCGAACAGATCACCGACCTGGTGAGCCGGCTCGGCGGCTCGGTCCGGCTGCTGTCCGGATTCGTACTGCCGAAATTCACGGAGGAGCGCGGCGTCCTCTTTCTGGAGGCGCTCGTGAGCGCCGAGGCGACAACCGGGCGGCGGCTCTTCGCGATGCCGGTCCTGGAGTCACCGGAGCTGCTGCACCTGGAGACCCGGGCGGAAGTCCTCCAGGGGATCTCCCGCACCGTGAACAAGTACCGCGAGCGGGTGCTCGCACTGCGGCTCGGCGTCACCGACTTCTGCTCTGCGTACGGTCTGCGCCGGGCCTCCGACATGACGGCGTACGACGTCCAGATCGTCAGCGCCGTCATCGGCGACGTCGTCAACGTGCTGGGCCGGGCCGACGGCACGGGCTTCACGATCACCGGTCCGGTGTGGGAGTACTTCAGGCTCCAGGAGCGCATGTTCAAGCCCCAGCTGCGCCGCAGCCCCTTCGCCGGGCGAGCCGAGGAACTGCGTACCGCCCTGATCGAACACGACCTGGACGGACTGCTGCGCGAGATCGAGCTGGACCGTGCCAACGGGCTGCTCGGCAAGACCTGCATCCACCCGTCCCACGTGCTGCCCGTGCACGCGCTGTCCGTGGTCAGCCACGAGGAGTTCAGCGACGCGCGGGACATCCTGCGGCCCGAGCGCGGTGGCGGCGGAGTGCTCCGGTCGGCGTATACGAACAAGATGAACGAAGTGAAGCCGCACCGCGCATGGGCCGAGCGCACCGTGCAGCGGGCCGAGGTCTTCGGTGTGGCGAAGGAAGACGTCGGGTTCGTGGAGCTGCTGGCCGCGGGCCTGGCGGACTGAGCGCGTATCGATGAGCGAGCGCGCAACGAGGAAAGAGACAGTGGACGTGGTGTGGACGGGCAGCTGGGTTGCCGAGCGGCTGGGAGTCGAGCTCGTCGGCGACGGGGAGCTCCGGGACCTGCTGGGTCTCGCCCTGCGCCGCAACCCCAAGCGGGCACACCTGCTCGTATCGAACGTGCTGGGCAAGCACGTACCGCAGAAGCCCTCCGTGGTCTACGGGGCGGGCTTCGAGCTGGGGGAGCGGGTACGCGACCTCCTTGGTGAGGCGGAGGCCCGCCACGCCGTCGTCCTGGGGTACGCGGAGACCGCGACCGGCCTCGGCCACGCGGTGGCGGACGGGCTCGGTGTGGCGCCGTACCTCCACTCGACGCGCCGGCCCGTCGAGGGTGTGGCCCGTGCGGGCGGCTTCGAGGAGTCGCACTCGCACGCCACCTCGCACCTGCTGCTTCCCGAGGACCCGGCCCTGCTGTCGCCCACCCCCTCCGATGCGCCGCTGGTACTGGTCGACGACGAGTTCTCCACGGGCAACACCGTGCTCAACACGATCCGGGCCCTGCACGAGCTGTATCCCCGTGAGCGGTACGTCATCGTGGCGCTGGCGGACATGCGCTCGGCGACGGACCGGGGGCGGCTGGCCGAGTTCGCCGACGAGATCGGCGCCCGCGTCGACCTGGTGGCCAGAAGCGTCGGGACGGTGCTCCTGCCGGACGGTGTGCTGGAGCGGGGGCAGAGCCTGGTGGCGGCCCAGGAGTCGGCAGCGTCTGCTTTTGAGGCAGGGGACGACGAGCCCGCGAAGCGCGACCCTACCCGGATCGAGCTGGCGTGGCCCTCGGGCGTCCCCGACGGTGGACGGCACGGCTTCACCCCGGCGCACCGCGCAACCCTGGAAGCGGCCCTGCCGGGCATGGCGGCCCGTATCGACGAGGCACTGGGCGACGCCCGGCGCGTACTCGTCCTCGGCTTCGAGGAGCTGATGTACGCCCCGCTCCGCCTCGGCACGGCCCTGGAGGAGGTCTCAGCCGCCGAGGTGCGGTACTCCACCACGACGCGCTCCCCGGTCCTCGCCCTCGATAACCCGGGGTACGCGATACGCAGCCGGCTGGTCTTCCCGGCCCACGACGATCCGGCGGACGGCCCCGGCGACCGGTACGCGTACAACGTCGCGGGTGCCGGCTTCGACGCCGTCGTGGCCGTCGTGGACTCCGCCGCGGACACCCCCGCACTGCACGCCCCCGACGGTCTGCTGGCCCGGCTCGCCGCACACGCCGACCACGTACTGCTGGCCGTGGTCCCTTCGTACGCCCCGTCCCGCGCCGTCGAACGGCAGGAGCCCCCCATGCTGCCCGAGCCCCTCCGAGGCCCCGCCTTCTCCTCCTACGCGGGGGGCGACGTCGGCTGGCTGCTCCAGGACCTCTCGGACACCGAGCTGGAAGCGCCCACCGAGGAGCGCGAGGAAGCGATACAGAGCGGTGGCGCGCACTACGCCGAGTCGCTTCCCGTCGAATACCAGCCGACGCCGCAGTACCAGGACCTCTTCAAGGCCGCGCTCGACACCTCGGCCGCCCGGGTGGCCCGGGCCGTCGGCACCGTCACCGAGACCGTCCTCGCCGAACGGTCCCCCCGCCCCGTCCTGGTCTCCCTGGCCCGGGCCGGCACTCCCGTGGGCGTGCTGATGCGCCGCTGGGCCCAGTACCGCTACGGACTCGACCTGCCGCACTACGCCGTCTCCATCGTGCGCGGCCGGGGCATCGACGCCAACGCCCTGCGCTGGCTGGCGGCCCACCACGACCCGGCGGACGTCGTCTTCGTCGACGGCTGGACGGGCAAGGGCGCCATCACGAGGGAACTCGCCGCCGCCCTCGCCGAGTTCGAGGGCTTCAATCCCGAGATCGCGGTCCTGGCCGACCCCGGTGGCTGCGTCCGGACCTACGGCACACGGGAGGACTTCCTCATACCCTCCGCCTGCCTCAACTCCACGGTCTCCGGCCTCATTTCCCGTACGGTCCTGCGCTCCGACCTGGTCGGCCCGGACGACTTCCACGGGGCGAAGTTCTACCGCGAGCTCGCCGGCACCGATGTGTCCGGCCACTTCATCGACACGGTCGCCGACCGCTTCGGCGAGGTCGTGGACGCGGTGGACGCCGACGTCAAGGAGCTCCTCGCGGCCGACCGCGCCCCCACCTGGGAGGGCTGGGCCGCCGTCGAGAGGATCAGCGAGGAGTACGGCATCCACGACGTGAACCTCGTCAAGCCGGGTGTCGGCGAGACAACACGCGTACTGCTGCGCCGCGTTCCCTGGAAGATCCTCGCCAAGCGCGGCGCGGGCGCCGACCTCGACCACGTGCGACTTCTCGCCGAACAGCGCGGCGTACCGGTCGAGGAGGTCGACGAACTCCCGTACACCTGCGTGGGGTTGATCCACCCGCGGTTCACCCGCGGTGCCACCGGTGCGGACGGCAGGGCGGTGACGGGCAAGTGAGCACACAGGTAACGCTGGTCGCGAGCGACCTCGACCGCACCCTCATCTACTCGGCCGCGGCCCTCAATCTGCCCATGCCGGACGCGGAAGCCCCCCGGCTGCTCTGCGTCGAGATCTACGGGCACAAGCCGCTGTCGTACGTCACCGAGACGGCGGGGGCGCTGCTCGAAGCACTGAGCGGCAGCACGGTGTTCGTCCCCACCACCACCCGCACCCGCGAGCAGTACCACCGCATCCATCTCCCCGGCCCCGCCCCGCAGTACGCCATCTGCGCCAACGGCGGACACATCCTGGTCGACGGGGTCTCCGACCGGGACTGGCAGCGGCAGGTCGCGGCCCGGCTCGCCGACGAATGCGCCTCCCTCGCCGAGGTCAGGGCCCACCTCGTCGCCGCCGCCGACCCCGCCTGGCTCCTCAAGGAACGGATCGCCGAAGACGTCTTCGCGTATCTCGTCGTCGAGCGCTCGCTGCTTCCCGAGGGCTGGGTGAAGGAACTGGCGGACTGGGCGGACGGCCGGGGCTGGACGGTCTCGCTCCAGGGCCGCAAGATCTACGCCGTACCCAGGCCGCTCACCAAGAGCGCCGCGATGAACGAGGTCGCACGCCGCTGCGGCGCCTCACTGACCCTCGCCGCCGGTGACTCGCTCCTCGACGCGGACCTGCTGCTCGCGGCGGACCGCGCCTGGCGCCCCGGCCACGGCGAACTCGCCGACAACGGGTGGACCGCTCCGAACGTCGAGGTGCTGGGCGAGACGGGGATCGCGGCGGGGGAGGAGATCCTGCGCCGGTTCATCGGGGCCGCGGGTGCGGAGCGGCGCCGGTAGCGGGGACCGCGGAAAGCGTGCTGTTCACGGTCGCGGGCGGGCTGACGCTCTCGCGCAAGAGGTAGCGCCGCCCCGCTCATACATCCGTCAGCCGCAGCAACCGCCCCCGCAGCAACCGCCTCCGCCCCCGCCACCGGCCGGTGCGGGCGCGGACTGGGCGGCGCCGCCCACGGCGACGGCGGAGAGCAGCTTCACGGTGTCCTCGTGCCCGGCGGGGCAGGTGGCGGGGGCGGAGGACTCCGCCATCGGACGGCTGACTTCGAACGTGTCGCCGCAGGGGCGGCAGCGGTACTCATAGCGAGGCATGGTCCAAGGGTAGAGCCCAGGGACAGCACCCACGCCGCTACCGCCGAACCTCCGGCATCCGCGGAGCCGGCCGACGACGCGCTTCGCGCGCGGCCTGCTCGGGGTGACGGGCCTGCCAGTACGGGTTGTCGTGCGGAAGGCGGCCGCTGACTCGTCCGTACATGCCGAAGAACATCAGCATCAGGCCGACCACGAAGCTGAACAGCACGTTCTGCATGCGGAAGGCGAGGAAGTTGAAGTCGGAGTCCAGCAGAGCGAGGTTGACGAACCCGCTCAGGATGAACGCGATCCCCAGGACCATGTTGAGCGTCGAGGCGACATTGCCGCCGATCACCATTCCGGCGAAGAGCAGCAGCCCGACGCAGATGGACAGGACACTGAGCGCGCCGTTGGTGTTGAGGCTCGCCACGGTGTCGCCACCGGTATCGAAGAAACCGACCTTGTCGATGAGACCGAGGATGCCGAACACGAGCAGAACGAGCCCGGTGAGCCCGGCGCCGACCCGGTAGACCTGGTTGAGCCGGTGATCGAGGGGGAGATGCTCATCGAGCTGCACGGTCCTGCTGCGTACGCCCGACGGAGTCGGGCCATGCCGTAGATGGGGGACGTGAAGGGCCATACGAGCCTCCTTCGGCCGCAGGCGGATACGGCGCGTCGTACGGGCGAGGACCTGCCTGCCTACTGCGAGGACCTTCCTGCCTACTTCCAGGATCGGCCCATGGACGGCCGGGGACAAGCGTAGAGAAAAGGGGCCACCCCTCCTGTCTCCCGCCCGCCTCTCCCGCCCGCCCGCCCTGCCTCAGGCCCCGGCCCCGCGCTCCTCACGGATGCCCGAGACCACGCGTGCCACGGACTGGCGTACGTCTTCGGTCTCGGTCAGGAAGTGCCAGTAGTCCGGGTGGCGCCCCTCCAGCCCCGCGACGGCCCGGTCCAGCCGGGACACGGCGTCGTCCAGCGGCCGGGCATGGCGCGGATCGGGGGTGTTGCGCCCGTCCATCGCCAGCCGCTGGGCGTCCCGGATCGCGAATCGGGTCCGCTGGATCTCCTGCTGCGGGTCCTTCGCCACCGCGTTCAGCCGCTGCAAGCGGTCACCGGCGGCGGACACCGCCTCGTCCGTCGCGTTCAGCAGGGCGCGGACCGTGCTCAGCTGCGCCGTCGCATCGGCCCACCGCTGCTCGTCACGGGCCTTCGTGGCTTCCGTGAGCTTCTCCTCGGCCTGCCGGATATTCACCGCGGCCTGCTCGGGAACGGGCTGGAGGTCCTGCCAGCACGCGGCCGAGAACCGGCGCCGCAGCTCGCTCAGGACCGGCTCGACCGAGCGCGCGCGCGTTGTCAGTGCCTGGGCGCGGGTACGGAGCGACACCAGACGCCGGCCGATCTCGGCGGCCCGCTCCGGAAGCCGGTCAGCCTCCGCCCGTACGGCCTCGGCGTCCCGCAGCACCTGGTCGGCCCGCTGCAGCGTCTCCGGCACGCCATGCCGGCCGGCGCCCTGATTGAGCCGCGTCAGCTCCGGCGCGAGAGCCGCCAGCCGCGCCGCTAGGTCGTCGGCGCGCAGGCCGGAGGCCCGTACGGCATCGAGGGCATTGCTCGCCCCGAGCAGCGCCTGCCGTGCGCGCTCCACGGCGGGTGCGAGCCGGGCGAGCTGCGTCTCGGCGCTGCCGAGCAGCGGCCCGAGACCTTGAGCGAACCGGTCGAGCTCGCCCTTGACCCGTACGAGCTCGTCCTTCGCCTTCGTCAGCTCGGTCAGGGCGTGGGCGGCGACCGACGGCTCCAGATCGTGCCGGTCGAGGTCGTGCGCGTCGACGGCTGTGATGTACCCATGGCTCACCTCGTCGATCCGCCGCCCCAGCGCGGCGAAGTCGTCGACGGCCTTACGGGCCCGGGGCGAGCTGTCCACGGCGGTGATCGTCTCGATGGAGATCAGCAGATCGCGCTGCGCGGTGTCGAGCTCGTAGAAGGCGGCTGCGGCGGCATCCTTCGCCGCCTGGGCGTCGGCCCGCTGATTCTCGCCCCCGCGCCCGCCGAACCAACGCCGCGTACCTCCGCCCGCGAAGGCCGCCGGCAGCGCGGCGGCCAGCAAGGGGACCGGAAACAGCATCAGTGTCAGGACATCCCGGACGACGGAACCCCCACCCGCTTTCGCCTGCGGCCGCGCGTGTGTCGCCGTCACATCCCTCTCCCGTGCCGTTTCGCCCTGCCCGGTTCATTCTCCCACCAGGTAAGGACGAACACACGGGTCGGTTAGTTCGCGCTTCGGACGGTGACTTCGCCGTTGTCGCTGCGCGCCCGCACCACATGCGGGCTGTCGTCGCGACGCGGCACCTTCACGGATACGTCCCCGTTGTCGGCCTCGGCGGTCACGGCGTACGTGTCCTCGCCCTCGGGCAGCTCGATGGTGATCCCCCCGTTGTCGCTGACGGTCTCCACCAGCGCAGGCACGCTGGTGAACATCAGCCGCACGGAACCGTTGTCCGAGTGGGCGTTCACGGACGAAGCGGAGATCCGCTCCGCCACGACCTCACCGTTGTCGCTCTCCAGCTTCAGCGGCCCACTGGAGTCCCGGACCACCACCTCGCCGTTGTCGGACGCGAGATCGAGCCGCGTATCGAACCCGGAAGCGGTGACCTTCCCGTTGTCCCCGTTCACGGTCACGGCCACCCCACGCGGCACCTTCACCCGGTGTTGCGCCTCGCAGTTACTGATCATCGCGTCGCACTTCACCTGAAGGCGCAGGACCCCGTTGTTCATCTCCCAGACGGCCTCGGGCCCGTTCCCCAGCACGACCCACCCATCGAACCGCCGCGTCACCTCGACCCGCCGCACATCGGCCGGCACGAGCTCCACACTGGAGTTCTCGGAATCAATGGTCAGCGCCTTGCCGCCGAGCGCGAACGACTTGCGCTCGGCGGGAGCATCGTCGACATCGGTACCCCCGCACCCACTGAGGGCAGCAACAAGCACAAGAACCCCGCCGGTGGCGCCGAGGGCGCTGGTGAGTGTGCGCGTACGCAAGGTCATGGTGGTCGGTCCCCCCGATAGTGCCGCCGGTGTGCCTTCACCGTATGTACTCGCACCATCCGGGAGGCATCCGGACGGCTACCGTCTTGGGGGTGGGGATAGCCCCCGCACGCTTCCGGGGCGCGGGGAAGACCTGGGGAAGACCAGGGGAACGGGGAACCGGTTTGCGGGGAGGGGCCGTAAGCCATGTAATCTGTTGCCTCATCCACGGGTGCGTAGCTCAGGGGTAGAGCGCTGCTCTTACAAAGCAGATGTCGGCGGTTCGAAACCGTCCGCGCCCACCAGCCAGAACGCCCCCGCAGCGAGCCGCTGCGGGGGCGTTGACGGTAGTAGTTGACGGCAGTTGGCATCCCCGGCCGACGCCCCCGCTCAGGCGCCTGACCGGGATGGCCCGCTCCCCGCCGTACGCACCTTGCCTTGTGAGTGAGTCGGGTCAAGTGGGCAATTTTGAGCCCGAGGCCAGGGCATCATTTGGCCCATGACGACTCCCGGGCCCTCGGGGCAGCAGACGGATCTTCGCAAGGTCTTCTACCAGTGTCGGTTGGGCAGGGATGACCTTGAGCGCATGTTCTCGATGGCGTGCGAAGGGATACCTCTGCCCGAGGTTCGAATTTCCACCGTGGCCGCCAATACGCGATTTTGGAAAACTAACCTCCCGGATCTCGTCGAAACGGTTCGCAGTGGTGCGCCGGAACTGAACCAAGACTGGAACAATCTATCGCTAGAAGCCGATACCGCCTCGCAAGAGCGGGGGGTGAAGATAATAATCGACAAGGATCGCACCGAAGTAAACGTGTCGGGGTCTGATACGACCTGGGCATTTGGCCAGATCGCCCGAATCGAAAATTTTCTGGTCTCCCGTGGTGCGGTATTCAGCTCCCCAAGATACGAAAACATCGTTGCCTATATTTTTCTAGCCTTCTTTCTCGGCGCGGGTACCTTCTTCCTCGTGCGCGGAGTGGACGACGACAGTGCGGCAGAGTGCATGAAGAGGGTGCGGGAGGCAAGTAGCGGTCGTGGGGCGTTCGACTTGGCATTGATCGCCTTGTACACGGTCGGGGCGCTGATTCCCTCGTACCAGCTCATGAAGCGCAGGGCCTCGCGCGCGCAGTTGAAGGTAGAAGAAAACGTAGCTTCGGGTTCCTGGTGGTCACGACTGTCCGCAGGGGAGAGGATTGCTGCTATTGGGATCCCAGTGGCCGTCATCGCGGCGCTCGCGGCAGCGGTTACGGCGGCCAATGACGTATGGGGGAAATGATCCGCGTGCCCGCACCCCGTGTTGCCCGCAGATTCCAATCTGCGAGCAACACGGGAATTTGCAGCTCTCTATGCCTGACGGCGCTTGAGGAGTCTGTCCATGTGTCCCATAGCCTCCCGCCGACTGGCATCGGAGACGTGGGTGTAGATGTTCATGGTCACGGCGATCTGTGAATGCCCGAGGATTTCCATTACGACCCGTGCCGGCACACCGGCGGCGAACAGGAGCGTGGCGCATCCGTGCCGGGCGTCGTGCAGCCGGATGCGGCGCAGTCCAGCGTCCTCCGTGATGCGCTCAAACGACCGGCTGAGGTTCCTCGGCTCGATAGTTCGCCCGGTCCTGGTCGTGAACACGTAGTCGCTGTCATTGCAGGCGTGCCCTGCGGCGAGGCGCTGCTCACCCTGGCGGAGCCGCTGCCAGCGCAGCGGCGCCACGCACATGAGCGGTACGGGGATGGCGCGCGTGCGGCGGTTCTTCGTGGAGTCCGCGTACAGCTCCTTCTGCACCCGCTGAATCTGGTTCTGTACGGTGAGCGTCCGGCGTTCCAGATCAATGTCCGACCAGCGGAGTCCAAGAACCTCTCCCCGCCGCAGACCCAGAGCAACGGCCAGCACGAACGCTGCGTACAGCGGATTCTTCCTCGCGGCCTCCAGGAAAGTCGCCGTCTCCTCTAGGTCCCACGGCTTCAGCTCCCGCGACTGAACCCGGGGGGCCGGAACGAGCATGACCACGTTTCTGCTGATCAGCTCCTCGCGGCATGCGGCCGTAAGAGCGCTGCGGAGAACGCGGTGCGACTCCTTGGCTGTCGCAGCCGATGCCTGTGTCGTTACGGCTGTGAGCATGCGGCGCACGTCGGCGGCACCAAGGGTTTCCAGGCGCTTGGAGCCGATCTGCGGGATCAGGTAGCGGCGTACGTGCGTCTCGTACTTGGCGTACGTCGTCTTCTTGCGGTCGTCCCTGACGAACTCCTCCAGCCAGTAGGGCAGCCATTCGGAGAGCTTGGCGGAACGAGTGGGCGTGGGGACGCCTTGCCGGTCGCGCAGGACCAATTCCTGCCGCTTGATGTCGCATTCGTCCCAGGTGCTGCCGTAGACGGTCTTACGCTTGCGCGTGCCGTTGGGCTGGGGGACGTACACGCGGGCCTCATACCGACCGTCCTTGCGCCGCCAGATGCTGCCGGCGCCGTTCGGGTTCCTCTTCTTCGGTGCCATCAGGCGGCTTCCTCCAGCTTGGTTTCCATGAAGGTGCGGAGAGATTCGGCGGGGATGCGGCGGGCGCGGCCGATGGTGATGCTCGGGAGCTCCCGCGAGCGGATGAGGTTGTAGACCGTGAATCGGCTGAGTTCGAGCGCTTCCATGACTTGGGGGACGGTGAGCGCTCTGTGGGTGGTGGGCAGAGGGGTGGTCACCAGGGGGCTCCTCGGCTGTCCGGGTGGGGCGGTGGGGCGGTTTCCCGTGACAGAACTGACAGAAATCACCTGCACTGCGTCTGACCTGCTGGTTTGCCCGCTGGGGGCCCTGTGACAGAAATCGCGGAAAATCTGACAGAAATAGCTGGGGAGGCTTTCTGTCACGCGACCCCACCGGACCGGCGTGGCACGGGCTTGATTTCTGTCGGACTTCTTTTTATTTCTGTCACAGGGCCAGAAGCGATCGTCTGTGCAGGTCAGGGGATGTTTCGCTGATTTCTGTCAGTTCTGTCAGCGGTCCAGGGGTTTCTGTCAGCCGCTGGTGAGCGGCGGGGTGACGCTGGGGTGGGTGTCGAAGCGAGGCGACGGCGGCCGGCCCCGTCCGGTGCGGGACGGCTGGGGGTGCTGTCGGACCCATCCGTGTTCTTCGAGGAGGACAAGGGCGGGGTCGAGGTCCGTCATTGCGGGGAAGTCGCTGCGGGCCAGGCCCCGGAATAGTTCGCGTTTGGTGAAGGCGGAGAGGCGCTGTTCCTTGAGGTGGGTGAGGAGTTGGTGGGCGGCTCCCTGGGCAGGGTCGGCGCCCATGGCGTCGAAGACTTCGAGTGCGTGGGCGGTGAAGTAGTCGCCGATCTCGGTGGCGGCGGCCATGGTGGCCGCTTTGATGGGGACCATCCATCCGTTGTCGGCGTGGGTGGCGAGGTGGAGGAGTCCGGCGATGCGGGCCACGGCCCCATCTCGCTTGGAGGCCCACTTGATGATCGGGTGGAGGCTGCGGCCCTTCCCGATACGGGACTCAGTGACCTTCTGGTAGGCCAGGAGCACCGCGTCCGCCTCGGCGGTGAGGGTGAGGACGGCGGGGTCGGTCCAGTCCGCCAAGGCCATCGTGAGGCCGCCCAAGCGCTGGGCGTAGGTGGCGGCGGCTTCCTCTGCGAGCAGAGCGGGGGTGAGGTTGCGGCTCCCGACGAGTGAGAGGGGCTTGGCGTAGAGGAACCGGGCGAGCAGGCCGCGTCCGTCGGCGCCTTTGACGCGTCCCAGGGCGTCCAGGACTTCGGGCTGGATAGCGAGGCCCATGGTGATGGCGGGTGCTTCGACGTGCTGGGCGTCGCGGCCCAAGGTCCAGGCTGCGCCACGCCTTCACCCGCAGTGCCCAGATCTGCGGAATCTCTCCGCCCCCGACGAAGACACCGTGCGCATGGCCGTCCGCGTCGGCCGAGCGCGAGACGACGACGTGCTGTCCGCGACGATCGCTGAGAAGGCGCTGCCCGCGGACAACGAGGCGAACACCGACGGCAACGCCCGCTTCTACGGGTTCGAGTGCGAGAACCTCGGCGACGGCGTCGACCCGTGGCCGGCCGTGCAGCGTGAGGCGATCGTCCGCGCGTCGGCCGCCCTGGTCCGGGCGCACGGCTGGGGCAAGGACGGGGACACGTCGGTCATCGGCCATGCGGAGTGGCAGCCCGGGAAAGTCGACCCCAAGGGGATCAGCGGCGGGATGCCCGGCATTCGGGCCGATGTCGCGGAGCGCCTGAAGCACGCGGCCAGCTGGTCGCCGACGGCGCCGAAGCCGCCGACCAAGCCCCCGGCCCCGAAGCCCCCCACAGCCGATGAGCGGATCACCGCTCTGGAGAAGCGCGTCACCGCGCTGGAGAAGGAATCGTCATGACCGATTTTCCCCTGCCCTCGACGCAGACCGTCATCAAGACCGCGAAGACCTACGGGCGGGACCTGCTGGAGCGGGTGCTGTCCACGTTCCTCCAGGCGGGCATCGCCGGAGTCGTCGTCACGCAGCCGCTCGACGGCAGCATGTGGTACGCCGCCGGGGCTGGTGGGGTCGGCGCCGTCCTCGCCCTGGTGAAGGGGCTCGTCGCCCGGTGGCGGGACGTCACGAACTCGGCCTCTCTCGCGCGCGGCGTCTGATCTGAACTGGAGCACAACCTATGGCTGATGAGCCGTCGAACGGCGAGCTCGGGCGGCTCATCCAGGCCCTGCGCGACGACGTGCGCGAGGACCTGGGAAACCTGAACGGGCGCCTCGACTCCTTCGTCTCTCAGGACGTCTACACCATCGAGAAGACGCAGATCGACTCTCGCGTCGCCACGCTGGAGACCAAACGGGAGCAGGACGCCGACCGACTGGTGGCGACCAGGCGGTGGATGATCGGCGTCGTGATCACAGTCGTGGTCGCGCTACTCCCGTACCTGGCAATGACGGTGAAGGGGGCGGGCGCGTAATGCGGCGACATGCGGAAAGGGCCCGCCCGTGGCTCGGCAACATCCTGACCCTGGCCGGTGCGCTGCTGGCCGGAGCAGCAATCCTCACTGTGCAGGACCTGGCGGCCGACCTACGTGATGCGAACCTCGCCCGGGACCAGCTGGCCCAGCAGGTCGAGCGGCTCGGTGGCCAGCCAGTCGCGGGGCCGCCAGGCAGCCGTGGGAACCCGGGGAAGGAATGGCGGGCCCCACCGGCCCGCCCGGAGTACCGGGGCAGCCGGGGGCGGTTGGCTCTGTCGGCCCGGTGGGCTCGACCGGGCGACCGGGTACGGAAGGCGTCGGGACTACCGGCCCGAGCGGCGCCCCCGGCGTGGATGGCCAGTCCGTTGTCGGCCTGGCCGGGCCGCAGGGCGAGGCTGGCGCTGCTGGTCCGCCGGGCCCCGCAGGGAAGGACGGCGCCGACGGCGCGGCTGGCGAGCGTGGTCCGGCCGGTCCGGCCTGCCCGGACGGGTACAGCCTGCAGCCGCCGCCGGATGATCCGGATGGGCTGATGTGCCGCCGCGACGGTGCGCCCGCGCAGCCCGACCCTGACCCGTCGCCCGGGCCGCTTGCGCTGGACCCGGCCCGACGCCAGTACCCGTGAACCACGACGCCCCCTGTTCCGGCTGCGGCCGGGACGGGGGGCGCTTTCGTGCGTCCGGGTTCAGGTGTTGGGCGTTGCCCCATGCGCTGCCGCGATCTGGTCGATGCGCTTCGCCAGGTCGAAGTCGGCGTCGGTCAGCTTGTGTCCCGCGTCGTGCGTCGTGATTCCGAACCGCACCAGATCCCACCGCAGGTCGATGTCGGCGTGGTGCCCGATGAGCCGTTCGACGTCGGCGACGTGCACGATCATGGCGACGCCGCCGTGATACCGGATGCCGAACGTTCGGGTGATCTCGTCGCCCACTCGCGACCATCCGCGGAGCTCCAGGAGCCGCCCCTCGATCGCACTGTCCGTCAGCGGTACCGGTTCCTTGGCCATGCTCAGCTCCCTTCGGTCACAAGCTCCAGGATCTCCGCGAGATCCCGGCCGACCGGGGCATCCTGCCACGGACGCATCGCCCGCTCCAGGGTGGTCAGTTCCCGAGCCATGCGGGCGGACCTGGTCTCGACTGCGATCGTCGCGACGGTGCGGGCGATCTCCACCGCCTGGTCCGGCTCCCGAGCTGCTGCCGCGGCCGTCGCCTGCCGGGCCATGTACACCCCACGGTCCCGGCGCGCGGTCTCCGGCACGATCGTGAGAACTTGGGACCACAGGGCTCCGGCTTCCACGCCAAGGCCGAGCCGCCCATAGCAGGTGGCGCGCTGCACCTCCAGGTACCCAGGCGTCCGGCGGCAGGCATTACCCCATGGCAGGTCGTCGTCGACCTGGGGAAGAAGGCGGCCGGCCTGGTCCAGGAGCTGATCGACCGATCGGCGATCGTCCGTGAGGCTGGCGCCGTGGGCCTGCTGCTGCATCGCCATGATCCGCACCTTGGGGACGAGCCGGTCGGCATCATCGAGGGCGGCCTCGCACAGGTCGACGACCGCGTGCCCGTCACCCAAGTCCGTGCGGACCTGCGCCTGATTCACCAGGGAGTACCCGATGAGGTGCGGGTCGCGGGACCGCATCGCGATCTCCTGCGTCACCCCCCGCCAGAAGCTGGCCCCGTCCATGTCTCCGGCGTCCTGGTACAGCCAGCCGACGAGGGCGGCATACGCGGCACCAACACGCAGGAGACCGCGGCGGGTCTCGTCCCTCGCGGAGCGGACCAGCTTGTCGATCAGCTGGTACTGCGCGGACACCGTGCCGATCAAGTCGTGCGGGCCGAGGAACATGTCAGCCCGGTAGTGGCCCTCCAACTGCTGCTGGAAGTAACCGATCAGGGCTGGGTCGACGTGCTGCGGCGCCACCGGGCCGGCGACGAGCGCGGCGGCGGTGACGCCCACGAAGGCGCGTCGTCTCACATCTGCCTCTTCATGGTGCTCGGGCCGGATCCAGCCCGGCGGGGTCGAGAAGCCGAGGTCCTCCGGCCACCGGCCGAGCGCGTCGTGAATGACGATCGCTGTCTCTTCTGCCGGCCAGCCCGGGCGGTCGCCTTCCCACCGGCGCCAGGTCCGCGCGGACACTGCGAACTGGCGGTCGTCCAGGAGCTGCTGCCCGTGCTCGGTGATGGCGTTGGCCGCGGCCTCGATGGTCCGCCATCCGGCGCGGAGCCGTGCGGCCCGCAGAGCGTCGTTGCGGCTCATGTGCCCAGTCTGAGGTGTCATCGTCCGCGCTCCCGGCCATGGCCGCTACGTGGCCACGCGTGGCCATTCGACGACCTATTACCTACTCGACGTGCACACACATCATCGGGGTGTGACAGCGGGCCGTACAGCGAACTGGCTGGATGCCCCTCAATCGACGTAGGCCGGGGGCCAACTCGTGATGACGATCAAGGTGTACGAGGTGAACCGAGAGGGCTCCGTGCGCGTCGTGCGCCCGGAGGCCGAAGTCGTCCCGGCAAAGACCGTGGACCAGCGGGCGGCATACCCGGCCTGCCAGTGCGACCAGTGCAAGACCCAGTCGTCATGACGGCGCCCGCCCCACAGCGCAGCGCGTACAAGTCTCCGGAGTGCCGGACCGGAACGGTCGGCTCGTGGATCGAGGGACACAAGCTCTGCCCCGGTAATCAGCAGATCGAAGCGGCTGGGGTTGTAACTGAGCACCTGCGTTGCGCGTGCCGCTGCCACACCCAATGACACCCGCCCGGCTGGTGCGTCCGTCCAGCGGACCCGGTCGGAACGGGCCCGCCCTCGACCGAGGGCACCACCCCACCAAGGAGGAAGCATGACCATCGCGTTAGCGCACCCCGTGGGCACCGCCGATCCGGCTACCCTCGTCGACCCCGAGGTGATGGAGCGGCTCGCCGCCCGCATCGCCAAGGACCACCCCGATACCAACCTGCCGACCGCCCGCCGAATCATCGGGCAGACCGCCGCGTTCCTCGCCGCAAGTGCAGCTCTGCCCGGTGCCGAGCTGGTTCCGAGCAAGGCGGTCGACGTCGGCTGGCACACCTGGATTCTCCACACCGTCGACTACGCGATCTTCTGCGAGCGAGTCGCCGGACGCTTCATTCACCACGTCCCCACCCCGGATGGCGGGAGCGCCGAGGGCGGACACGAGGCAGCGCGCCAGCGCACGTTCGACGCTATGAGCGCCGTGGGTTTCCGGATCGACCACGATCTGTGGCCGGAGGCCGCCAAGATGGGTGATTGTTCCCAGTGCCACTCGGGCTGCACCGACAGCCCGAAGGGCAAGTCCAAGTAGTTCACCGCACAGCCAGCCGCCCGGTCCGTGGCCGGGCGGCTGGCCCGCAGGATCGGAGCAGCAGTGACGCAGACCCAGGCGTGGGACACCTACTCGAAGCAGAAGCCGGAGCGCCGCCCCACCAATGCGGCAGGCGAGACGACCTGGTTCAACTGGACCCAGTACCCCGACCACGGGCCTGGAGCCGAGGTGCTCGGCGTCAGCCCCGACGCATCCGTCCTGGAGCTGGGTTGCGGGAAGGGCGGCAACCTCGCCCACATCGCCGCCCTCGGCGCCCGTGTTGTCGGTGTGGACATCTCCCTCGCCCAGGTGAAGGCAGCCGAAGCTCGCTGGTCCGACACCGGGATGATCCTGCACCGCACCGAGGCGACACGGTTTCTGGAGGAGAGCGGCGAGCACTTCGATGCTGTGTTCTCCGTGTTCGGAGCCGTGTGGTTCAGCGATCCGGCCGTTCTCCTGCCCGCGATCCGCCGGCGTCTGCGGCCGGGCGGGGTGCTGGCTTTCTCCCACCGGCCGCCGGTCGAGGGCTGCTACGGCTGCCAGGCGTCGTACATCAATCGGTCCGAGGACGAGGACCCGCTCGTGGTGAAGCGCTGGGATTACGAGCCGGACCACTGGGTCGAGATCCTCACCGAGCATGGCTTCACCGCGGCCACCGCCCGCGTCCTGCCTCCCCCGCCCGGGCCGAGGAAGGTCGGCACCCTGCTCGTCCGCGCACACGGGTAGGCCTCGAACTCATGGAACCCCGGCCGCACGCCGGGGTCCGTCACGTGTCGATGACGTCGCCACCCAGTTGGACTCGGGCAAGTCCGATGACCTTCTTTTGCTGCTCCACGAGCTCGAAGAGGCGATCGGGGTCTTCATCTACGAACAGGCTGGTGACAGTGGCTCCGCTCTCTTCCGGGTCCCTGCGCGACCAGAGCGTCTCAACTTGATCCGCTGCACGAATCGCCCGCTGCCAGAGACGTTCGGCTTCCTTCGCAAAGGACTCGGGACCGGCCAGAGCCAGATCTACGTAGCCGTCGTACATCTCCTCTGCCGCATTCCGGGCGTCGGTGATGGCGTCGTGCCACTCATCCTCGGGAGCTGATACTGGGACAGTAAGCGCAGCGGTCAGCTTCACCAGCGCCGTGCGACTTTGCGCCATGAAGACGGTGTAAGCAGCGTGCCTGGTCTCAATGCGCTTCGCCCGCCGACCCTCCAGCCGGTCGCGCTCCTTGTCCTTCGCCTCATGCCGCCCCTTCAGCAGCCCCAACATGCCAGTTAGGCCAGAGCCTGCGAGCACGCCAACTGCAGCAACGACGCTGGTCCATAGGGGTGACATGCAGGCATTCAACCAGCGCACCGGCGCGACAGTCACTTGTCCGTAGCGCCGACCTTGTCCGCGAGCAGGCCGCCCAGCAGCCGGCGTAGCCGGACCGGAACGCAGTAGGGAGCCCCGACCGCAGCAGATGTCGGCGGTTCGAACCCAGGAGGGGTTTCCTCCCAGGCTGGCTCTTTGCTTTGTTCGACTCCATGCCACCCACGTTCCATCTTCAAGGTCGTTTGTGCGGGCGGCTCGCCGCTACCGACTACTCCAGTCGGCGTCGACTTGACGACGCCCACCATCCGGCGTAGTCCGGAACGAGAGACCAATCAGACTTGAGAAGGTTTCGAGAGGAGTCCGATCATGCTCGGCGATCTGCTCGGCGAGGAACAGGGAGAAACCACCGGAATGCGGATCCTGCCCACCGACGACGGCCACCCCGCGATGGAGGTCTCCTTCCAGGCAGCGGGCACGCTTCTGGACACAGTGGCCAAGGACATGGGGACGTACGAGTCGTTCGTGCGACCCGACGGCACGCTCTTCGGCGATGGCCAAGGGATCATCATGACCCAGGACGGAGAGACGATCACCTGGCACGGTCAGGGCATCGGGCACGTCACCGACACCGGCGGAGTGAACTGGCGCGGCGCCATCTACTACGACACCGCCGCCGCCAAGTTCGCCCGGCTCTCAGGGACCGCAGGCGTGTTCGAGTTCGATACCGACGAGCAGGGAAAGCTCACGGCCAAGGTCTACGAGTGGAAGTAGCCCTTGCGGCTCCCGCCCGTAGAACTTCGGGCGTCTGCATGCGCGGCAGCCATACCGCCGGTCCACGGCCTATTCGTGTACCGGCGAGGCGGCGCAGGCAGTCTGTAAAAAGGGCCTCCGGAGCCGTGTGCAGAGAAGCCCCAGACTGGGGGCATCCGAAACCAGAACAGCAATCTGCTGGCCAGAACGCCTCGCGCCCTCCACGATGGCCGTCATGGACCGGTTGCAGGACAGTGCTTGGCAGTACGTGGCAGAGGTACTCCGCTCCGAGGATCTTCCGATGCTCGCTGCGCACGCGCTCGTTGGTGGCCACGACTCTCCTGCCCTGCGTGAGCTGGCTGGCCTGCCGCGCCGGAGCGATGCGACTGAGGTCCGCGAGCTGTACGTCCAGGCCCTGGGTGAACTCGGCGTGCCTCTTCCTGACGAGGAGACGGCCGGCCGACGTCTCCTCGTGAGCCTCGCGTTCGGTCTCGTGCAAGGCGGGCTGAGTCCCAAGGAAGTGGCCGACCGGCTCTCGATTATGGTCGCGGCTCACACTCAGGAGGAGACGCAGTTCCTCTCCATCGCAGCGGAGTACAGCGAATGGATCGGACCGGACGATCTACCGGCATGGGAACACGATCTACGAGCCGCAGCCCAGTTGTTGGCAGCTTCTGCCGACCTTGGTCCCGGTATCCGCGTACCAGTTTCGCGACACGACTGATGCTCTCGCCTCGGCGCGCTCTCGTGCCAGATCCGTGCCAGATCGAGCGGTCAACCACGGATACTCGGAGCCTGTAGCAGGGCGAACGCCCGTCGGCAGAATCGACTTACAAAGCCGATGTCGGCGGTTCGAAACCGTCCGCGCCCACCCGGTGTGACCAGACGGAACGCCCCGGACCGTGATCGGTCCGGGGCGTTCCGCTGTCGTTTTAGGAGAATTTGGGAGAGCAACGCTCTGAGGCGCGACCGATCGGCGGAAGTGGCGGACGGGAGTTTCAGCGGCGTGAGTGCGGGTCTCCGGCGACCAGTTCAGGCGTGTTGGCCCCAGTCCAGGCGGTCTGCCAGGCCTGCGGCGGTGAAGGCGGCTGCCAGCTTTTCGTGGCCCTCGGTGAAGTGGGCCCAGCTGTCGTAGTGGACGGGTACCACGCGGCGGGCATCGAGGAGTTGGGCGGCGTGGGCGGCCTGGGTGCTGTCCAGGACGAGCAGCCCGCCGTCGTAAAGCACGGGGAAGCGGGGGGCCCCGGCGAAGAGGAGGGCGGTGTCGATCGTGGGGAAGCGCTCGGCGATTTCCTTGACTGCGTCGAGTGAGGCGTTGTCGCCGCTGACGTAGACGGTGGGCAGGCCGTCCCCGGTCAGGACGAAGCCGACGACCTGGCCGGAGATCGGCTCGACCTCCTCGCGCTTGCCGGGGCCGTGGATCGCGGGTACGCCGGTGACGGTGACCGTGCCTCCGTCGGGGCGGTCCAGCTCGACGGACTCCCAGTTGGCCAGCCCCTTGGCCTTGTCCCCGAGGCGCTGAGCGGCGCCGGTGGTGGTGAGGGTGAGCAGGATGTCGGCGAGCAGGGCACGGCCGGAGTGGTCGAGGTTGTCGGCGTGCTGGTCGTGCGAGAGCAGGACGACGTCGATGGGGCCGAGGTCGGCCGGGCCGGCTATGGACGGCTCGGTCTTGGTCAGGGTCGGACCGGCCGAGGGGTAGTCGCCGGGGCCGTCGAACGTCGGGTCGGTCAGGATGCGCAGGCCGCCGTACTCGAAGAGGGCGGTCGGGCCGCCGAAAACGCGGACCGGGAACTGGTCGGTCGTTACGGGGAGAGAAGACACGGCGGAAGCACCTCACGGATAGATTGCCAATGAACCGTGAGATGACTGTAGTCATTTCTCACGGATGTGCGCAAGCCGTACCATGAGGAATATGAAGGAGTCCGTGAGGGAAGAACCCGCAGTGCCGCCCGCGCAGGGCGAGGAGGAGCACCCCTCCCTTGCCCTCGCCAACAGCGCCCCCGCACTGCCCGGCGGGCACACGGTGGACCTCCTGGGAACGCCTGAGCAGGCGAACCGCTGGCTGACGCAACGCGGCCTCGCCCCGGTCGACGCCGGCATGCAGGAAATGTGCGCGTCGCAGCTGCGCTCGATGCGCGAACAGATCAGGTCACTGCTCGCTTCCCGTGCAGCAGGGCTTCCCGCCCTTCCCGCTGCTGTCGCCGCCGTCAACGACGCGATGACCCGTGTTTCCACAGCGCCGCTCCTGCAGTGGGATGAGAAGAGCGGCCCGCACCGCGTGACCCCCCACCCCACCACTGCGATCCTCGACCACGCCTTGGCAGCCCTCGGGTCCGACGCCGCCGACCTCCTCACCGGGCCCGACGCAGAACGCCTCACTGCCTGCGGCTCGCCCCCCTGTAACCGCTACCTGCTGCGCCACGGCCGCCGCCACTGGTGCTCCACCCGCTGTGGGGATCGCGCCCGCGCCGCCCGCGCCTACGCCCGCCGCACCCAACCCCGGACGGAATGACGCGTCGGCCCAGGGGCGGTTCCTTCTCGCTCGGGCTCGATGAGCGCGGGCGTGGAGTGGGTGGTGGTCCTTTTGGGTCGTGATGCGTGGGCGAAGAGGAAGAGCAGTGCTCCGCAGGCGGCTACCAGAGCCCAGCCCGGGCGGGATGCGTGGGCGAGTTCTGTTGGGGTGGTTGCCGTGATCAGGGCGCCGGCGATGGCGATGCCCAGTGCCGCGCCGAACTGGCGGGCGGTGGAGGTGATTCCGCCGGCCACGCCGGCTCGGGTAGGAGGCAGTCCGGTGATCGCGGTGTTGGTGATCGGGGCGTTCGCGAAGCCGAAACCGATGCCGATGAGCAAGTAGGCCAGCAGGAGCAGGAGCACGCTCGTGTCCTGGTCGAGTCGTATCAGGCAGAGTCCGCCGGCCGTGATGAAGCCGCCGGCCAGGGCGAGTGGCAGTCGTGGTCCGATGCGGCCGACCAGGCGGCCGGACAGGGGTGCGCACGCGGTTGCTCCGAGAGCCATGGGCAACGTTGCCAATCCGGCAGCCAACGGCGTCCACCCACGGGCGAGTTGCAGGTAGAGGGTGTTCAGCAGCAGCGTTACGTTCAGGGCCACGAAGACCGCCACGGCGGCCAGGACCGCGCTGGTGAAGGCCGGGCTCCGGAAGAGGTGCGGGTCCATCAGCGGTTCGTGCCGGCGGGACTCGATCCGTATAAAGGCAGCCGTCGCCATGGCGGTGAACGCGTACATGGCCAGTGCTGCCGGTGACGTCCAGCCGATGCGCGGGCCTTCGATGAGGGTGCCGACCGAGAGCCCGATGGTCACGGTCAGCAAGGCCTGACCCGGGAGGTCCAGCCGCTGCGCACGCTGTGCGCGGGACTCCGGTACGAACACGGCAATGAGCACGAGGGCGGCCACGACGACCGGCGCGTTGATCCAGAACATGGACCGCCAGCCCAGCGCCTCGATGAGAAAGCCGCCCGTGGCAGGTCCGGCGGCCATGCTCAGCCCGAATACCGACGCCCAGATGCCGATCGCCTGTGCCCGCTCCTTCGGGTCGGGCATCGCGTTCACCACGATCGCGAGAGCCACGGGGCTGAGCATCGAGGCGCCGATTCCCTGGACGGCACGGGCCGCGATGAGCGCGCCCGCCGACGGGGCGACCGCGCAGAGCAGCGAGGCTGCACCGAATACGAGCAGGCCGAGCTGGAACACCCGTCGGCGTCCGAACCGGTCCGCCAGTGCGCCGGAGGAGATCAGGAGACTCGCCAGGACGAGGGTGTACGCGTCCACGGTCCATTGCAGGCCGCGCGTCCCGATGCCCAGGCCCTGCCCGATCGCGGGCAGACCCACGTTGACGATGGTGGTGTCCAGACCCACCAGGAACATGCTCAGGCAGCAGACGGCCAGCACCGTCCAGCGTCTGCGCGCACTCATGGGGGGCTGAACCGGGTGGGTCGTCGCCATAGCAGTCACGGGCTGCCTCTCATGTCCGGGAGTCGCTTGCCCGGCAAGAATCCGGCCGGGCAGTGGCCGCAGCCCAGCACTTTTGCGAAGGCTGCAAAATGGACTCCGTGGACGCGGAACTGGAACGGATTCTTGGCGGCATCGGACCTCGGCTGCGCGCGCTGCGCCTCGACCGCGGACTCACGCTGGAGGCCCTCGCAGCCACGACCGGAATCTCGGTGAGCACCCTGTCGCGCCTTGAATCGGGCAAGCGGCGCCCGACCCTGGATCTGCTCATCCCGCTCGCGCGCGAGCACCGCATCGCGCTCGACCAACTGGTGGCCGCACCGGCAAGCGGCGACCCCCGGGTGCATCTCATGCCCCTGCGTAAGGCGCAGGGCAGCACCCTCGTACCCCTGACGTGCAGGTGTTCAAGCAGGTGCTGGCTCCGCGCGAGCCGAAGCTGGTGACCCACGACGGCTACGAGTGGCTCTACGTCCTCGCGGGCGAGCTGCGTCTCCTGCTCGGAGACGACGAATTCGTGCTCCGCCCCGGAGAGTTGGCCGAGTTCGACACGGGAAAGCCGCACTGGTTCGGACCGGCGCACGCCGACGCGGTGGAGATCCTGCACCTCTTCGGACCGCGGGGCGACCAAGCGGTCGTCCGCGCACGGCCCTCTTCGGGCGCGCCGCCGCCGGCACTGTGATGACCTGCGACGGGTGCTGCCTGGGGCGACCGGTACGGGGCTGCGAAGGCTGAGCGGTCGGCTCGGTGGCTCCGGGGCGGCCGGGAGAGGAGCACACTGAACGTATGGCCCTACCCAGAACGCATCATTGCTCGGTCTGTTCAGACGGTGCCGCATCCGGCTCGGTTCTCCATGAGGACCTTGTCGTCGGGGCGCCGCTCTCCATGGAGGAGCTCACCGACGCGCAGCGTCTCGATCGGTTCGCGCTCAAGTACGCCCACGACGGTTGCCAGGTCAGAGAAGTCCGGCGGGTTCCGCACGACAGCCTGAGCGGCTATGCCTGGTCCGTCACCTTCACCGAGAGTTCTTGATCACTCGATCACCGAACAGTCCGGGGCAGATGCCCGGACTGTTCGCCGGCCTGGGCCCCTCGTCACGGGCTGGGCCGGGCCGTCGCCACGCCGATCCGGCGTAGCGAGAAGCCCCGCCCTCCTGGGCGAGGAGGAGTCACGGACGCGGGCTGGCTGTTGCCGCAGCCCCAGCAGGTCCACCAGCCCCCGGCGTTTTCGCTCATCCGGCCTCCGCATTTGCCGCATTGCATGCCGGCTTCCTCCTTGGCAATGGGTCAGGAATGCCGCTGTCCGTAGGGAGCGTGCCTTTGCGTGCGCCATCCATGTGCGGAAGTGTGGGCATCTCTACACCTATGAGGGGTATGACTGCTGGTCCTTGACGGTGCCCCCGCCATATACACCTGCGGTACACACCCCGGCAGACCCCCGGGATGCGTCCCGGCCGGGCCGGGCGCACCGTGGATACATGTCTGGTCATCCGCCCGTCATCGTGTATCCGCCCTCGACCACCGGAGGGCGGCGAGTGACCGTGCACGGGCAGATTGTGGGGCTGGCGCACGGCCGGGGGGATGTGGCCTCGTTTCTGCGGCAGGCCGGGTTCGCTGCCGGGACTGAGGAGATCGACCTCGATCAGCCCGAGCTGATCGAGTGGCGCGGTGGAGATCTCGAAACCTGGGGGTGAGCGTGTGATACGTCGTCGTGGGCCCAAGGGGCTCGTGTCCGTGGAGCCTCCGCCCGGGTATTACGAGCGAGGCGGTGCGCCGCCCGATGCGCTGCGGCGCAGTCTGATCCTCGACTGGGTGGTGAACCAGCGGATCGCCGACGGGTGGCGGGTGGAGTCACGGTCCGGGACCCAGGTGGTTCTCGTACGCGGGCAGCCGGTGAACCATGTGCTGCACGCCATTCTGACCGTCTTCTCGTGCATGCTGTGGGGCGCCGCGTGGGCGGTGGTGGCCCTGACGAACCGGGTCGAGCGGGTCGCGCTCACCGTGGACGCGCAGGGGCACATCGTCACCGTCACCGCGCCGTGAGGACTCACCCGTACGGGTGCCGCCGAGTAGCCGGGCGAGTGCGGGCCACGCAGGGTCGGTTCTGAATCTGCAGAAACGTGAATGCAGAAACGTGAATGCAGAACGTGAATGCGAGACGTGAACGCAGGACGTTGATGCAGGCCAGATCCGCAGGCCGGTGAGCTTGCGCGGCGAAGGAGTCCCCATGTCACAGTCAGCACCCGCGCCCGGCGACTCGCGGCGGGCGGACGTCGGCAGCGGCAGCAGCGGATGGGCTGCCGGAGGAACGATGTTCGCCGGTGTTCTGCTGCTCGTGGACGGTGTCCTCGCGGTCGTCAAGGGCATCGCCGGTATTGCTTCCGACGACGTGTACACCCGTATCAACAATTACGTCTTCAAGTTCGACGTGACCGCCTGGGGCTGGATCCACCTGATTCTCGGTGTGATCCTGCTGTTCGTCGGCTTGGGCATCCTGAAGGGCGCCGACTGGGCCCGCGGTGCGGGTGTCGGACTCGCCTCGCTCAGCATCATCGCCAACTTCATCTGGCTGCCGTACCAGCCGGTCTGGGCCATCGTCTCGATCGCCATCGACGTCTTCGTGATCTGGGCCCTGTGCACCGACCGCTCGAAGCCGGCCTTCTGACGTGGCCGCGGACCACACGGCGGGACCCCTTACGGCCGAGGCAGCGCGCGATACCGCCGCCTCGGCCTGGATCTGGGGATACCCGCTCCTGGAGAACTACCGCACGATGTACCCGCAGGTCATCGACCCGGACGACCCTCGCTCCGTCGGTGGCTTCGGCCGTTTCCGGCACTACTCGCAGCCGTTCACCCCGGCCAGCACCGATGTGGTGACGCCGAACAACGACACCCCGTACTCCTGGGCCTGGCTCGATCTGCGGGCCGAGCCGTGGGTGGTGTCCGTGCCCGCCGTCGACCGGTACTACGTACTGAGCTGGTCCATGCCGACGCTTGCCGTGCGCGACTGAGACGAGAGGAACACTCGTGGTGGAGACTCCCGAAGAACTCGTCGAACTGGCCGCCGAGGCCTATGTCTACGGCTATCCGCTGGTCTTCGACCTGTCGATGGTCGATGCCTTCCTGCGCAAGGGCTTCGGGGTACTGCCCGCCGCTCCCTTCAACCGGTTCGCCCACTCCGCCCAACTGGCCGAGCCCGACGCACACTTCGTGTCGGTCAACAACGACACCGTCTACTCCATCGCCCAACTCGACCTGTCCGGCGGGCCGATCACGCTCCACGTCCCCGACACCGGCGGCGCGTACTACGTGCTCCAGTTCGTTGACGTGTGGAGCAACAACTTCGCCTACCTCGGCCGCCGCGCCACCGGTACGGGCGAGGGCGACTGGCTGATCGCGCCGCCCGGCTGGTCGGGCACCGTACCCGACGGTCTGAGCGGGGTGATCGACGCGCCGACCTCCCTCGTGACGGTGGTGGGCCGCAACGCCTGCGACGGGCACGACGACCTGCCCCGGGTCCAGGAGCTCCAGCGGCAGTTCACGCTCGGCCACCTCGACTCGGCACCCCACCGCACGGGGCTGCCCGCGCCGGACGGCGCCGTCCCCGAGGCGCTGGGGTTCTTCGAGCGGCTCCGGGTCTGGATGGCCGACTTCCCGCCGTCCGCCGAGGACCAGGCGTACCAGGACCGGTTCCAGCCGCTGGGGCTCCTGGAGGAGGGACCCTCGCCGTACGTTCCGGCCGGGCCCGACCTCGTACAGGCACTGACGGAGGGGCTGAAACGGGGCAAGGCGCGGGTGGAAGCGGCCACCCGGCCCGCGTCGGAAGCGGACCGGGCTGCGCCGGGGACCTGGGACGCCAACCCGCACCTCTTCGACTACAACCTCGACCACTTCAGTGTCGGAACGATTGATTCGCCGGAGTGGAAGATCCCGGACCGGGAGGCGTCGTACCTGGTCAGGGCGGTGGCCGCGCGGACTGGGCTGTGGGGGAACCACGGGTACGAGGCGGTGTACGCGCAGACCTTCCAGGACTCCGAGGGCAGACAGCTCAACGGGGCCCACACCTATGTCCTGCGCTTCGAGGAGCGGCCGCCGGTCAAGGCGTTCTGGTCGGTGACCATGTACGACGTCCCCGACTACTACCTGGTCGAGAATCCGGCCGGCCGCTACTCGATCGGCGACCGCACGCCCGGAGTCGTGTACGCCGCAGACGGCTCCTTGACCCTGTATCTGTCCAAGAACCCGCCCGCGGACCCGGACGCGGTGGCGAACTGGCTGCCCGCACCGGACGGCGACTTCCGGCCCATGCTCCGGCTCTACACCCCCGAGCAGGCCGTTCTCGACGGAAGTTACGTCCTTCCGGTCATCGAGCGGGTGAAGCCGGACGGTGGGTGATGCGGTGGGTGATGCCATCGGGGAGATGCTGGATCACCGTCACGAGGACGGCGAGCGACACCGTCCAGCCGAGCGCGAAGGCGATGCCGTTGGAACGGCCGCGCGGGGTGGCGAGCATGAGGAGTCGCCTCGGAGGGCGACGACGGACCGGCCACCTGGACGCTGTGGCTGAAGCTGGGCCTCGGCGTGCTGTTCCTGCTGCTCGGAATCAAGCAGTGGAAGGGGCGGCCGCGGGAGGGCGGGGAGGCGGCGCAGCCGGGATGGATGAAGGCGATCGACTCCTTCACCCCCGGGAAGTCGGCCGGACTCGCGACGGCCCTCGCCGTCGCCAACCCGAAGAACCGGCTGAGGCGGTCGGGGGCGGATCAGTGGGGCGGATCAGTGGGGCGAGGGGGCGGTTGCCCTGCCGTTGTCAGTGGTCCGGTACACACTGGATTCATGTGCCGCAGTATCAAGACCCTTCGCCCACCCGCCCTCCCCGAAGAGGCCACCGAGGAGGACATGCGGGCCGCCGCTCTCCAGTACGTGCGCAAGGTGTCCGGGTTCCGCGCGCCCGCCGCGCACAACCGCGAGGCCTTCGACCGCGCCGTCGAGGAGATCACCGAGGCCACCCACAGGCTGCTGGACAGCCTGGAGATACGGGGTGCCGCCAAGGCGGGCTGAGGGAGGAGGCTAGGGCCTGTCCGGCGGATCAGGGTCGGATAGGGCGCGGCGTCCGGTGCGGTGCATCGCAAGGCGCCGGAGCGTCCTAATAGCGGAGCTATTCGGACGTTTCGGCAACGCCGCGAGGTGCCGTGTTAGACGCCGTGACCCCGGCCATGATCCGCCGGACGGCCCTGGGCGAGCGTGACAGGTGTGGTGCCGGTCAGGCGCCGGTGGCTACCGCCGGGGCCGGGGACTCCGCCGCTGCCGAGGGGCGGCGTATGACCAGTGCGGCCAGTGCGCCCACGAGGAACAGGGTGAGGACCGAGACCGCCGTGCCCAGCCAGGTGGTGCCCATCCACTGGCCGCCGAAGTAGCCGAGGCTCACGCTGTAGCCGGCCCAGGCGACACCGGCCAGCGCCGACCAGGGCAGGAATTCCTTCACCTTGCGGTGTGCGGCGCCCGCGCCGAGGGAGACCACGGAGCGGCCCGCCGGTGCGAACCGGGCGATGACGACGAGCGCGCCCCCGCCACCGCTGAGCGCCGCGCCGAGACGTTCCTGCGCGGTGGTGAGGCGGCGCGAGCGGGCGATCGCCCGGTCCAGCCGGTCGCCGCCGCGCCAGGCGAGGCGGTACGCGACGAGGTCACCGAGCACCGAGGCGGTGGCCGCGCACAGGATCAGCGCGAGCAGGGACGGCACCTGCCTTGTCGCGTCCCCGGCCGATCCGACGACCGTGGTCGAGCCCGCGCCCGCGGCGGCGGCCGTGGCCGCCATGATCACCAGGACTCCGCTGGGGAGCACGGGCAGGAAGACGTCCAGAAGTACCGAGAGGGCGACCACTGCGTAGATCCATGGGCTGCCGGTCAGCGCGCCCACACTCTCAAGCACTTCTACTCCCCGAATCGTGTCAACGCCGCGACCTCGCAGGCAATGGGGCATCCCCTGCTCATGAGGAGCTTGGGGAAGGCAGGGCGGCAGGGCCAGCTGTACAGCGTACGCCCGCGGTTTACCTGGACATCACCTTGGGTGGGTGATGTTGTGCAGCTCACGTGCACCTTGGGGAGGGTGCGCAACGGCAGCGGGAGGGGAATCGGCGAGAGCAGGGAGCGGGAAATGGTGGCAGCAGGGACGGTCGTGCGGACGGCGCGGGCAGCGGGAGCAGTGGCGGGAGCCGCAGCCCTGGTGATGCTCGCCGGAGGTGTCAGTGGTGCAAGTGGTGCCGGTGACGGGTTCTGGTTGCGGTCGCAGGCATCCTTCGCGCCGCCGAACGCGTTCATCCCGTCCAGCGCGATCACGTACGACATGGATCGCGTACCGGCGGCGGCCAGGATCGAGATCACCCAGCACTCGGACGCGTCCGGAACGGCCGTGGGGGCTCAACTGCGCGGGCTGGTCCCGAACCACGCGTACGGAATGCACGTGCACACCTCGCCCTGCAGCGCCGACCCGAAGGCGGCCGGGCCGCACTATCGGCACCGCGCCGAGGGCCATGCCGACCCGGCCAACGAGGTGTGGCTCGACTTCACGACGGACGGCGAGGGGAACGGTTCCTCGCGGGTCCGGCACGGCTGGGGCTTCCGGGAAGGCGGCGCCCGGTCGGTCGTGATCCATGACGAGCAGGGCGGCGCCGGTGACCGGCTGGCGTGCTTCACCGTGCCGTTCGGGTCGTACGGGAGGGCGTGAGGCGGTTTCCGGTCGAGTTCCGACTGCACGCCGGAGCGTCCGGCTCCCCGGAGCGGCGGGGAGCCGGACGCTTTCGTGGAACGGTCAGGCCGTGACGGCCGACGCCTTTTCGCGCGGACGCTCGGCGTCGTGCGCGGCGTCGCCGCGCGAGGAGAAGAGGCCGTCGGCGGCGAGGGCACCGGGGCCGGTGAAGACGAGCAGCAGGAAGGCCCAGCAGAACATCGCGGAAGCCTCGCCGCCGTTCTGCAGGGGGAACAGGGCCTCGCTCTGGTGGACCTTGAAGTACGCGTACGCCATGGAGCCGGAGGCGACGAAGGCCGCGATACGGGTGCCGAGGCCGAGTGCGACCAGGATGCCGCCGACGAGCTGGATCACCGCGGCGTACCAGCCGGGCCAGGTGGCGCTGGGAACGCTGCTGCCGCCGAGCACTCCGAAGAGCGACGCGGCGCCGTGGCAGGCGAAGAGGAAGCCGACGACGACGCGGAACGCCGCGAGCGCGTAGGGCTGGGCCTGATTCAGGCGTATGGACATGGAGGGAGGGCTCCTTCGGTCTGGTGGGGGACGTGAACCGATTGCCGACTGAGCGCCTCAGATTAGGCAAGCCTCACCGTTACTTGCAAGTTCAACATTTCGTGCATGGCTGAAAGTCGCTCATTCGTCGGGGGTCAGATTTCGATCAAGAACGGTCTCCAACTGCGCATCACGCGACTTTCCCTTGGCTTGAACCAATGTCAGCGCAGCTTTCCGGCCATGTAGCGTCAGCGTCATCAGCTGATTGCCGAACCACGGCCCGCCGGTTTTCTGCCAGCGCACCGGCGGGGTCCCCGTCCGCCCGTGGCGCGCCAGGAGTCCGCCGAGCCGCCGCCCCGCCCAGCTCCAGCCGAAACGGAAGCCGGCTCGCAGAGGGCGGGGGATCGAGTTGTGGAGGGGTGAGCAGGTCAGCTGCAGGATGCGCGCTCCGGGGGCGCCGCCGGGTGTGGACGCCGGCCATTCGGGCTCCGCGATGTACGCATGGTGCACATCGCCCGACAGCACACATACCGTCGCCGGTGCGTCCGGACCGCTCCCCGCCTCCCTCAGCAGCTCCGTCAGCCGGCGGAACGAACCGGGAAAAGCTGCCCAGTGTTCCAGGTCGGAGGCACGGCGCACCTTCTCGCCGAAGCGCGCCCAGCGCCCGCCCGGACCGCCGCGCTCGCCGCGGCACAGGGCGGCGTTCCAGCTCTCCGCCTCGTGGATGAGGGGCGGCAGGAGCCACGGCAGCGAGGTGCCGATCAGGAGATGGTCATACGATCCGGGGTCGGCGAGGGCCTCTTCGCGCATCCAGCGGGCCTCCTCCGCGCTGAGCATCGAGCGCTGCTGTTCGTCGAGAACGCGGGCTGCCCGGGTGTCCATCATCAGCAGCCGGACTCGGCCGAAAACGCGCCGGTAGCTCCAGCGGGCGCGGGAGGGCTCGGCCGCCGTCTCGGCGGCGAACCGGCGCAGGAGTTCGGTGCTGTCCGGTGCGGCGCGCACCGCCGCGTAGAGGGGGTCGGCGGCCAGCACGGCGGGGGAGAGGTTGCCGAGGTGCTGGTAGACCCAGTATGACATCAGCCCGCTGACGATCCGCTCGTGCCACCAGGGGGTGGCGCGGATCTCCGCGAGCCAGGCGGCGCTGGTGTTCCAATCGTCGATCACGTCGTGATCGTCGAAGATCATGCAGCTGGGGACCGTGGACAGCAGCCAGCGCACCTCCGGGTCCCGCCAGGACTCGTCGTAGAGAAAGGTGTACTCCTCGTAGTCCGCGACCTCCGCGCCCGGCGGTTCCCTCAACTCACGGCGCGCGGCGAGTCTGCGCCGGGTCGCCCGTGAGGTCTCGTCCGCGTACACCTGATCGCCGAGCAGGAGCAGCGCGTCGGGCCGTACGGCATCGGGGTCGGCGGCCAGGCGGGCGGCGAGGGTGTCCAGGGCGTCCGGGCCCGCGGGGTCGTGATCGGCAGCGGGCGGAGCCGCCCAACGGCAGGAACCGAAGGCGATCCGCACCGGCGCCTGCTCGTCCTCCCGCGTGAGCGGGGGTGTCGTGATCGTGCTCGCGGGGAAATGGGAGTCGTGGAGCGGCCACACCTGCCGGCCGGCGAGCAGTACCTCGTACGCCGTCGTCGTGCCCGGCGTCAGGCCGGTCACGACCACCAGCGCGTAGTGATGCCCGACGACCGCGAAGGTCGGCGACGAGCCGGAAGCCCCGTCCGCGCACCGGACTTCCGCCGTGCAGGGACGGTCGGCCTCGATCCAGACGGTCGCCGACGAAGCCGACTCCCAGTCGATGTACCGCAGCAGTGGTCCCAGTCGCAGCCTGGCCATGCCGCCCCCTCGCGTCGCCGTGACAGATGGCTTCGTACCGTACGGAACGACGGAGGGGGGCGGCCAGGTATTCGGCCTCCGGATGGGTCAGCGGCTGGGTCGGGGAGGGGTCAGCAGGCGTTCAGGACGGACTGGAGCGCGCTCTTCTCGGTCGAGTCGATGCTCATGTCGTAGTAGTACTTGACCTGCACCCAGGCGCGCGCGTACGTGCAGCGGTAGGCGGTGCGCGGCGGCAGCCACTCACCCGGGTCCTGGTCGCTCTTGGACTGGTTGACATTGTCCGTGACCGCGATCAGCTGCGGGCGCGTCAGGTCGTTGGCGAAGGACTGGCGCTGGGCCGTGGACCAGCTGCTGGCACCCGAGCGCCATGCCTCGGCGAGCGGGACCATATGGTCGATGTCCACGTCCGAGGCGGCGGTCCAGGTGGCCCCGTCGTACTGCGAGTACCAGCTGCCGCTGACCGCCGCGCAGCTGGAGTCCTGCTGGACGTTGGTGCCGTCCCGCTTCAGGACCACTTCGCGGGTGTTGCAGCTGCCCGACTGGGTGATCCAGTGCGGGAACATCTCGCGGCTGTAGCCGGTCGACGATCCCTCGGTCGCCACGGTGAGCTGGCTGAGATAGGTCCGGGCGGTGGACGCGGTGACCGGGGTGGGCATGGCGGCCTGGGCAGCCGGTGCGCTGAGCAGTCCCGTGGTGGCGGCGAGGGCGGCGGATGCGGCGATGACGGCAATGCGACGCGCGTAGATACCTGACATGCGAACTCCCTTGATGTGGGGGGCTTTTGACGGGCGACCTGTGGGGCCCGGCCATCGTGGCGGCGCCAGGTTTCTGGGGGGTGGGCGCCAGGTAACAGGGTGACGACATGTGCACGTCACATCAAGAGGTCGGACAGGACCGCCTGATGGCCGGTCTGAAGCCGGGGAACGTACGGGTGTTGAGGGCGCGGATCGCGGGGGACGCGGTCTTAAGGTGGCCGCGTGCTGCTTCCGGTGAATGTGACGCTCGGGGTCGTCCTCGCCGTGCTCCTTGCGTTCGCGGCGGCTGTCGCCAAGTGGGCCTCGCTCGGCCGCTCGCGGGAGATCGTCGTGGCCGGGCTGCGGGCGGCGGTCCAACTGGCCGCCGTCTCCGCGCTCATCGGCTGGGTGGTCCACTCCCTGGCGCCCCTGCTCGGCTTCGTGGCGCTGATGTTCGCCGTCGCGGTGTGGACCGCCGGGCGCCGGATCACCGGCAATCACACCTGGTGGTGGGCCGCCCTGCCGATCGGCGCCGCGGTCGTCCCCGTCGTCGTCGCGCTGCTGCTGACCGGCCTCGTCCCGCTCCGGGGCATCGCGCTGATCCCGGTCACGGGCATTCTCATCGGCGGTGCGCTCACGGCGACCGTGCTCGGTGGGCGGCGTGCGCTGGACGAGCTCGCGGTGCGGCACGGTGAGGTCGAGGCGGGGATGGCGCTGGGGCTGCTCGACCGGGACGCCCGGCTGGAGATCGCCCGCCCGGTGGCCGCGGACGCGCTGCTGCCGGGGCTGGACCAGACCCGGACGGTGGGGCTCGTCACGCTGCCCGGGGCCTTCGTGGGCATGCTGCTGGGCGGCGCCTCACCGATGGAGGCGGGCGCCGTGCAGTTGTTCGTCCTGGTGGCACTGATGGCGGTGCAGGCGGTGGCCGTCGCGCTGGTGCTGGAACTTGTCGCGCGCGGCCTGCTCCACCGCGCCCCGGCTTGATACGGCTTGATACGGGGAGGGGTGGGGGTCTCAGGCCTCGATGTGCAGGCGGATCGAACCGTCTGCGGCCGCCTCCACCCGGATCTGGCTCAGGTCCCGGACATGGGCGTCGGGGGAGAGCGCCGCAGCGCGCGGGCCTACGCCCACGACGCGCATGCCCGCCGCCCGGCCGGCCGTGATGCCTGCCTCCGAGTCCTCGAAGACGACGCAGTCCGCCGCCTCGAAGCCCAGCTCGGCCGCACCCTTGAGGAAGCCCTCCGGGTCCGGCTTGCTGGCGCCGACCTGCTCGGCGGTGACGCGGATTCCCGGCATCGGCAGCGCAGCGGCCGTCATCCGGGCCTGGGCGAGCGCCTCGTCGGCCGAGGTGACGAGGGCGTGCGGGAGGCCGGCGAGCGACGCCATGAAGGCCGGGGCACCGTCGATCGGCGCCACGCCGTCGACGTCGGCGGTCTCCTCGGCGAGCAGCTCGCGGTTCTCCGCGTAGTTCTGCTCCATGGAGCGTTCCGGGAGCAGGACCGCCATCGTGGCGTACCCCTGCCGCCCGTGGACCACCTTGAGTACGGCAACCGGGTCCAGGCCCTGCTTCAGCGCCCAGCGGCTCCAGCAGCGCTCGACCACCGCGTCGGAGTTGACGAGGGTGCCATCCATGTCCAGAAGGAGGGCGCTAGCGGTGAGGACGGTGGCCGACATCGGCAGGCTCCAGAGCGCGGGGGGAGTGCAAAGAGAAACAAGTAGCCCCGCCCGCCGGTCAGGGTGAACGGGCGGGGGCTACTTTGTTCCCCCACGATACAAAAAGCAACGGCGGAATGCGAATCCGGTCGGCCCGCCGAACGCGGCGCCCTCAGTCCTTGCCCTGGCCGGTCGTCTCCGCCTCCAGCGCCTGCCGGGTGTTCGGCCCGTACACGCCCTGCGGGTCGCCCTGGATGGCCTTGTACGACTGGTAGGCCGCCACCGCGTCCTTGACCCGGCCGGAGTACACGCCGTCGGTCGGCCCGTGGTAGACCCAGACCTCCTTCAGGCGCCGCTGGAGCTCGGCGACCTCGGCCCCGCTGTCGCCCGGTTGCAGCGTGGAGCCGTTCAGCGCCGGCGGAGCCGCCGTCGAGGCGTTGGGCGCCGGTGCGCTCGCGGACGAGGGCGCCGGGGCCGTTGTCGTGGACGCGGTGGCCGAGGCGGAACGGGAAGCAGTCGCGCCCTTCGACGGTGACGCGGAAGCGGACGCGGAGGCCGACGCGGACGGCGAGACCGAGGCCGAGGCGGACGGCGACGCGGATGCGGACGGCGATTCCGATACGGCGGCCGCCGGCTCGCTGCTGGAGTCCTCGGCGCTCGTCGATGCCGTCGGCAGTGCTTCCGTGTGCCCGTCGTCCCCGGTGAACAGTCCTCCGGCGAAGGCGGCCGTACCGACGACCGCGGCCACGGCCGCCCCCACGGCGATGACCGCGAACGGCCGGCGGCGGCGCGGTTGTACGGGGTCGTCGTCCGCCCCGTACCCGGCGAAGGTCCGCCGTCTTGCCTCGTCCGGCGCTCCGGTCTCCGGCAGCGGGCGCGCCGCGGAAACGTCCAGGAACAGCGGCATGGTCACGGCCGCGGCCCCCGGTGCGCCGTCGTCCGGCTCGGGGCCGGCGGCGGTATGGGCGTCGCCCAGCGTCACGTACGGACGGATGCGCAGCGGATCGAAATCCTCTGCCGCGGCGATCTCCGCGGCCGTCTCCGCCGAGCGGGCGGCGCGCTGCTGGTCAGCGGTCGGCTGCGCCGTACGGTCTCCGCAGGCGCAGCCGGGTCTTATGCCCGCACCGGACCCGGCATCAGGCCCTTTGCCGGACCCGGCATCAGGCCCGTTGCGGGGCCCGGCATCAGGCCCCGCGCCCGCCCTCGCACCAGGCTCTCCCGCCCCCGCTTTGAGCCCCGTTCCCGCCCCCGGCTGCTCCGGGCCTCGCTCCATACCGCACGCCGGGCATACATGTCCGGTCATTGTGGGTCCCCTCCCCTTTGAACTGCCTGCGATTATGCAGTCCGCCACGGTGAAGCCCAACGACGTCCGACCGCTCGGCAGGCCATAACGGGGCACAACGGCCAGGATGGGGGTGTATCAGACCCAAGGAGATGCCCATGGCCCAGCAGCTGAGCCCACCGCCCCTGGCCCCCGGCGAGGGGCGTTCCGCACGGACCGTCCTCGTCGCCATCGGCGCACTGCTCCTCGGCATGCTGCTCGCCGCACTCGATCAGACCATCGTCGCCACCGCACTGCCGACGATCGTCAGCGAGCTCGGCGGCATGGACCATCTGTCCTGGGTCGTCACCGCCTACATGCTGGCGGCCACCGCGGCGACCCCGCTCTGGGGCAAGCTCGGTGACCAGTACGGCCGCAAGAAGCTTTTCCAGGCGGCCATCGTCATCTTCCTGATCGGCTCGGCCCTCTGCGGCGTCGCCCAGAACATGCCGCAGCTGATCGGCTTCCGTGCCCTCCAGGGGCTCGGCGGCGGCGGACTGATGGTCCTGTCGATGGCGATCGTCGGCGACATCGTCTCGCCGCGCGAACGCGGCAAGTACCAGGGCCTGTTCGGTGCGGTCTTCGGTGTGACCAGCGTCCTCGGACCGCTGCTCGGCGGCTTCTTCACCGAACACCTCAGCTGGCGCTGGGTCTTCTACATCAACCTGCCGATCGGCGTCGTGGCGCTCCTCGTCATCGCCGCCGTCCTGCACATCCCCGTGCGCAGGACCAAGCACACGATCGACTACCTCGGCACCTTCCTCATCGCTTCCGTCGCCACCTGCCTCGTGCTCGTCGCCTCCCTGGGTGGCACCACCTGGGCCTGGGGCTCCGCGAAGATCATCGGCCTGTCCGTACTCGCCGTGGTCCTGCTGATCGCGTTCGTCGCCGTGGAGCGGCGCGCCGTCGAACCCGTACTGCCGCTGAAGCTGTTCCACATCCGCACCTTCACGCTCGTCGCCGTCATCAGCTTCATCGTGGGCTTCGCGATGTTCGGCGCGATGACGTATCTGCCGACGTTCCTCCAGGTGGTGCACGGCATCTCGCCGACCATGTCCGGTGTGCACATGCTGCCGATGGTGTTCGGCATGCTCATCACCTCGACCGGCTCCGGCCAGGTGGTCAGCCGCACCGGCCGCTGGAAGGTCTTCCCCGTCGTGGGTACGGCCCTGACCGCGGCCGGTCTCCTGCTGCTCCACCAGCTCGACGAGACCAGCTCCACCTGGGAGATGAGCGTCTACTTCTTCGTGTTCGGCGCGGGGCTCGGACTGGTGATGCAGGTCCTCGTGCTGGTCGTGCAGAACGCCGTCGGTTACGAGGACCTGGGCGTCGCCACGTCGGGCGCCACGTTCTTCCGCTCGATCGGTGCCTCGTTCGGTGTGGCCATCTTCGGCACCATCTTCACCAACCGGCTCACCGGCAAACTCGAATCGGCGCTGTCCGGCCGCTCACTGCCCCCCGGCGTCGACGCCGAACGGCTGGCCGACGACCCGCGCGCCATCGGCCAACTCCCGGCCGAGCTGCAACCGTCGATCCTCAGCGCGTACTCGACGTCGATCACCGACGTCTTCCTGTACGCGGTCCCCGTCGTCGTGATCGCCTTCGTCTTCGCCTGGTTCCTCAAGGAGGACAAGCTGCGCGGCTCGGTGACCGCCCCCGACACCAGTCAGACCCTCGCCTCGAACCCGGTCGAGCGCTCCTCGTACGACGAATGCGCCCGTGCTCTCTCGGTGCTCGCCACACGGGAGGGCCGCCGCGACATCTATGTGAAGATCACCGCCCGAGCGGGCTACGACCTGCTGCCCGCGGCCAGTTGGCTGCTGCTGCGCATCAAGCGCCACGGCACCGTCGAACCCGCCAGGCTCGCCGACATCGCCCCCGTACCGCTGCGGGTGATCAGCGAGGCGGCCCGCCAGGTCGAGGAACGGGGCCTGGCCCGCCGCGAAGGCCTCCAGATGATCCTGACCGACCGGGGCGCCGAAGCCGTGGTCCGCCTGTCGCAGGCCCGCGAGGACTCCCTCGCGGAACTGCTCGGTGACTGGTGGGGGCCGGAACGGCCGACCGACCTGGTCCATCTGGTCGCGGAACTGACCGCCGAGGTGAGCGGGTCGACCAAGGACCGGCCGCACATGCCCGAGCCGTGGGGCGACCACCACCACCCGTGAACGGCCCGGGGACGTCACCCCGCCGGCCTCACAGCTCCTTCGCGAACCAGTGTTCCGCGTACTGATTGCGGTGATGGAAAGCCGGAACCTCCCGGTAGCCGTGTTTGGCGTAGAGCCCGCGCGCCTCGACCAGATCGTTCCGGGTGTCGAGCCTGATCCGCCGCACCCCGAAATCCCGCGCCGCGCTCTCGATCGCGGCGAGCAGCAGCCCGCCCCCGCCCGTGGACCGGAAGCCGGGGCGTACGAACACCCGGGTCAGCTCCGCGACGCGCGGTTCGGCGTCGACCAGCAGCAGCCCGGCGCAGCTTGCCGGTTTACCCCCGAAACGGCCCACGACGAACTCCCCGGTGGGCGGAACCAGTCGCTCCGCGCCGTCGTCGGTGAGCCCCTCCTCGATCTCCTGATCGGTCGCGGGCCGCCCCCAGTAGCGGCTGGCGACCTCGTCGTAGTAGTCCCGCCGCAGCGGAGCCGCATCGCGGGAGTCGAAACGTTCAGGGGCCACGGTCCACGTCATGTGGTGCATTCTGACTTCCGCATGATCGGATCGCGAAGCTTTTACGTCTAGGGGGCGGCGGCGGTGCAGGGGGCGGGAGCGGGGCGGATGGAACGGATCGTGGCGATTCAGCGTCTGGGCGGGCAGTGGATACGGGAGCTGGCAGACGCGGACAAGGGCGGTTTCGTGTGCTCGCCCGCCGGGCTCTGGCTGGCCCTGGCGGCAGTTGCGAGCGGGGCGCGCGAGGAGACCGCCGCCGAACTGTGTGCGCTGCTCGGGGTGGCGGACCGGGAGGCGGCGCCCGTCGTGACCGCCGTCGCGCGGGACCTGGCCCGTACCGAGGCACTGGCGGTGGCCACCCGGGTCTGGACCAGGGTGCCCGTCCTGCCCGCGTACCGGGAGGCGTTGCCGGACATCCCGGTCGGAGCGATGGACCCGGCGGAGATCGACTCCTGGGTGCGCCGCGCGACCGGTGGTCTGATCGAGCGACTGCCCCTGCGGATCACCGACGCGACCCTGCTCGCGCTCGTCAACGTACTGGCGCTCAAGGCGCACTGGGAGACGCCGTTCGAAGGACGCTTCACCCGCGACGTCCCGTTCACCGACACGGCAGGGACGAGCCGCCCGGTGGCGACCATGCGGGGGCCGGTGGCGCAGCAGGACGCCTGGACGGCCGACGGCGCGTACGTCGTCGAGCTGCGCTGCCGTACCGAACCGGGCGGCGGGGCTCCGGCCCGGGTCCGATTCGTGCTGGGGGAGCCGGGGGCCGGGGCCGCGCGGGTACTGCCGTCGGCGTGGGCGCCCCGCCCTTCCGGTACACCGCTGGACGCCGACGAGGTGAGCGTCGGGATTCCGCGGTTCACCCTGCGTACGACCGTGCAGGTCACCGAGCAACTGCCCGCACTCGGCGTACGGATCGCGACCTCGGGCGCCGCCGACTTCTCCGGGATCTCACCCGTACCGCTCGCCCTCTCCACCGTGGTCCAGGAGACCGTCGTGAAGATCGCCGAGAAGGGTGTGGAAGCCGCCGCGGTGACCGTCGTGCCGACGCGGGCGGGCTCTGCGCCCCGTCCCCGGCAGGTGCGGCACATCGCCTTCGACCGCCCGTTCGGCGTCGTCGTCCTGGACGGTGTCTCGGACGTCCCGCTGTTCACCGGCTGGCAGGCGGACATGCCCGTCCACGAGGGCTGACCGAGAGGCGTCCGCGGTCGCCGCCGCGCGCCCAAGGCCCGCGCCCTCCCCAGGGGGTGGCACGGGCCGAAGGTGTCCGGGAGGTTGATTGTGTCCAGCTCATGAGGCAATGAGAGGCTTCATCCGCACAGCCCCGCGTCGAGGGGACCGTGCACGGAGCGGTGGGAGGTTCGGCGCGGGTGGCAAATGCGGAGCAGGGCGTGCGCGGGAACACGACGGGTTCGGAGACGGGGGCCGGGGCGACCCGGGCGGTGCTCTGGCTGGTCGTGGCGGCACTCGCCGTACGACAGATGGTGGCGCTGCTGCGGCAGCCACCCGGGGAACGTCTCACCGACCTGGAGACCTGGATCGGCCCGAACGGGGTCCTCCATGTGACGGGGTCCCTGTACGACACCGGGCGCTTCACCGGAACACCCTTCGCGGGGCTCGTCCTGAAACCCCTGACGACCTCGGCCGAACAGGCACTCGGCGTCGTGTGGACCTTCGGTTCGCTGCTGCTCGTCGCCGCACTCGGCATCGTCGCCGCGCGGGCCCTGCCCGCCCCGGTGAGCCGCCGCACGATGTTCCTCGCGGCCCCTGTCGCGATCACCCTGCTCATGCTGTCGCTTCCCGTCCGCAACGCGCTGCACCTCGGCCAGACCAGCATCCTGCCGGTCCTGCTGGTGCTCCTCGGCTGGTTCGTGGCCCGGCGCGAACGCACATCGGGCGTGCTCATCGGCATCGCCGCCGCTCTCCAGCCGGCCGTGCTGCTCTTCGCCGCGCTCCTCTGGCTGACCGGCCGACGCCGGGCCGCGGCGAGTGCGGGCGCCGCCTTCGCCGGCTGCACCGCGCTGGCCTGGGCCGCGATGCCGCACGACTCCTGGACGTACTGGCTGCACCACGTCGCGGGCGCGGGCCTCGGCGACCGGCCGGACAGCCTGGCCAACCAGTCCCTGCACGGCGCGCTCCTCCGGCTCGGCCTCGAAGGCCCCGCCGAGATCGTGGTCTTCCTCGCCGTGGCCGCCGCCGTCTGCTTCATCGGACTGCGGCGCGCCGTGCGGTACGCACAGGACGGTCAGCTCCTCCTCGCGGTCGCGGTGACCGGCTGCGTCGTCGTCGCCGTCTCGCCGACCGCCTGGCAGCACCAGGTGCTCTGGGTGCTCCTCGCCGTGGTCGGCCGCGTCGGCAAGCGGGCCTCCGACCGGCTGGTCTGGCCGGCCGTCGTCGTGCTGGTGCTCACGCTGCCCGGAAAGATGCTGCTGCCGAACATCGGGGCCGTCATCCCCGTACGGGACAACGTCCTGCTGATCGCGGCCCTCGGTGCGGCGTGCGTCGCGCCGTTCCTGCCGCGCTCCTCGCCGTACTTGCAGCAGCCCATTCCCACGGACTACGCCAAGCCGGTCGCGGCGCGCTGGAGACGGGTGCCGCTCCTGCCGTTCTGGCGCAGGGTGCTCACCCGCCCCAATCTGCTGCTGGAACTCCTGCTCATCCGCGTCGTCTACTCCGCGTACGCGAAGGTCCGGCTGCTGGCGACCGCCGGGCGGCCCACCGCCGAGGAACACGGCCGTCAGATCCACTCCATCGAGCAGTGGCTGCACATCGACGTCGAGCACTGGGCCAACCACGCGGTCGTAGAGATCAACTGGCTGCGCGACTTCTTCGACTACTACTACTCGACCTTCCACTTCATCGTGCCGCTGGCGATCCTCGGCGTGCTGTACGTGCGACGGCCCGCCGACTACCGCTGGGTCCGCAGCTCCATCGGCTTCGCGACGCTCCTCGCGCTCGTCGGCTTCTGGCTCTACCCGCTGGCCCCGCCGCGTCTGATGCCGGGCCTCGGATTCATCGACACCGTCCACGGCGTGCAGGACTTCGCGAAGCCGGACTACGGGACGCTGACGTCGATGACCAACCAGTACGCGGCGATGCCGTCGCTGCACTTCGGCTGGTCGCTGTGGTGCGGTGTGGTCATCGTGATGCTCGCCCCGAAGCTGTGGATGAAGGCGCTCGGCCTGCTGCATCCGCTGTTCACGGTCTGCGCGATCGTCGCCACCGGCAACCACTGGGTGCTCGACGCGGTGGGCGGGGCGGTGGTGGTGGGCCTGGGCTTCGGGCTGACGTACGTCCTGTCGGGGCCGCGAGCCCTTCAGCCGAAGCCGAAGCCGAAGCCGTCCTCGGACGCGGACTCGGTGCCTTCGTCGGAACCGTCCTCGGAACCGTCCGAGTCATCCGAACCGGCCGGCCCCGGCCGCGCCACCGAGAAGGTCGGCGGAAAGTAGCGTCCGGACCGGCCGAAGGGGTGCCGGGGCGGTCCTCACCGCCCCGGCACCCCTTCGGCATGGATCGCCGCGTTCACAAGCATCCGCCTGTACGGCCCACTACGCCACTCGGGGGAGTCAGCCCGGCGGGCCAAGGGCCCAGGCGGCCAGGGACAGGGTCGCCATCGAGACCACCGTGGAGGCCACCACGGAGTTACGGGCGAGGGCGGTGTCCAGGCCGTACTGGCGGGCGTAGAGGAACGCGTTCTGGGCGGTCGGCAGCGCGGAGCACAGCACCACGACGAGCACCTGGTGCTCCGGCAGACCCAGCAGCAGTGCGGCACCGAAGGCCACCAGCGGCTGTACGAGTGTCTTGAGGGCGACCGCCACGGCGAGCTCTCCCCGGCTGCCCGGCGCCTCGGTCGCCTCCGCCCGGTCCAGGCGGCCGTGCAGGGACAGGCCCAGGGTGATCAGTGCGGTGGGTACGGCGGCGGCGCCGAGCAGATCGCAGGAGTGGCCGAGCGCGGACGGCACCCGCAGGCCAGTCGCCGAGACGAGCACGCCGAGCATCGAGGCCATGATGATCGGGTTGCGGACCGGCATGGTCAGCATGCGGCGCAGGACCGGCCGCCAGTGGACGCGGCCCCGGTCCGTACCCGTGTCCAGCAGGGTCAGGATCACCGGGGAGACCAGCAGCACCTGGAACAGGATGATCTGCGCGACGAACGAGGCATCGCCCAGCACCTGCACGGCCACCGGGATGCCGAGGTTCGCGGAGTTCACGTAACCGGACGCCATACCGCTGATCGCACGGTCGGCCGTCTTGCGGCCGAAGAACCGCCCGGCCGCCAGGAAGCCCAGCGCGCAGACGGCCACCGTGCCCGCGCCGAACGCGATCATCGACTGGTTCACGAAGGAGCCCAGCTGGGCCTTGGACACCATCATGAACAGGGCGGCGGGCATGGCCACATGGAAGACGAACCGGCCGAGCACGGCTTCCGCCTGCTCCCCGAGAAGGCCGCTGCGCCCGGCCGCGTAACCGCCGGCGGTGAGCACCCAGATGGGCGTGAAGGCGGAGAGCAGGGCATGCATGGCCCTCATGATCCCCGGACGGCCCGGCCCTCTCCGCAGGGGGTCGGGCCCGAGGGCCTCTCGTCTGGATCAGGCCGGGCTCGCGGGGTCCGGCACGCGCTCCCCCCAAGCTCTCGGCTTCTTCCCCAAGCTCTCAACTTCGTTCGAGCAGGGGAGACCCCATTGAGCAGGGAGGGGCCCCCTCCGGCGTTGTCGTCAATCACCATGACTCCGCCATGCCTCAATCCTCCGCCTTGCAGCTGCACGCACCGGACCCCGCTCCCTGATCCGGCCTGATCCAAACGAAAGGCCCTCGGGGTATCGGTCAGCCGGTGACGGTACTGACCTGCAACTGTTTGATGCCGTTGAGCCAGGCCGAGCGCAGCCGCCGGGGCTCGTCCACCAGGCGCAGGTCGGGCAGCACGTCTGCGACGGCGTTGAAGATCAGGTTGATCTCCATCACGGCCAGGGACTTGCCGAGGCAGAAGTGCGGGCCGCCGCCGCCGAATCCGAGGTGCGGGTTCGGGTCGCGTGAGATGTCGAAGTTCTCCGGGTGGTCGAAGACCTCGGGGTCGTTGTTGGCGGAGGAGTAGAACAGCCCGACCCGGTCGCCCTTCTTGATCCGCTGCCCGCCGAGCTCCAGGTCCTGGGTGGCGGTGCGCTGGAAGGAGACCACGGGTGTCGCCCAGCGGACGATCTCCTCGGCGGTGGTCGCCGGGCGCTCGCGCTTGTACAGCTCCCACTGTTCGGGGTGGGTGAGGAAGGCGTGCATCCCGTGGCTGATGGCGTTACGGGTGGTCTCGTTGCCGGCGACCGCCAGCAGGATCACGAAGAAGCCGAACTCGTCGCCGGAGAGGTTGCCTTCGCCCTCGGCCGCGACCAGCTGGGACACGATGTCCTTGGCCGGGCACTCCTTGCGGGCCGCCGCCAGGTTCATCGCGTACGAGACGATCTCCATGGCCGCCTCGGTGCCGACCTCTTCGGTGATCGCGTACTCGGGATCGTCGTACGCGGCCATCTTGTTGGACCAGTCGAAGATCTTGGACCGGTCGTCCTGGGGCACGCCGATGAGCTCGGCGATGGCCTGGAGGGGCAGTTCGACGGCGATGTTGGTCACGAAGTCGAAGGAGCCGTCCTCGTCCGCGGCGGCGAGGGCGGTCTCGGCGATCGAGCGGGCCCGGCTGTGCAGGGCCTGCTCCAGGGACCGTATCGCGCGTGGGGTGAAGCCGCGCTGGACGATCTGGCGGACGCGGGTGTGCTCGGGCGGGTCCATGTTCAGCATGATCAGCTTCTGGACCTCGATCTGGTCGCGGCTGATCGTCTCGTTGAAGCGGATGACCGCTGTGTTGGTGTTCGACGAGAAGAGTTCGGGGTGGGTGGAGACGTACTTGACGTCCGCGTGGCGGGTGACGGCCCAGTAGCCCTCGTCCTCGAAGCCGGAGATCCCGGCGGGCTGGGCGCACCACCAGACCGGCGCGGTCTCCCGCATCTCGGCGAACTCCGGGTGGGGTACCCGGGCTTGGAGCAGGTCGGGATCGGTGAAGTCGAACCCTTCGGGCAGATGGGGGCAGCGCATGGGCACCTCTCCACTCCAGGTCTGGCAGCGAACTGTCTGACGACCCATCAGAAGTTGACCGAAAGGTAGTAACGAGTTCTACAAGTCGCAAGAGCCGTGGCCAGATCTGTTGCCTGGGACGGCGCGCCGCGCGTAACGGAGTGCGTGCCGCGGATGCAAGGTGCGTGCACGACCCTTGCGTACCTGGGGTAAGCGTCATAAGACTGCTTGCAGAACTAGAACGCGTACTAGTTCCTTCCGCGGGTGCCGGGACGCCCCAGCGGAAGCGCGAGGAGAGGACGAGCTCATGGCCGCGGAACCCGTCATCGTCGAAGCCGTACGCACCCCCATCGGCAAGCGCGGGGGCGCGCTCGCCAATCTGCACCCCGCCTATCTGCTGGGCGAGACCTACCGTGAACTCCTGGGCCGCACCGGCATCCACGCCGACTGCGTCGAGCAGATCGTCGGCGGTACGGTCACCCACGCCGGCGAACAGTCCATGAATCCGGCGCGCAACGCCTGGCTGACCGTGGGCCTTCCCTACGAGACCGCCGCCACCACCGTGGACTGCCAGTGCGGCTCCTCGCAACAGGCCTCACACATGGTCGCCAACATGGTCGCGGCCGGGGTCATCGACGTGGGCATCAGCTGCGGCGTCGAGGCGATGTCACGCGTACCACTGGGCAGCGGCTCCAAGCACGGCCCCGGAAAGCCCTGGCCGGACGAGTGGAACGTGGACCTGCCCAACCAGTTCGAGGCCGCCGAACGCATCGCCCGCAAGCGCGGCCTGACCCGCGGACACGTCGACTCGCTCGGGCTCATCTCGCAGGAACGGGCGGCCGTGGCCTGGGCCGAGGAACGCTTCAAACGCGAGACGTACGCGGTCCAGGTGCCCACCACCGAGGAGGAACAGGCTGCCGGTCAGGGCATGTGGCGGCTCGTCGACCGCGACGAGGGGCTGCGGGACACCACGATGGAGGGCCTCGGCGGCCTCAAGCCGGTCATGCCCACCGCGATCCACACCGCGGGCAACTCCTCGCAGATATCCGACGGCGCCTGCGCCATCATGTGGGCATCCAAGCGGATGGCGCGGGCCCTCAAGCTCAAGCCACGGGCCCGGATCGTCGCCCAGGCCCTGGTCGGCTCCGACCCGCACTTCCACCTCGACGGCCCGATCGACGCGACCCGCGCGGTGCTCGGCAAGGCGGGCATGTCGCTGAAGGACATCGACCTCGTCGAGATCAACGAGGCTTTCGCGTCGGTGGTGTTGAGCTGGACGCAGGTATTCGGCCAGGACCTGGAGAAGGTCAACGTCAACGGTGGAGCGATCGCACTCGGCCACCCGGTCGGCGCCACGGGAGCCCGCCTCATCACCACGGCCCTGCACGAACTGGAGCGCCGCGACAAGGAGTTCGCACTCATCACGATGTGCGCGGGCGGGGCACTGGCGACGGGGACGATCATTCAGCGGCTCTGAGGGGGAGCGCGCGAAGGCCCCCGACCGGAGAACTCCGGTCGGGGGCCTTCGTGTTCACAGGCTGTGGCTCAGTACCAGCCGTTGGACTGCCAGAAGTCCCAGGCGCCGCACGGGCTGCCGTAGCGGTCCTCCATGTAGTCGACGCCCCACTTGATCTGGGTCTCGGCGTTGGTCTGCCAGTCGGGGCCGGCCGAGGCCATCTTCGAGCCGGGCAGGGCCTGGACCAGGCCGTAGGCGCCCGAGGAGGCGTTGGAGGCGTTGACGTCCCAGTCGCTCTCGTGGTCGACGATCTTGTCGAAGCACGTGTACTGGGCGTTGTCGTCGATGATCTTCTTCGCCGTGTCCTGTGCGCTCGAAGCGGACGTCGGGGCGGCGGCCGGGGCGGCCATCGCCGGGGTGACGCCCAGGGCCAGACCGGTGGCGCCCAGCAGCACGGTCGCGCCGACGGCGGCGGTCCTGCGGCGGGCGGTGCGGGGCTGCGCGAGGATGCGACGGGCGAACGACACGTAGAGACCTAACGTCGGGTACGGGGGAGTCGCGGCCGGTCCGAAGGTGCGGGACCGGTACTCGTCGACCGTGGCCCTTCGAGCGGGGCCTGCGGTGTCCGGCGACGTGATCCATGGTTAGCGAGCCCGATCGGCCTCCGCAACGACCCCCGGTACGGCCCCGCCTCGCAGGCGGGGACCAAAGCCCCTAACCGGTACGAAAGGCATCGGAGCAGCTCGGAAGGGTGCAACAGGGTCGAATGCGGTGGTTCAGGTCCTACTAGGCAGGTTCGTGGAGGACCAAGGGCCTGTGGGGTCCTTCACTCCTTCGGGACCTCGAATGTGACCTGGGCCTCGAAGGCCGCCCGGCGGGTGGCCCGGCGCAGTGCCTTCAGCAGGGTCGGGCCCACGGCGAACGTCAGGGCCACGGTGAGTACGGCCCGGCCCAGGTCCCACCCCAGCGAGGTGGCCAGGCAGTACGCGACGAAGCGGACCAGGTTCTCGTGCACCGGGTCGCCGGGGACGAACGAGATGCCGGAGCCGGCGGGCGGCACGATGGTCCAGCCGTAGAGGTTCATCACCGTGCCGTACGCGAACGCCGCCACACATCCGTACGCCGCGAGCATCAGTACCTCCGCGCGGCCCCGCAGCCGGTCCTGGCCGGGCAGGAGGCCCGCGCCCATCGTGAACCAGGCCATCGACAGCATCTGGAACGGCATCCACGGCCCCACCCCGCCGGTGAGCAGCGCGGACGCGAACATCGTCACCGAACCGAGTACGAAGCCGAAGCCCGGCCCCAGCACCCGGCCGCTCAGCACCATCAGGAAGAACATCGGCTCCAGGCCCGCCGTGCCCGCCCCCAGGGGGCGCAGCGCGGCGCCGACCGCCGCGAGGACCCCCAGCATCGCGACTGCCTTCGCGTCCATCCCGGAGTCGGCGATGGTCGCCACGACCACCGCGACGAGCAGGGGCAGCAGCAGGGCGAACAGCCAGGGCGCGTCCTTCTCGTGGGCGACGCCGAACTCCGGGTCGGCGAACAGCGGCCAGCTGAAGGCCGCCACGCCGATGGCGCTGATCAGGACCAGCGCGGCGATCGCCCTGGGGCCGAGACGGATGGGGCGGGTCCGGCGGGTCCGGCGGGTCCGGTGGGCGGCTGGGGTCGTGGTCTCCGTCGCGCCGGTCATGTGGTGCCCTCCAAGGCGGTACATACCTGGGACACGGTCAGCCACTCCTGCGGCGCCAGGATCTTCGCGGTCTGCGGGGCGAACGCGGGGGAGGAGACGACGACCTCAGCCGTCGGGCCGTCCGCCACGATCTCCCCGTCCGCGAGGATCACCACCCTTTGGGCCAGCTCGGCCGCCAGCTCCACGTCGTGCGTCGCCAGGACGATGGCGTGCCCCTGTGCGGCGAGACCGCGCAGGATGCCGACCAGGCGGGCCTTGGCCGCGTAGTCAAGGCCCCGGGTCGGCTCGTCCAGGAGGAGCAGCGGGGGGCGGCCGGTGAGGACGACCGCCAGGGCGAGCGCGAGGCGCTGGCCCTCGGAGAGGTCGCGGGGGTGCGTGTCGTCGTGGATGCCGGGGAGGAGGTCGGCCACCAGGGCGCGGCACGTACCGGGGGCCGCGTCCGCATCGGCGTCGGCCGCCGCGCACTCGGCGGCGACCGTGTCCGCGTACAGCAGGTCGCGGGGTTCCTGCGGGACCAGGCCGACCTGGCGGATCAGGTCGCGGGGGCGGGTGCTGCGGGGGGTGTGGCCGCCGACCGTGACGGTGCCCGTGGTGGGCTCGATCATGCCGACGAGGGTGGCGAGGAGGGTGGATTTGCCGGCGCCGTTGCGGCCCATGAGGGCGATGGTTTCGCCTGGGGTGACGTGGAGGTCGATGCGGCGTAGGGCGTCTGTGCGGCCGCGGCGGACTCCGAGGTTGGTGACCTTGGCGGTGTCGGCGTCCCGGGGCTCGGGGGGCGGGGCGGTGCGGCGGCCCAGCAGGCGGGCGAGTTTTTCCCCTACCCGCCCCTTCCCGAACCCGAGGGCTCCGCCCCCGGACCCCCGGCCCTCAATCGCCGGGCGGGCTGGGAAATCCAGCCCCTCCGGCGTTTGAGGAGCGGGGTCCGGGGCGGAGCCC
>NZ_JBHUUV010000033.1:0-18839 GCF_042670885.1 Streptomyces sp. NPDC057136
CGGGGGGGTTAGGACCGGGGACTGCTGGTGGGGCGGTCAGGGGTTGGCGGGTCCCCGCCCCTCCTGCCTGTCCTGGTCCGCGCGTCTCAGCCGAGCAGACCGCCGATCGGGTTGCGGCCGCCGCCGGTGCCGCCGCCGTCCGTACCGCCCGTCGAGTCCCCGGTGCCGGCGGAACCGGAGGACGTCGGTCCGGCGCTGGTCGTCGGAGGCTGCTCCTGCGGGGTGGTCTCCTGCGGGGGCGCCTGCTGCTGGGTGGTCCCCTGAGTCTGGCTGGGCTGCCCGGCGCCGGCGGCCTGCCCGGACTCGCGGACCGCGCCCGGCGTGGACTGCTCCGCCGAAGGCGTCGTGGCAGCGCTGGAACTGGACGGCACGGGCCGTCGCTCGTCCGGAGTGCGTGACGCCAGGCGCTTGCCGGTGGACTCGTGGGGAAGCGGGGAGCCGGGAAGCTGGTTCGTCGGGTAGTCGTGCGGGCCCGGTACGGTCACGACCTCGCTGGAGCGGACCGCGCCGCCCAGCAGGGAGCCGACCAGCAGGGTCAGGCCGACAACGACGGTGGCGACGACCGTGCCGCGACGCAGCACACGACCGCGCAGATCCCAGATCGAGGACCGCGGGCCGAGCTTGCGCCACGCCTCTCCGGCGAGACGCCCGTCGACGGAGTAGACGGGTGCGCCCGCGATGATCAGCGGGCTCCAGGCGGCCAGATAGATGATGTCGGGCGCGTCGTAGGCGGCGACGGTGCGCCAGCTGACCGTGACCAGGAGGGCCGCGGAGAGCAGCGCCCCGACCGAGGCGGCGACACGCTGCCAGAGGCCGAACACGGTCAGAACGCCGACGACGACCTGGAGGAAGGCAACGGTGAGCCCGGCGCCGACGGGGTGCGAGAGCGCGAAGTCGCGGAGCGGTTCGGCGAGGGCCCAAGGGTGCAGCGAGGTCAGCCACTTGACCATGGAGCCCCGGTCGCCGCCGTCGAAGAAGACGGGGTCGCAGAGCTTGCCCATGCCCGCGTAGATGGTGATGAAGCCGAGGAAGACGCGCATCGGGAGCAGGACGACCCCGAGGTTCATCCGGCGGCCCGGGTAATAGGCGTGCCGGACGGGGTCGTTGCCGTTGCGCCGCTCCTGGGCGGTCCCGTTGGCGTCCTCGTCGTCGTACCCGTCGTCCGAACCGGTATCGACCGGGTCGTACGCGCCGACCGCCTGCCGCATCGGAGGCAACAGGGGCCCGCCACCGCCCCGTTGGGGCTGGTACGGGGCGATGAGTACGGGGTTGGGCTGGGTCTCTTCGATCCGCGGGATGACCTGCGTGGCGCCCGCCGCGTGCCCGTCGGAGAGCCCTGCGCCGAGCCGTCCTTCGAGTCGGCCCGCAGTGGAGTTCCGTACGGCCTGGAGGAGTCCGCCGGCTCCGGGATCACCCGGCGCGGACCTGCCGCTCCAGACGACGGGCGCCCTCCTGCGACGGCCCGCGGCACCGCTCATGGCGGGAATCCGGGCCGTGTCGGCGGCGCCACCGAGCAGCCGCGCACGCTGGCCCGGGGCGAGCTGCACCCGGAAGCTGGCGTGGTTGACGATGACCTGCGCGGGGTCGCAGTCCACCTTGGTCATGCTCAGGGCGGGATGTTCGTCGAACCGCGGCGTTCTGGTGTCCACACTCATCTAACCGAGTGATGTGTGTTTAGGACACTGCCTTGACACGGCCGAAGTGTCCGAGACCCGTCAACAGTCCGTAGCGGTACGGATGCTCGCGTACGCGAGGCAGGTGGCGTAGTCCGGAAGCCGTCCGGCGGCTGCGGCTTCGGCGAGGGTCGGTGCGCCTGCGTCCTTGTCGGACAGGACGGGGCGTACGTCTTCGGGCCAGGCAATGGCGAGTTCGGGGTCGAGGGGGTGGATGCCGTGCTCGCGACCGGGTGCGTAACCCTCCGAGCAGAGGTACATGACGGTCGTGTCGTCGTCGAGTGCAAGGAACGCGTGACCGAGGCCCTCGGCGAGGTAGAGGGACCGGTGGTTGGCGGCGGAGAGCTCGACGGCTTCCCAATTCCCGTAGGTCGGCGAGCCGGAACGCAGGTCGACGGCGACATCGAGGATCGCCCCGCGCAGGCAGGTCACGTATTTGCCCTGGCCGGGCGGGACATCGGCATAGTGCACGCCGCGCAGGACGCCGCGCCGGGATACGGAGACGTTCGCCTGCGCGAGGCGCAGCGGCCGGCCGACGCCGTCGGTGAAGTCGGCCGCGCGGTAGGCCTCGTGGAAGGAGCCGCGGGAGTCGGGGTGGACGGTGGGGGTGTGGAGCCAGGCTCCGGGGACGGAGAGTTGCCGCATCACGGGCCTCCGGTCGGATCGGGGACGGTGGTCGGAGTGAGGCCCAACGTGGGCCAGGCGGCGGCGAGGGCGTCGCGCCAGTCGCGGAGCGGGGGCAGCCCGGTGGGCGCCCAGCAGGCGTGGTCGAGGGTGGTGCGCGCCGGGCGGGGCGCGGGGCGCGGCATCTCGGCGGTGGTGACGGGGCGTACCCGGCCGGGGTCGGCGCCGAGCCGGGTGAAGACCTCGCGGGCCAGGTCGTACCAGGTGGCCTCGCCCGTATTGGTGGCGTGCAGGACGCCGGGGTGGGGGCGGTCGGTCAGCGCGGCGATACGGGTGGCGAGGTCTCCGGTCCAGGTGGGCTGGCCGTACTGGTCGGCGACGACGTGGACGGTGCGGTCGGGGTCGAGGGCGAGCCGGGCCATGGTGGCGGGGAAGTGGCTGCCATGGGCGCCGTAGAGCCAGGCGGTGCGCAGGACGGTGCCCGCCTCGGGAAGGGTGCCGAGGACGGCGTGCTCCCCGGCGAGCTTGGTGCGCCCGTAGGCGGTACGGGGGCGGGTGGGAGCGGTGACGGGATACGGGTGGTCGGTGTCGCCGTCGAAGACGTAGTCGGTGGAGATGTGGATGAGGCGGGTGGGGTGGACGGGGGCGGCCCAGTAGTCGCGGTGTGCGGCGGCCTCGGCCAGGTGGCGGGGACCTTCGGCGTTGAGCCGGTGGGCCGCCGCTTCGTCGGTCTCCGCCGCGTCGACCGCCGTGTGGGCGGCGCAGTTGACGACGGTGTGCGGGCGGTGTGTGGCGAACGCGTCGCGGACGGCGTCGGCGCGGGTGATGTCGAGGTCCTGGTGGCCGAGCGGGACCGGGTGGTGTCCGGCTTGCAGCAGGGCGGTGGTGACGGCGCGGCCGAGCATGCCGTGCGCGCCGGTGACGAGGACGGTGAGCGGGGGTCGGGTGCGCGGGGGCCGGCGGCTCATGAGGTGAGGGGCTCCCACCAGTCGCGGTTGTCCCGGTACCAGGCCACGGTCCGGGCGAGCGCCGCGGTGAAGTCGTGGCGGGGCAGGTAGCCGAGTTCGTCGCGGGCGCGGGACCAGTCGACGGAGTAGCGCTGGTCGTGCCCCTTGCGGTCCTCGACGTGGCGGACGTGTTCCCAGCCGGAGCCGCAGGCTTCGAGGAGCAGACCGGTGAGTTCCCTGTTGGTGAGCTCGGTGCCGCCGCCGATGTTGTACGTACGCCCGGGGCGTCCCGCGGTGCGGGCGAGTTCGATGCCGCGGCAGTGGTCCTCGACGTGGAGCCAGTCGCGGATCTGTGAGCCGTCGCCGTATAGGGGCACGTCGAGGCCGTCGAGGAGCCGGGTGACGAAGAGCGGGATGACCTTCTCGGGGAACTGGTGGGGTCCGTAGTTGTTGGAGCAGCGGGTGATGCGGACGTCGAGGCCGTGGGTGCGGTGATAGGCCTGGGCGATGAGGTCGGAGGAGGCTTTGGACGCGGAGTAGGGGGAGTTCGGCGAGAGCGGCCGGTCCTCGGTCCAGGAGCCTTCGGCGATGGACCCGTACACCTCGTCCGTCGAGATGTGGACGAAGGTGCGCACGCCGTGGCGTACGGCGGCGTCGAGGAGGGTCTGCGTCCCGAGGGCGTTGGTCACGACGAACGCGGCGCCGCCGTCGATGGAGCGGTCGACGTGTGATTCCGCGGCGAAATGCACGATCTGGTCGTGCCCGGCGGCGAGTCGGCCGACGAGGTCCGCGTCGCAGATGTCGCCGCGGACGAAGGTGAGGCGGGGATCGGGCAGAACGGATGCCAGGTTGGTGAGCGTGCCCGCGTAGGTGAGTTTGTCGAGCACGGTGACGGTGGTGCCGGCCGGGCCGTGCGGTCCCAGGAGCATCCGGACGTAGGCGGATCCGATGAATCCGGCGCCGCCGGTGACGAGGACGCGGGTAGGCGCGTCAACAGGCTTGTCTGTGCGCGAAGTTCGGGTCGTCATGCGTGGATCTGGACCTTGCTGTGGTCGCCGAGTATGAGGCGGTGGGCGGCGGGAACGGTGGGGGCCGGGGTGACGACGGCCTCACGGCCGATGAGGGACGCCTCGACGCGTCGTACGCCGTCGATGCGGGCGCCGCCCAGCACGATCGAGTACTCGATCTCGCTGTCGTTGATGCGGCAGTTCTCGGCGATGGAGGTGTACGGACCGACGTAACAGCCGGTGAGGGTGGAGCCGGCCCCGATGACGGCGGGGCCGACGATGCGGCAGCCCGTGACGACGGCGCCCGGTTCGACGACGACCCGGCCGATCAGTTCGGACGCGGCATCGACGGTGCCGTCGATACGGGGTTCGAACGTCTCCAGGACGGTCCGGTTGACCTCCAGCAGATCGGTGACGTTGCCGGTGTCCTTCCAGTAGCCGGTGATCAGGGTGGAGCGGACGTCGTGACCGGTGTCGATGAGCCGTTGCAGCGCGTCGGTGATCTCCAACTCGCCCCGTGCGGACGGGACGACGGACCGTACGGCTTCGTGGATGACCGAGGTGAACAGATACACACCGACGAGCGCCAGGTCACTGCGCGGCTCGGCCGGCTTCTCCTCCAGGCTCAGGACCCTTCCCTTGTCGTCCAGTTCGGCAACTCCGAAGGCCGACGGGTCGGCCACCCGTGTGAGGAGAATCCGGGCATCGGGCCGGTCGGCGCGGAATCCGTCGACGAGTGCGGTGATGCCGCCGATGATGAAGTTGTCGCCGAGATACATGACGAAGTCGTCGTCGCCGAGGAAGTCCCGGGCGACGAGGACCGCATGGGCGAGACCGAGCGGGGCCGCCTGCTCGATATAGGTGATGCGCAGCCCGAAGCGGTCGCCGTCGCCGACCGCACGACGGATCTCGGCGGCCGTGGCACCGACGACGATGCCGACCTCGGTGATTCCGGCTGCCGCGATGGCTTCCAGACCGTAGAAGAGCACGGGTTTGTTGGCGACCGGCACGAGCTGTTTGGCGGAGGTATGGGTGATGGGGCGCAAGCGCGTCCCGCTGCCTCCCGCCAGTACGAGTGCTTTCACGTGGCGACTCCAGCAAAGAGGTTCACGGAGAATGCAATTCATCCATCCGGGGGACGACCGTAACATGGCTTTCTCTCTAATTTTCCGTTAAGAAAGATCTCATTCATCGCACAGCAACCCATCATTCTCGACTCATCTTCGGGACATAGGAATGACCATTCGCAGGCAGATTTCCGCCTGCTCCCGAGGAGGTACGAACCCGATGTTGCTGCACGATCCACGGGTGCGGGCGGTCGGCCGTCGCGCCCGCCGGGCGCTCCGCGCCGTCAAGGCCCTGGGCGCACCGGGCGCCGTAGAACCGGTGCGCGCCCGGCCCGCACCCCGGGGCGAGCGGCTGGTACCCGACCCGGTGTTCGTCATCTCCTCCGTACGTTCCGGGTCGACGCTGCTGCGGGTTCTGCTGAACAGCCACCCGGCGCTCCGCGCCCCGCACGAGATGCATCTGCGCACCCTGGAGGTCCGCCAGTCCAAGGCGTACACGGAGAAGGCCATGGCCAATCTGGGCCTGGACCAGGAGGAGTTGGAGCATCTGCTGTGGGACCGGGTGCTCCATCGGGAACTGGTGCACAGCGGCAAGGACGTCATCATCGACAAGACACCGGGCAATGCCCTGATCTGGCAGCGCCTGCACCGGGCGTGGCCCGAGGCGCGGTATCTCTTCCTGCTCCGCCACCCCGCATCGATGGTCAGCTCGCTCATCAACGGCCGGCCGGACCGCGATCCCGCGCAGACCGCCACCGAGGTGAAGACCTACGTGGACGCGGTGGAGGAGGCCCGCATATCACTGCCCGGCCTCACCGTCCGGTACGAGGACCTCACCGAGGACCCGGCGGCCGTCACCCGGTCCATCTGTGAATTCATCGGGGTCGAATGGAATCCGGCCATGCTGCATTACGGCAAGCAGGACCACGGCCCCTTTCAGGCTTTCATCGGGGACTGGAGCGACACCATCAAATCCGGCGAAATTCAGCGGGCCAGAAAATTGCCGGAACCGGACGAGGTCCCCGAATGTCTGCGCGCCGTCACCCGTGCCTGGGGGTACAAGTGCTGAGCGCCACCCGTATCCCCTGCGGCGGGGCGACCGTCTGGCTGACCGGTCTGCCCAGCGCAGGGAAGACCACCATCGCCAGGGCCGTGGAGCAGCGACTGCGCGAGCAGGACCGCCGGGTGGAGGTGCTGGACGGTGACGAGATCCGGGAGTTCCTCTCCGCGGGCCTCGGCTTCTCCCGGGAGGACCGGAACACCAACGTCCAGCGGATCGGTCTGGTCGCCGAGGTCCTGGCGCGCAACGGAATCGTCGCCCTCGTGCCGGTCATCGCGCCGTACGCGGACAGCCGGGCGGCCGTACGGAACCGGCATGCCAGGAGCGGCACGCCGTATCTGGAGGTGCATGTCACGACCCCCGTCGAGGTGTGTTCCGAACGTGACGTGAAGGGTCTGTACGCCAAGCAGGCAGCGGGCGAGATCCGTGGCCTCACCGGGGTCGACGACCCCTACGAGGCGCCCGAGTCGCCCGACCTGCGGATCGAGGCGCACCGGCGGAGCGTGGCCGAGTCCGCGGCGGCCGTACACGAACTGCTCGACGGAAGGGGCACGTCATGACCGCGCCGACCGCCCCGGTCCTCCGTGGGCATCTGGACTCCCTGGAGTCGGAGGCGGTGCACATCTTCCGCGAGGTGGCGGGTGAGTTCGAGCGGCCGGTGATCCTGTTCTCCGGCGGCAAGGACTCGATCCTGATGCTGCACCTGGCGCTCAAGGCGTTCGCGCCGGCGCCGGTGCCGTTCACGCTGCTGCACGTCGACACCGGGCACAACTTCCCCGAGGTCCTGGAGTACCGGGACCGCACCGTCGAGAAGCACGGGCTGCGGCTGCACGTCGCCTCCGTGCAGGAGTACATCGACGCCGGGAAGCTCCGCGAGCGCCCCGACGGCACCCGCAACCCACTCCAGACCGTGCCGCTGACCGAGGCCATCCAGCAGCTCCGCTTCGACGCCGTGTTCGGCGGCGGACGCCGCGACGAGGAGAAGGCGCGCGCCAAGGAGCGGGTCTTCTCGCTGCGCGACGAGTTCTCGCAGTGGGACCCGCGCCGTCAGCGCCCCGAGCTGTGGCAGCTCTACAACGGCCGCCACGCGCCCGGTGAGCACGTCCGGGTCTTCCCGATCTCCAACTGGACCGAGCTCGACGTCTGGCAGTACATCGAGCGCGAGGGCATCGAGCTCCCCGAGATCTACTTCGCCCACGAACGCGAGGTCTTCAACCGCTCCGGCATGTGGCTCACCGCGGGCGACTGGGGCGGCCCCAAGGACCACGAAACCGTCGAGACCCGGCTCGTGCGCTACCGCACCGTCGGCGACATGTCCTGCACCGGCGCCGTCGACTCCGACGCCACCACCCTGGACGCCGTCATCACCGAGATCGCCGCCTCCCGTCTCACCGAGCGGGGCGCGACCCGCGCCGACGACAAGATGTCCGAGGCCGCGATGGAAGACCGCAAGCGCGAAGGGTACTTCTGACATGACCAGCACCGCGGACACCCTCCGCTTCGCCACCGCGGGCTCCGTCGACGACGGCAAGTCCACGCTCGTCGGCCGCCTTCTCCACGACTCCAAGTCCGTACTCACCGACCAGCTCGAAGCCGTCGCGCGCGCATCGCGGGACCGTGGCCAGGAGGCGCCCGACCTGGCACTGCTGACCGACGGACTGCGGGCCGAGCGCGAGCAGGGCATCACCATCGACGTCGCCTACCGCTACTTCGCGACACCCCGCCGTCGCTTCATCCTCGCCGACACACCCGGCCATGTGCAGTACACCCGCAACATGGTCACCGGCGCCTCGACCGCCGACCTCGCCGTCGTCCTGGTCGACGCCCGCCACGGCGTCGTCGAACAGACCCGCAGGCACGCCGCCGTCGCCGCCCTGCTGCGCGTCCCGCACATCGTGCTGGCCGTCAACAAAATGGACCTGGTGGACTGGTCGGAGAAGGAATTCAGCCGCATCACCGACGACTTCGCGCACCACGCCCACGACCTCGGCGCGGCCCTTCCCCGCTTCACGGCGATCCCCCTGTCCGCGCTCGACGGCGACAACGTGGTGCTCCCCTCGCCCCGCATGGACTGGTACGAGGGACCGACACTCCTGGACCATCTGGAGACCGTCCCGACCGGCGACGACCTGACGGACCGGCCGGCGCGCTTCCCCGTCCAGTACGTCATCCGTCACGGCGAGGAGCGCCACTACGCGGGCCGGCTGGAGTCCGGCACGCTGCGCGTCGGCGATCCGGTCGTCGTCCTGCCCACCGGCCGTACGTCCACGGTCGCCGCCCTCGACCGGCTCGGCGAACCCGTCACCGAGGCATACGCCTCCGACTCCCTCACCCTCCGCACGACCGAGCAACTCGACATCGCGCGCGGCGACCTGCTCGCCCACGTGGCCACCGCACCGCCCCTCACCCGGGACGTCACAGCGGACGCCTGCCATCTGCACGACCGGCCCCTGCGCATCGGCGACCGGGTCCTGCTCAAGCACACCACCCGTACGGTCAAGGCCATCGTCACGGACCTCCCGGGCGCGCCCGACGGGCTCACCGCCAACGACCTCGGCCGGCTCCACCTGCGTACCGCCGAGCCCCTGGCCCTCGACCCGTACGCCGTCTCCCGCCGCACCGGGTCGTTCCTGCTGATCGACCCGGCCGACGGTGCCACGCTCACCGCGGGCATGGCCCGGTGATCGTGTGCCGGCTCTCTCCCTGACCTCGGTCACCCACGCCTACGCGCCCGGCACTGCGCCCGTACTCGACTCGGTCGACCTGACCATCGAGGACGGGGAGTTCATGTGCGTGCTCGGCGCGTCCGGCTCCGGGAAGTCCACCCTCCTGAATCTGCTGGCCGGACTGGACCGGCCCGTCTCCGGGACCGTGTCCCTGCCCGACCCCCGGCCCGCCCTGATGTTCCAGGAACACGCCTTGTTCCCCTGGCTGACCGCAGGCGCCAACGTCGTGCTCGCGCTCAGGCTGCGCGGCGTACCGAAGCCCTTGTGGCGGGCCGAGGCGGAGCGGCTGCTCACGCTGGTACGGCTCCCCGACGCGTACGCACTGCCCGTGCATGCGCTCTCCGGCGGGATGCGGCAACGCGTGGCCCTGGCCCGTTCGCTCGCGCAGGGCGGCAGCGTCCTCCTGATGGACGAGCCGTTCGCCGCGCTCGACGCGATCACCAGGGACGTGCTGCACGACGTGCTCACCGAGGTGTGGCTCGAGCACCGGCTCACCGTCGTGTTCGTCACCCACAACGTCTCGGAGGCCGTCCGGCTCGGCACCCGGATCATCCTGCTGGCGTCCCGCCCCGGCCGCATCGCGCACGAGTGGCGCGGCAATACCCCCGGGGCCGACACCGCCACGATCACGGGCCTCCTGCGGAAGGAGATCGGCCGCCATGCCCGTAGCAACCCCTGACCCGGGCGCAACCGCGGTCTCGGACGGCCTCGACACCCTGGAGACCCCGCCCGCAGCCCTCTCCTCCGCCTCCCTCCCGCCCCGCCGCAGGCCCGCGGCGGTGGCCCCGGTCCTCGCCCTCCTCGGCGTCCTCCTGTTCTGGCAGGCCGCGTACGCCCTCCACCTCTCCGCCGCGCTCCCCTCCCCCACCGCGGTCGCCGCGTCCCTCGCCGCCGCCTGGCGCGACGGCACGCTGCTGCCCGCACTCGGGCACAGCCTGCTGCGCACAGCGGCCGGCTTCACCGCGTCCGTCCTCCTCGGCACCCTGACGGGCCTGCTGATCCACCGCGTCCGCGCGGCCCGCAGCGCCCTGTCCCCCGTCCTGTCCGCCCTCCAGTCGCTTCCCGCCGCCGGGCTCGTGCCGCTCGCCGTGATCGTCCTCGGCGAGTCCGAACAGGCCGTGTACGCGGTCGTCCTGCTCGGGGCCGTCCCGTCCGTGGCACTCGGCCTGGCCGGGGCTCTCGGTCAGATCCCGCCCCTGCTGCTGCGGGCCGGGCGCTCACTCGGGGCCACCGGCCGGGATTACGCGCGACACATCCTGCTGCCCGCCGCACTCCCCGGACTCGTGGCCGCCCTGCGGCACGGCTGGACCTTCGGCTGGCGGGCGCTCATGACCGCCGAACTGATCACCGCCACACCCCTTCCAGGCGTGGGTCAACTCCTCAACTCCGGCAAGCAGCAAGCCGATCCCGCTCTCGTCCTGGCCGCGGTGGTCCTGATCCTCGCGGTCGGGATCGCCGTCGAATCAGCGGTCTTCGCACCGGCCGAACGCCGGGTGCTCCGCATCCGCGGCCTGCTCCCCGAAAGGCACCAGCGACTCCCATGAGCACCCCCCGCCCCACTGTTCCCAAGGTCAGCGTGGTCGTCCCGGTCTACAACCCGGGCCCGCACATCGACGATCTGATCGCCTCCCTGCTGCGTCAGACCATGTCGCCCGACGACTTCGAGGTGATATTCGTCGACGACGGTTCGACCGACGGCACAGGAGCCCGGCTCGACGAACTCGCCGCCACCCACCCGCACATGGCCGTCCGGCACATCCCCAACTCCGGCTGGCCGTCCCGGCCCCGCAACCTCGGGATCGACCAGGCACGCGGCACCTACATCCAGTTCGTCGACAACGACGACTGGCTCGGTGACGAGGCACTGCAGCGGCTGTACGCGTACGCCGTCGTCAACGACGCGGACGTGATCGTGGGCAGGATGTCGGGCAGGAGACGCAACGTACCGCGCGAACTCTTCCGCACGAACCATCCGGCCGCCACGCTCGCGAACGCCCCGCTCATCGACAGTCTCACCCCGCACAAGATGTTCCGCCGCGACTTCCTCCTGGAACACACGCTGCGCTTCCCCGAGGGCGACCGGCGCCTGGAGGACCATGTCTTCGTCACCGCGGCCTACTTCGCGGCCCGGCGGATCTCGGTACTCTCCGACTACGTCTGCTACTACCACGTGGCCCGCCCCGACGCCTCGAACGCGGGCTTCCGCCGCTTCGACCCGGCCGGATACTTCGGCAACCTCCGCGAGGCCCTCGACATCGTCGACCAGCACACGGAGCCGGGCACGCTGCGGGACAAGCTGCACCGGCGGTGGCTGCGCGTGGAAATCATCGACCGGCTGAGCGGGCGCCGGTTCCTGGACGCGCCCGAGGAGTGGCGGGCCGACTTCTTCCGCGAGGCGCGGACGCTGGTCACCGAACGGTTCGCGCCGTCGGTCGCGGCCGGGCTGCCTGCCAGCCGCCGGGTGGCCGCGGAACTACTCGTGCGCAACGACATCGGGTCGGTCCAGGAGCTGGCCCGCTGGGAGTCCGGGATACGGGCTCAGGCGTCGGCCCGGGTCTCCCCGTCGCTGGAGATCACGGCAACGGGCGAGCTGCGCTCCGGCAGGACCGCGCCGCCCTTCACCCGCACCTCACGCGGCACCGACACACTCGCCGTCCCCGTGCCGGACATCGCCCCGGAGATCCTCGATGTGACGCAGCGGCTCCGCTCCGCCCGGATGGACATCCTGGCGCGCCGGAGCGGTGGCGGCGGCGAGGAGTTCTTTCTCCCCGCGACCACGTCCTTCGCACGGCTGCCCGTGGAGGGCGGCGAGGAGAGCGGCTTCGGTGTGCTCCACACCACGGTGGCACGGCTGGCGCCCGACACCCTCAACTCCGGCCGGAACGCGGGAACCTGGGACCTGAAGGTACGGATCACCAGTTGTGGCTGGCAGCGGGACGCGGACCTGGCGATCTCACTGACCATCGCCACGGACGGTGCCCCACCGGTCGTCACCGACCGCCGGCACCGCAGTCGGCTGACCCGCGCCAAACGTTCGGCGCGACGCCGGGCCCGCCAGGCGCTGGCCCGCCTGCGCAGGCTCCTCTGAGCACGGCCCTGCCGCGCTCACCACTCCGGGCCTGTCCGGTGGAACCTCACCGGGCAGGCCCGTTGCCCGTACCGGGTGGTCACGCCCGGCGGCGCGCCACCTCGTACAGCACGATGCCCGCGGCCACACCGGCGTTCAGCGACTCGGCGCCGCCCGGCATCGAGATCCGCACACGGTAGTCACAGGTCTCGCCGACGAGCCGGCCCAGGCCCTTGCCCTCGCTGCCGATCACGATGACGACCGGACCCGCCAGGGCCTCCAGGTCCTCGACCGTGTGCTCGCCGTCGGCCGCCAGGCCCACGACCGTGATGCCGGCCTTCTGGTAGCCCTCCAGGGCCCGCGTCAGGTTGGTGACACGGGAGACCGGCGTACGGGCCGCCGTACCCGCCGAGGACTTCCAGGCACCGGCCGTCATCCCGGCCGCGCGGCGCTCCGGCACGACCACGCCGTGGCCGCCGAACGCGGACACGGAGCGGACGATCGCACCGAGGTTGCGCGGGTCGGTGACCCCGTCGAGGGCGACGATCAGCGGGTCCTCGCCGTTGTCGTACGCGGCGGCGGTGAGGTCCTCCGGGTGCGCGTACTCGTACGGCGGGACCTGGAGGACGAGGCCCTGGTGGTTCAGGCCGTTCGTCATCCGGTCGAGCTCGGGGCGCGGGGCCTCCATCAGGTTGATGTTGCCGCGCGCACCCGCGAGCTGGAGCGCCTCGCGCACCCGCTCGTCGTTGTCGATGTACTGCTGGACGTAGAGCGTGGTCGCGGGGACACCGTCGCGCAGCGCCTCGAACACCGGGTTGCGGCCGACGACCATCTCGGACGTGCCCTTGGCGCCGCCGCGGCGGGGAGCCGGACGGCGGACCGCGGCCTGCTTGGCCTTGGCGGTCGCGATGCGGTTCTTCTTGTGCTTCTTACGGGCCTCGGCCGGCGGCGTCGGTCCCTTGCCTTCGAGACCACGGCGTCGCTGGCCACCGCTGCCGACCTGCATGCCCTTCTTGTTGGACGTGCGGCGGTTCTTGCGCTGGCTGTTCCCGGCCATGACCTACCTGTTTCGTTGCTTCAGAAATATGTCTACAAGTGAAAGTGTGCCGCCCGGAACGCCAGGCGGCACATTTGCGCCGGTCAGGCCGGTGCCGAAAGGTCTTTCTAGCGCGGTCCCAGGGTCCATCGGGGACCGCTGGGGCTGTCCTCGATGACGAGACCGGACTGGTTGAGCTGGTCGCGAATCGCGTCGGCGGCGGCCCAGTCCTTACGGGCGCGTGCCGACTGGCGCTGATCAAGAACGAGTCGTACGAGGGTGTCGACGACGCCGTGAAGGTCCTCGCCGCGGTCGCTCTCGCCCGCCCAGTGCGGGTCGAGCGGGTCGAGGCCGAGGACCGTCAGCATGGCGCGTACCTCTGCGAGGCGGGCGACAGCGGCTTCCTTGTCGTCGGCGGCGAGGGCGGAGTTGCCCTGGCGGACCGTGGTGTGGACGATCGCGAGCGCCTGCGGGACGCCCAGGTCGTCGTCCATCGCCTCGGCGAACGCGGGCGGCACCTCGGCGGCGGGCTCGACCGTCTCCCCCGCCTTCTCGGTGACGCGCTGCACGAAGCCCTCGATCCGCGCGAACGCGGACTCCGCCTCGCGCAGTGCCTCCTCGCTGTACTCGATCATCGACCGGTAGTGCGGGGTGCCGAGGTAGTACCGCAGCACGATGGGGCGCCACGCCTTGACCATCTCGCTGACCAGCACGGAGTTGCCGAGCGACTTCGACATCTTCTCGCCGGCCATGGTGACCCAGCCGTTGTGCACCCAGTACTTCGCGAACTCGTCGCCGTACGCCTTGGCCTGGGCGATCTCGTTCTCGTGGTGCGGGAAGATCAGGTCGATGCCGCCGCCGTGGATGTCGAAGGCGGTGCCGAGGTACTTGTGCGCCATGGCCGAGCACTCCAGGTGCCAGCCGGGCCTGCCGCGGCCCCACGGGGTCTCCCAGCTGGGCTCGCCGGGCTTGGCGGACTTCCACATGGCGAAGTCGCGCTGGTCCCGCTTGCCGGTCTCGCCGTCGCCCGACGGCTGGCGCAGATCGTCCAGCTCCTGGTTGGAGAGCTCCAGATAGCCGGGGAACGAACGCACGTCGAAGTAGACGTTGCCGTCGGACTCGTAGGCGTGACCGCGCTCGATGAGACCGCGCATCATCTCGACCATCTCGGTGATGTGGCCGGTGGCGCGCGGTTCGTACGTGGGCGGGAGGCAGCCGAGCGCGTCGTAGCCGTCGTTGAACGCGCGCTCGTTCTCGTACCCGATCGACCACCAGGGGCGGCCCTGTTCGGCCGACTTGCTGATGATCTTGTCGTCGATGTCGGTGACGTTCCGGATGAACGTGACGTCGTAGCCGCGGTACTCGAACCAGCGGCGCATGATGTCGAAGTTCAGGCCCGACCGGATGTGCCCGATATGGGGGGCGGCCTGGACAGTCGCGCCACAGAGGTAGATCGAGACACAGCCCGCTGTGAGCGGAACGAAATCACGGATCTTCCGGGCGCTGGTGTCATGCAGGCGAATAGTCACGCCTCAAGGGTAGTGGGCGCGCACCAGTGCCCGGGTCCTTGGCGGGGGTTCCGTCTTCAAGCGCCGGACGGGCTGTTCTGGCGCCCCGGTCCTTGGGCCCGGTTTTTGTCCTCAAGCGCCGGACGGGCTGAGTTGTGGTGCCCCGGTCCGGGCTTGCCCGTCCGGGGTGGTCCGGTGCCCCTCCGGAGTGTCTCCTCGGGCAACGAACGTTCGGCGGGTACGGATGGGAACCCGGGTATCCGTTCGTCACCCTGCGGGGACCCTCCTGCACGGCCCCGGACCGGCCGGTGGTTCAGTGCGGGCCGTGCCGCCTGGGGTATCCGGGGGGGCCGCCGGGTACGTGTCCGCGTCCCGTGCCACCGGGTCGCAGTGACCGCGATACGTGGGTGGGGCCGTGCAGGAGGGTCTCCGTAGGGGCGGGCGTAGGAGCCGGGCTCGCTTACGGACCCGGGTGCCGCGCCCGTCCCGAGGAGACACTCCGGAGGGGCCCCACCCAACCCACCACCGGCCAGGTGACGACCCGGGCAACCCCACCCGACCACCCACCGGTCAGGCGGAGGGCGGTGCGACGCGGTACACCAGCGCCGTCGCAATGCCCGCGATCCCCTCGCCGCGGCCGGTGAAGCCGAGGCCGTCGGAGGTGGCGGCGGAGAGGGAGACCGGGGCGCCGACCGCGGCGGCCAGGACCTTCTGGGCCTCCTCGCGGCGCTTGCCGATCTTCGGCCGTACGCCGACGACCTGCACGGCCACGTTGCCGATCTCGTACCCCGAGGACCGCACGATCCGCGCCGCCTCGGTGAGCAGCGTGACGCCCGAGGCGCCCGACCATTCGGGGCGCCCCGTACCGAAGTGCCGGCCGAGGTCGCCCAGGCCGGCGGCCGAGAACAGTGCGTTGCAGGCGGCGTGCGCGACCACGTCCGCGTCGGAGTGGCCGGCCAGGCCCGGGCCCTCGCCCTCCCACAGCAGCCCCGCGCACCACAGCTCGCGTCCCTCTTCGAACGCGTGGATGTCGGTCCCGATCCCGACCAGGGGGATCACGGGAGCCGGCTGCCGGTCAGAATGCATCGTTCGCCCTCCGGCGTGCGAGAACCGCTTCGGCCAGCAGCAGGTCGAGCGGCCTGGTCACCTTGAATGCCTCTTCGTGCCCCGGCACGACGACGACCGGCGCTCCGAGCTGCTCCACCATGCCCGCGTCGTCGGTGGCTCCCTCGCCGTCGACAGCGACGGTCGTGTGGGCGCGGACGAGCGTGTCGCGGTCGAAGCCCTGGGGTGTCTGCACGGCGCGCAGCCTGGCGCGTACGGGAGTGGCGAGCACCGGCTCCGGTTCGCCCCGGGGCCCCGGCTCGACTTCCTTGACGGTGTCGGCGAGCGGCAGGGCGGGTACGACGGCGGGCGCCCCGTCGCGTACGGCCTCGACCACCGCGTCCACGGTGTCGACCGGCACGAGCGGGCGGGCCGCGTCGTGGACGAGGACGACGGAGATGTCGGCGGGCAGCGCGTCGAGGCCGAGCTTCACCGATTCCTGGCGGGTTTCGCCGCCGGGCACGACCAGATAGTCGGTGCGCTCGGGCAGGGCGTGTTCGTCGAGGAGGTTCTTCACCTCGGGCGCGCCGTCCGGCGGAGCGACCACGACGACCAGGCTGACGGCGCGGGACGCCGCCATGGCCCGGACCGCGTGGATCAGCATCGGGGTCCCGCTGAGAGCGCGGAGCGCCTTGGGCGCGCCCGGCCCGAGACGTACGCCCCGGCCGGCTGCGGGGATCACCGCAGCGGTGCGGGGAGGGCGCGATTCGTCAGGCGTCGGTGACATCAGTGACATCGGTTGCACTCCGAAGCTTCGGCAGGTTTGTTTCCACGGCCGACATGGGTATGGCCTGGGGGTACCCCCGGCCGTAGGTTGGGGGAGAGCCGGGCGGGACGCTTGACTTGACCGGGACCCTTCCGTGACACCTGGTCGAACAAGCCTCACCGGCCGCTCAATGCGCGCGCATGGCTGAATTGAGCTGGTGAAGAACGGCTGATTAAGGGCACCGCATTGGGAGCCGGACATGCCGCAGCGCCCGGCGACACAGCGTAAATACGGCTGGTCAGCGGGCACCGCGGCATATTCATACGACCGGTGCGATCCGGTTCAGGACGCGAGGACCTCGTCGAGCAGAGCCTCGGCCTTGTCCTCGTTCGTGTTCTCCGCGAGAGCGAGCTCACTCACCAGAATCTGGCGGGCCTTGGCGAGCATGCGCTTTTCACCTGCGGAGAGACCGCGCTCGCGCTCACGACGCCACAGGTCACGAACCACTTCCGCGACCTTGATGACATCGCCGGAGGCGAGCTTCTCGAGATTTGCCTTGTAACGCCGGGACCAGTTCGTCGGCTCTTCGGCGTACGGTGCGCGCAGCACCTCGAAGACCCGGTCCAGTCCCTCTTGCCCGACCACGTCGCGCACTCCGACGAACTCCGCGTTGTCCGCCGGGACACGAACCGTCAAGTCACCCTGGGCGACCTTGAGCACCAAGTAGGTCTTGTCCACGCCTTTGATCTGGCGAGTCTCAATTGCCTCGATCAGCGCGGCCCCGTGATGGGGATAGACCACGGTGTCGCCAACCTTGAACGTCATGTGACAGGTACCCCTTCCGTGGCTATCCAGAGTAACACGAGAACAGCTTCTCCTGAATGGCGTTTTCGCAGGTCAGGGCATATCTCGGGGCTTGACAACAGCGACAGGAACGTGCTGCGGAAGGCTTCCGGAACGCGGTATTCGCAGGTCGGAGCGGCTGTGCGGTCGAGGTGAAACGCGGGCGTTACACCCGCCGGAACCTGTTCCGAAGGTGCCGAACGTCCCGGTTTGCCGGATTCCAGATGATGAACTTTCCGTAGTCCGTTCGGAGATCGATCACCCGTACGGACGTAAGTGGTCGATGGTCAATGAAATTGATCAACGGCCGCCACGCCTTCGGCACGCGTGAGGATTATGTGCGCGGAATGCGCCACGCCTCGGAAATTGATCACCGGGGTTATGCGAACGGAGGGTGAATCGGCGCGAGCACGGGCACGCCGGTCATGCCCGGGTGCCGTAGGAGGCGGGTCGGGTGCGGGGCGGGGAGCGCGGCTCGGTAACCTGAGCGTGCTGACACACACTTAGGGCGGCTTTACGCCGCTCGCCCTTCGCGTCCGCAGAGTCCGAAGTCCGCAGTCCGAACGTTCAAGGAGTTGCCGCCGCCGTGAGCCGCAGCCTTCGACACGGCGCCCTCGCCGCCACTGCCATCGTGTTCTCGATCGCTTCGATGTCCGCGTGCAGCGCGGGCAACGACGCACAGACGCTCCAGGTCAGGCCGGACAACGCAGCCACTGCCGTCGACAACATCAAGATCCAGAACGCGAACGTCATCACTCAGCCCGAGCACGGTGCCGAGGGTCCGGCAGTCGTCTCCGCCATGGTGTTCAACAACGGCACCAAGCGTGAGGTCCTGGAGGCCATCACGCTGCCGGGCAGCGACACCCCGGTGAAGCTGCACGCCGCCAAGGGCAAGGGCCCGGTCGTCGTACCGGCCGGCGGCTCGGTCCTGCTCGGCGGAAAGGGCAACGCGGCCGCCGTGATCGAGAACGGCCACGAGGCCGCTCGCAACGGTGACGTCCAGACGGTCGTTTTCAAGTTCAGCGAGACCGGCGACGTCGAGCTGGGTGCCACCGTCGTCCCGTCGACGACCTTCTTCAAGGGCTTCGGCCCGAGCTCGCTGCCCGTGGCGCCGAAGCCGACGCCCGCCCAGACTCCTTCGGGGGCCGCCTCCGAGACGCCGGGCGCTCCGTCCGGTACGCCGACGGAACCGGTGACCGGCTCGACGAGCCCGGACACCGGGGCGTCCGCATCGGAGACCGCAGCGACGGGGCACTGACCCCACGTACGTACATGTGAAAGGGGCGCCTCCCGGCCAGGAGGCGCCCCTTTTCGCATGCGGCTCGTTCACCTGTCGGTTTACGGCTCGAACTTGTAGCCCAGACCGCGCGGACCGTCACCAGGTAGCGCGGCGCCCCCGGGTCCGGCTCGAGCACCATCCCGCGTGCGCACCTCGCACCGCTTCGCGGGCATCGGAGCACTGTGCCGGACC
>NZ_JBHUUV010000033.1:18935-85806 GCF_042670885.1 Streptomyces sp. NPDC057136
GACTCCGTCCGACTGTCCGGACGACGCCCGCCTCACCCGGATACCGGTTTACGGCTCGAACTTGTAACCCAGACCACGCACCGTCACCAGGTAGCGCCGCGCCCCCGGGTCCGGCTCGAGCACCATCCCGCGTGCGCACCTCGCACCGCTTCGCGGGCATCGGAGCACTGTGCCGGACTCCGTCCGACTGTCCGGACGACGCCCGCCTCACCCGGATACCGGTTTACGGCTCGAACTTGTAACCCAGACCACGCACCGTCACCAGGTAGCGCGGCGCCCCCGGGTCCGGCTCGATCTTGGCGCGGAGACGCTTGACGTGGACGTCGAGGGTCTTGGTGTCGCCGACGTAGTCCGCGCCCCAGACCCGGTCGATCAGCTGCATACGGGTCAGCACGCGGCCCGCGTTGCGCAGCAGCATCTCCAGCAGGTCGAACTCCTTCAGCGGCAGGTCGACCTTGCCGCCGGAGACGGTGACCACGTGACGGTCCACGTCCATCCGTACCGGACCCGCCTCCAGGGCGGCCGGAGCGGCCTCCTCCGGCTCACCGCGGCGGCGCAGGACCGCGCGGATGCGGGCGACGAGCTCCCGCGAGGAGAAGGGCTTGGTCACATAGTCGTCGGCTCCTATTTCCAGCCCGACGACCTTGTCGATCTCGCTGTCCTTGGCGGTGACCATGATCACCGGGACATTGGACCGGACGCGCAGCTGGCGGCAGACCTCGGTGCCAGGCAGGCCCGGCAGCATCAGGTCCAGCAGGACGAGGTCGGCGCCGTTGCGCTCGAACTCGTCGAGTCCATCGGGGCCGGTCGCCGCGATGGCGACCTCGAAGCCTTCCTTGCGGAGCATGTAGGACAGGGCGTCGCTGAAGGATTCCTCATCCTCGACGACAAGCACTCGGGTCACGGAAGAGCCTCCGGGGCAGGGAATGGTTCAAAGGTGTCGGTCTCGAACGGTGCCTCGTCGTCGCCGTTGACGATAAGCGGTCCGCCGGTGGTGTGCTCCCGTACGACGCCCGATTCGGGCAGTCGCAGGGTGAAGGTGGAGCCCTGACCCTCGGAGCTCCAGACCGTGACCTCCCCGCCGTGCGAGGCGGCCACGTGTTTGACGATGGCGAGGCCGAGACCGGTGCCACCGGTGGCTCGCGACCGGGCGGGGTCGACGCGGTAGAACCGCTCGAAGACCCGCTCGCGGTCCTTCTCGGAGATGCCGATGCCCTGGTCGGTCACGGCTATCTCGATCAGATCCCCGCCGGGTGCCACGATGCGGCGGGCGGCGATCCCGACGCGCGTACGGGCGGGGCTGTAGTTGACGGCGTTCTCGACGAGATTGCCGAGAGCCGCGGCGAGCTGGCCGCGGTTGCCCCAGATGAAGAGGTCCGCGGTGCCGCCCGAGGCCATGGTGATCTGCTTCGAGCCGGCCTGCTGCCGGCAGCGGTCGATGGCCTCGGCGACCAGTTCGTCCACCCGGACGGGCTCGGCGTCCTCCAGCGGGTCGTCGTTCTGCACCCGGGAGAGGTCGATCAGTTCCTGTACGAGGTTGGTGAGCCGGGTCGCCTCGATCTGCATTCGCCCGGCGAACCGCTCCACCGCCTCCGGATCGTCCGAAGCGTCCATGACGGCCTCGGAGAGCAGGGAGAGCGCGCCGGTGGGGGTCTTGAGTTCATGGCTGACGTTGGCGACGAAGTCACGTCGTACCGCCTCTATCCGGCGGGCTTCGGTGAGGTCCTCGACCAGCAGCAGCACCAGGCGGGAGCCCAGCGGGGCGACCCGGGCGGAGACGGCGAGCGCCTCGCCACGGCCCGTACCGCGCCGTGGGAGATCCAGCTCGACCTGGCGTATCTCACCGTCCCTGCGCGTGTCCCTGGCCATGTGGAGCATGGCGTCGACGGAGAGCCGGCCGCCGCGGACCAGGCCCAGGGCGTACGCGGCTGAGCTGGCCTTGACGACACTGTCGCTCTCGTCGAGGACGACGGCGGATGAGCTGAGTACGGAGAGGACGGTGTCCACTCCGGGGGGCAGTGCTGCGTTGCCGTCGGGCCGCAGGGACGTGCGCGTGGGTCTGTTCTGTTCGCGCTCGCTCCAGCGGAACGCCAGCATGGCGATCACACCGGTCAACAACCCGGCGATCGCGGCAGCTGCGGCGACCGCCGCGTTCACGTCCATGCTTCAAGGTTATGCGTGCTCGGCAACTCTCTCCCAGCCATCCGAGTGCCATCTCGAACACTCGTCGCCCAGAGTTCACCGAGGAGCAAGTATCGGTTCACTTCTGCGGTCGGATCCCGACGCGTTCCACCCGCACCGTGGGAGCGTGGGGGTCGGTCCAAGAGACCCCGGCCTCAGTAAGGAAACTGGAGAGGGACTTCCATGCGCGACGCTTACCACGAGGAACTCGATTCGATCGGCGAGGGCCTGGTCGAGATGGCCCGGCTCGTCGGCTCCGCGATCGGGCGGGCCACCACGTCCATGCTCGACGCCGACCTGAAGCTCGCGGAGAGTGTCATCGCCGCGGACCAGAAGGTCGACGACCTCCAGCACGACCTGGAGGCACGCGCCATCGCGCTCCTCGCGCGCCAGCAGCCCGTGGCGACCGATCTGCGGATCGTCGTCACCTCGCTGCGGATGAGCGCCGACCTGGAGCGCTCGGGCGACCTCGCCCAGCACGTCGCGAAGCTGGCCCGGCTGCGCTTCCCGCAGTCGGCGGTGCCGCACGACCTGCACGCCACCATCCTGGAGATGGGGCAGCTGGCGCAGCGCCTGATGGCGAAGGCCGCCGAGGTCATCATCACGAAGGACGTCGATCTGGCGCTTCAGCTGGAGCAGGACGACGACGAGATGGACCTGCTGCACCGCACGCTGTTCCAGCACCTGATGGACGACCGCTGGAAGCACGGCATCGAGACGGCCGTCGACGTGACGCTGCTCGGCCGTTACTACGAGCGTTTCGCCGACCACGCGGTGTCGGTGGCCAAGCGGGTCGTGTACCTCGTCACCGGCGAGCACGCCGACGACCTCCAGGCGGCGACTCAGGGCCCGGTGGAGAGCGCGTAGCTCCTACGCTCCGCGTGCACGCGGCGTGCGCTCCCCCTGCACTCCGCCGGGTGCGCGGGTCGCACAGGTGTTCTGCATGTGTGCGCCGTTGATGCGCCCGCAGGAGTGGGCATCCAATGGGGTGGGGGCGGCACACCATGTCCGTACGCCCTCGTGAGCGCGTACGCCCCGAGGAGGAAGCATGGCCGATTCCCCCGTCAACGAACCCCAGCAGGAGGCACCGACCGAAGTGGTGCACCTGTCTGTGCTCGCCGCTTGCGGCTGCGGGTCGGGCTGCGGGTGCGGCTGCCAGTCGGGCGGCCCGTGCCAGTGCGGTGGCTGCTCCGGCTGACGGCCATGTGCGGTGGCGCCCCGTGACGGCAACCTTCGTCGCGGGGCGCGGCCCAGCGCGGTTGTGGACGCGGTCAGCGCGTGGACGAGTGGATGGCCGGACTCGACCTCGGCGGGCGGGAGTTCGGTGTCCCAGGTGAACCGGGGCGGGTGCGCGGTCAGCCAACCGTCCGCCGCCCCGGCTTCCCGTACGGCCTGCTCGATGTCGTGCCGTACGCGGCTCGCCCATCCGCCCGCGTCCACCTGGACGGGCAAGTAGGTGATGTCCAGGGCGGCTTCGCAGGAGGCCGGATAGGTGACCCACCATTCGCCGCCCTTGATCAGCCGGTGGGCTTCCCGGCCTCCGCGTTCTCCACCTTCACTGCTGCGGCGGCCGCCGTGGGGGCCCCGCTCTCCACGACCGCCTCCCCCGCCGCGTACTCCTGCGGCAGGTTCCGCGTCAGCAGCCAGTAGCCCGCTGCCGCGACCGTGCCGAGTACGGCGCAGGCTCCCCAGAGCCACTCGGCGCCGTACCGGTCGATCACGAAGCCGGACATCAGCGGGGCGACCAGGGCAGCCGCCGACCAGGACATCGTGTACATGCCCTGGTAGCGCCCGCGGCCCTGGGCCGGTGACAGCTGGACGACCAGGCCCGTCTGGGTCGGCGCGTTGATGATCTCGCCGAGGGTCCACACGCAGACCGTCAGCGCGTACACGGCGATCGATCCGGCGAACGCGGTCAGCCCGAATCCGTACCCCGCGAGCAGGGACGAGATGATGAGCAGCTTGCGGGGGTCGCGGTACTGGATGAAGCGCGTGACCGGGATCTGGAGCGCCACGATCAGCACACCGTTGACGGCGATCGCGGTACCGAAGTCCGAGGCGGAGAACCCGTCCGTACCCATGGCGACCGGCAGGCCGACGTACCCCTGCTGGAAGATGAGGGCGATCACGAACGACAGCCCGACGACGCTCATGAACCGGCCGTCGCGCAGCACGGTGGAGAGCCGGACGTCGTCCTGGGCGGTCCCCTTCGCACCGGGTGCGACGGGCGCCTTCTCCGGCCGGGACTCCGGGACCTTGATGAAGACGAGGACGGCGCAGACCAGTGTCATCGCGGCCTCGCCCATGAACCCGGCGAGGTAGCTGTACTCGGCGATGAACCCGGCACCGGCGGACGAGACCGCGAAGCCGAGGTTGATGGCCCAGTAGTTCAGGGAGAACGCGCGAACCCGGTCCTTCGCCGGGACGATGTCGGCCATCATCGCCTGCACGGCGGGCCGCGAGGCGTTGCTCGCCATACCGACGAGGAACGCGACCCCGGCGATGGCCACGGGGTGGACCATGAAGCCGAGCAGCGCCACGGACAGCGCGGTCGACACCTGCGCGATCAGCATGGTGGGCCGGCGCCCCAGCCGGTCCGTCATCACTCCGGCGCCGAGCGAGGAAACGACACCGCCCAGCCCGTGGAGGGCGGCGACGAGACCGGCGTACGAGGCGGAGTACCCCCGGTCCAGGGTCAGATAGAGCGCCATGAAGGTCGCGACGAACGCCCCGAGGCGGTTGATGAGGGTGCTCGTCCACAGCCACCAGAACTCCCTGGGGAGACCGGCGACCGTCTCGCGTGCGGCCCTTCTGAGACCGTCGACAGACATGCGGATTTCCCCCCGGGGACGTACGGAACCGGCGTGGACCGTAAGTGGTCCGCTAGCAGTCCGCATATTACGAAGCGGGGTTTGCCAACCGCCACTGGATTGACGCCTACCGTCAATCGAAGCCCCGCGCACCCCTCCTGCGGCCGCTGTCCGCCCTGTGGCCGGGCGCGCGCGGGCCGCACGGGTTCGATTACGCTCGGGCCCATGGCCGACGCACCGTACAAGCTGATCCTCCTCCGCCACGGCGAGAGCGAATGGAACGCGAAGAACCTGTTCACCGGTTGGGTGGACGTAGACCTCACCGACAAGGGCGAGAAGGAGGCGGTACGCGGCGGTGAGCTGCTCAAGGACGCCGGCCTGCTCCCCGATGTCGTGCACACCTCCCTCCAGAAGCGCGCGATCCGCACCGCCCAGCTCGGGCTGGAAGCCGCGGACCGCCACTGGATTCCGGTCCACCGCTCCTGGCGTCTGAACGAGCGCCACTACGGCGCCCTCCAGGGCAAGGACAAGGCGCAGACGCTCGCCGAGTTCGGCGAGGAGCAGTTCATGCTCTGGCGCCGCTCGTACGACACCCCGCCGCCGCCCCTCGAGGACGGCGCCGAGTTCTCCCAGTCCGACGACGCGCGCTACGCGACGATCCCGAGCGAGCTGCGTCCGCGCACGGAGTGCCTCAAGGACGTCGTCGAGCGCATGCTGCCGTACTGGTACGACGGCATCGTCCCCGACCTCCTCGACGGCAAGACGGTCCTGGTCGCCGCCCACGGCAACAGCCTCCGCGGCCTGGTCAAGCACCTGGACGGCATCTCCGACGAGGACATCTCGGGCCTCAACATCCCGACCGGCATCCCGCTCGTCTACGAACTGGACGCCGACTTCCACCCCCTGAAGCGGGGCGGCACGTACCTGGACCCGGACGCCGCGCAGGCGGCGATCGAGGCAGTGAAGAACCAGGGCAAGAAGAAGTAACACGACCTGAAAAAGCCCCCTGCCTGCGGATTTGCCGCAAGCAGGGGGTTTGTCGTTGTACTGGGGCTGTCGCTGGGCCGTGCAGTCCTGCGCACCCTAGGCGGCGACTGTCCGGGGTCCTTGGTCTCGTTTCACTGAGACGATCACGGCGGAGACGACGGCGGTCACGAAGAAGCTCCCCACCATGACCATCCCCACGCCGATCACAAAGAGGCCGCTGGAATCGTCCGACCAGTCGTAATAGGCGGCACCGGTCAGGCCGACCGTTGTACCGAGCACGGCGCCTGCGATGTAGCGTCGGGATGCCGCCCAGTACACCGGTGCCAGCAGGGCCAGCAGCAGCCCGATCACCTGCCACGCCTCGTACGGGCCGGTCGTCGTACCGTCAGGCTGCACGTCACGATGCTGGTCCCAGCCCAGCCAGGCAGCCCATGCCGCGAGCGTCACCACAGCCAGCACGAGGATCGCCAGCAGCTGGGGAACGAGTTTCATCGGTAGTTGTCGCATGGCCCAAGCGTTCCGGCTCACCCCGGAACCGACCAGAGCGCACGTACTCAACTCTCCCCGTACCGGCTTTCCGCGAGCATGGGGATCATCGCTGTGGCGGGGCAGGGCGGCGACTGGTTCGGATGGGGTCGCGTGGGCCTGAATTCGCCTTGTGGCAGAGGTCCGGTTGATCCTTAATAAGGCTTCACTCCGATGCGGTTCCCTCTCAGGGGAAACATGAACTCAGGGGGAAGCATGGATACGAACGAGCCATCGACACCGCCTTCGTCGCCGCCACCGAGACCCACCTCGTCACCGCCACCGGCACCGCCCTCGTCCCAGCCCTCGTCCCAGCCCTCGTCGCAGCCGGAGGCGCGTCCCTGGACGACTCCGCGCCCGTCGGGTCCGCCGCCGGTCGCTTCTGTCGGGATGGCGTCAGCAGCCCTCAGCCTGGTCGTCACCAAGAGGCTGTTGTGGGTGGGAGGGGCGGCGTATCCGCTCCAGAACGTCGCCCGCGTCTACACGTTCACGCTCCACCCCAGGCGCAAGGAAGCGGTGCTCCGCTTCTTCAAACGCGCGGCGCTCGCGGTCCCGGTGGCGATGGCATTCACGGTGTTCGGCGCCATCGCCGGCGCCCTCGCCCGGAGTGGCGACGCGTTCGGCGGCTTCATCCTCTTCATCTGGCTGGCCACGGTGGGCTGCCTGATCTACTTCTTCGTGGACATGATCAGCGTGCTGTCCGCGCCCTCCCATTTCGTCATGGCCGTCGAGTCGAACGGCCGGTCGACCGCCCTGGTCACGGGCGATCCCGGCCACCTCAACCAGCTCGTCCAGCAGATCGCGCACGCGATCGAGAATCCGGAGACGGAACTCAGCGTTCGCGTGGAGCAGCTGACCATCAGCAATCCCAGCAACTACTACTTCGGTGATGCCGTGAACATGTATGGCGGCTCGGGCAATGTGGGGATGTCAGGCGTATGAGCGGAGACAGTTACAACTTCGGCAACGTCGTCAACATGCACGGCGGCCACGACAACATCGGCATGGTCAACCACGGCACCGGCGCCGCCGGCTCCCCGCCGCCCGACCCCGCCCTGGAGCAGGCCGTTCGTGAACTGGTCGCGCTGCTCGGGGACTTGCGTGCGCAGGTGGCCCCGGCAACCGCGCAGCGCATCGATGCCTCGCTCCCGGCGATCACGGCCGACCCCGCCGTGCCCCCGGAGGAACGGCACAGCGCGCTGCTGACCGTCGCGGGCATCGCCGCCACGGTGGGCGCGCTCGGGCAGCCCGTCCTCGATGCGGCCCGCGCGCTGATCGAACTCCTCGGCGCCTGAAGGGCTACGGCAGGAGCGGCGGGTAGCGGAACGGGTAGCAGAAGGCATTTCGCGGATGCGACGGAGCGTTGCACGCAACGCTCCGTCCGCGATCTCGTGTCAGTGCGTGCTGCCGGCGTCCGCCGGCTGCTTCGCGCCGTCGGGGCGGGAGGCGGTGGTGGCGGCGCCGGCCGCCTCCGGCGATCCCCGCAGCAGCGCCAGTGACAGCGCCGCCGCCCCCGCCATCGTCACCGCGGCTCCCACCGCCGCGTAACTCATCCCGTGGGTGAAGGCATCGCGGGCCGCCGTCAGGACCGCGTCCGCGGTGGCTTCCGGAAGGTGGGACGCCACCGCCGTGGCGCCGCCCAGGGTCTCGCGTACCGCGTCGGCGTCCGGCAGGCCCGACGGCAGGGTGGTCTCCATGTCGCGGCTGTACACCGCCGCGCCGATCGAGCCGAGGATGGCCATGCCGAGGGCACCGCCCAGTTCCTGGCCCGATTCGAGCACCGCCGCCGCCGAGCCCGCGCGCTCCGGCGGGGCCGCGCCCAGGGCGAGTTCGTTGGCCAGGGTCATGGCCGCGACCAGGCCGCCCGCGTAGACCGCGCCGCCGGCGAGAGTGACCCAGAGGGCCGAGTCCGTACGCACCTGGGTCAGCCAGAGGAAGCCGCAGGCGGAGACGAGGAAACCGCCGCCCATGACGTACGCCCGGTCGAACCGCTGCGCGAGTACCGCACCGGTCGGGGCCATCACCGCGACGCCCGCGGCCGGCACCAGGCTCCACAGGGCCGCCTCCAGCGGGCCCATGGCGAGGACGGACTGCAGGTACTGCGTGAGGAAGACGGCCATACCCACCGTGGCGAACATCGCCAGCAGGTTCGCGCCGACCGCACCCCCGAAGGCGCGCTGCCTCAGCAGGGCGAGGTCGACCATCGGGTGTGCCAGACGCTTCTGGCGGCGGACGAAGACATAACCGAGCACGAGCCCGCCGCTGATCCCGAGGGCGGGCAGGGGCGCGTAGCCGTGCCTGGCGAGTTCCTTGATGCCGTAGATCACCGGGAGCAGAGCGGTCAGCGAGAGCACCGCGCTCAGCAGGTCGAAGGGCTCGCGGTCCTTCGACCTGAACTCCGGTACCAGGAACGGGACCAGGACCAGGAGGAGCAGCATCGCGGGCAGGTTGATCAGGAAGACCGAGCCCCACCAGAAGTGCTCCAGCAACAGGCCGCTGACGACCGGCCCGAAGGAGACGCCGGTGGTCATGACGGCCGTCCAGACCGTCACCGCCTTGGCGCGCTGCCGTGCGTCGTGGAAGAGGTTGCGGATGAGCGCGAGGGTCGACGGCATCAGGGCGGCGCCGCCGAGGCCGAGCAGTGCGCGTACTGCGATGAGCGCCTCGGCGGACTGGGCGTACGCGGCTGCCGCCGAGGCGGCGCCGAACACCACGGCCCCGGCGAGCAGCACGGTACGGCGCCCGAGCCGGTCGCCGAGCGCGCCCATGGTGATGAGGAGCCCGGCGAGCACGAAGCCGTACATGTCGAGAATCCACAGCTGCTGGGTGGCGCTCGGCGTCAGGTCCTCGCTCACGTACGGGATGGCGAAGTAGAGGACCGAGACGTCCATCGATACGAGGAGCAGGGGCAGCATCAGGACGCCGAGAGCGATCCATTCCTTACGGCCCGCGCGGGGGCCGGGGGGTGTCTCCATGAGTGCGTGTGTCTCCATGAAGTGTTACGGAAGCGGGTCGGCGCGTACACCGCAATCAGTTGCCTAGTGCACCGGGCCCGTACCCCTTTCTCAGCAGGGCAGACGGCAGTTCGGTGCACTAGTACAGTGCCGCCATGGCCATCGATCCGCCCTACCTCCGTATCGCCGGGGACATCCGCCGCCGCATCGCCTCGGGGGAGCTTTCACCGGGCGACCCCGTGCCCTCCACCCGGCGCATCACGCAGGAGTGGGGCGTCGCGATGGCCACCGCGTCCAAGGCGCTGGCGGCGCTGGGGCAGGAGGGGCTGGTGCGGGTCGTGCCCGGCGTCGGCACCGTCGTGGCGGAGACGCGGCGCGACGGCAGGACAGCGCCCGGCCAGGGCCTCACCCGCGAGCGCATCACCCGTACCGCGGTCGAGCTGGCCGACGCGGAGGGGCTCGGGGCCCTCTCGATGCGCCGGCTGGCCACGGAGTTCGGTACGTCCACGATGGCCCTGTACCGGCACGTGCCGAACAAGGCCGAGCTCGTACGGCTGATGTCGGAAACGGTGTTCAAGGAGACGCCCGCAGGCCCCCCGCCCGCCTCGTGGCGCGATCGATTCGCCCTGGAGGCACGGTGGTTGTGGAGCCGGTACGAGCGTCACCCCTGGCTTTCGCGGGCGATGGCCGCGCTCACCAGGCCGATGGCCTCGCCCCACGCCATGCGGTACACCGAACGCGCCCTGGCCTCCCTCGGAGGACTGGGCCTCACTCCCGCCGAAAAACTCCACACGCACCTCACCCTGCTCGGCTTCGCCCAGGGAATCGCGATGGCGATGGAGCTGGAGTCGCAGGCGCGCCAGGACACCGGCATCACTCCGGAGGAATGGATGGCGTCCAACGAGCCGCAGATGGAGGCCATTCAGACATCCGGGGCCTTTCCGGTCCTGTCGACGCTCTTCGGCCCCGATCAGTTCGACCTCGAACTGGACGCACTCTTCGAGTTCGGTCTCGAACGCATCCTGGACGGCGTCCAGGTGCTCGCCGACCGTGCCGCGACCCTATGATCGTGCGCGTCGTGGACTGTCCCTGACACACCCGCGGACGCACGCGAACGGGCGTGGAGAGCAAGGAGATCGGGGAGAACGATCATGGGCGAGCCTCTGAAGACCTTCGTCGGCGGCACCGAAGTCGACGTACCCAACAGCATCCCGGCCATCCGCACTGCCCTGCCCGAGGACAGACGCACGGAATTCGACCATGCGATCAACGAGGCCGGGGTGGACGAGATCCACGCGGTCATGCGGCACTGGATGCTGGAGGCCGTGCCCGATCCGGAGGCCGAAGGCATCCTGGTCCGGCTGGCGCAGGACGAGGCCGAGAGGCGGCAGATCTCTTGAGCCGCCACCGCAGGGACCGCGGCCGGCCGGGTGCCGGTGCGTTCCGTATCTCCTACGCGCCGCCGGCGGACGACACCCTCGCCAAGATGCGGGACGGGGATCCGTTCCGCGACGAGATGGCCCGCACGCTGGGCCGTGATCCGTACGGACACGGGTCGTGCGCCGTCAAGAGCGAGCATGACCGTCGGGAGGCGACGGTCCTCGGTGCCATCGTCCTCTATTACGTCTCCGGGTCGGTCCTCACCGTCACCGTGGTGAGGCTCGTACCGCTGCCCTGAAAGGCGTACCACTGCCAACCCTGCCCTGAAACACGGGCGCGCCCCGCCGTTCGGCAGGGCGCGCACGGTCTCGGCGGGTGGGGATCAGGCGAGCTTCGCCGCCTGGGCCGCGACCACGGCCGCCGGCAGTTCGAGCGTGCCCTTGCCACTGGCCGCCGCGAGGTTGAACGACGTGAACGTGGCGACCGTGCCGCCCTGGCGCAGCGCCACGAGCGTCAGCGGGGCGCTTTCGCCGTCCTGCTCGGCCGCCAGCGTCCAGGCGAGGGCCTCATCGCCGCCCGACACCTTCTCCTCGGTGATCTTGGTGATCTTCTGCGTCTCACCGGCCGTGGTGACGCTGAAGCCACCGGCGCAGTCGGTCGCGGCCTTGCGGAGGGCGGCGATGTTGCCCTCGGCGGTCGCGCTGTCGTACGAGGAGAGCGACAGCAGCGTGGACGTCAGATCGAAAGCCGACGCGAGCGTGTCCTCGGCGTTTTCCTCGGTCATGTCGCCGGCCTCGACCTTGGGCTCACTGATCACCTGGCGCTTGGTGCTTGCGGCCGGCTTGCCCTCTTCCGCGCCGTAGAACGCGCGGGCCAGGGGGGCGCAGGCCTCCTTGTCGGAGCTGACGTCGGCGGCGGCGACGGTGTCCTCGGGGCCGGCCTTCGTGATCTTGTGGGCCTCGACGTCGCCCTGGACCAGGGACGCCTTCTCCAGCTCGGCGGCGGTCAGCGCCTTGACGGCGGGCTTCCCGGCGGCGCCTTCCTTGGCACCGTCCTTGGCCTCGTCACCCTTGCTGGGCTCCGAGCCGCCGCAGGCCGTGGCCAGCAGGGCCAGGGCCGCCACGGAAGCGGCGAGGGCGGTACGGCGTACGGCGGTGGCGCGCATGGTTCATCTCTCCGTCTCATGGAACAACGGCCCTTGCCCGGCGCGGTAGTTACGCGCCGCTCGGGATGGGCCGTCGCAGTGCGTCACACTTTAGATTCGGACACCTGTCCGGTGATCGGCTTGACCAGTCACGGGATGTGATTGTGATTCACCTGTGATCACTCTGTGAATGCGCCGGGGAGGGGCGGAGATGCGCGGGGACCGTGGGGCGCGTCAGCCGGCCGGGCGCTGGGTCAGGTGTGCGAACGCGTCCAGATTCCGGGTGGATTCGCCGCGCGACACCCGCCACGCGTACTCCTTGCGGATCGCGCTCGCGAAGCCCAGTTCGAGGAGGGTGTTGAACGATCCGTCGGCCGCTTCGAGGACGGTGCCGAGCAGTCGGTCCAGCTCGTCCGGGGTGACGACGGCCAGCGGGAGCTTGCCGGCCAGGTAGATGTCGCCGAGGGGGTCGACCGCGTAACTCACGCCGAAGAGGCGGAGGTTGCGCTCCAGCAGCCAGCGGTGCACGGCGGCGTCGTTCTCGTCCGGATGGCGGATGACGAACGCGTTGACGGAGAGGGAGTGCTTGCCGACGAGCAGGGAACACGTGGTGAAGAGCTTGCGGGTGCCGGGCAGCTTCACGACGTAGTTACCGGGCTCCGGGCTCTCCCATTCGAGCTCCGCGTCGTTCAGCGTCGCCTCGATGACCTGCGCCACTGCTGCTTCGTCGGGTACGTCAGCCATGGTGCGAGCGTACGTGACGGCGGTGTTCGTACATCGCTGCCGTGTACACATCGGATGTCGCCGACGCCGCCGTGTCCCAGCCGAACGACTGGGCGTGCGCGGCGGCTGCCGCCCCCATCCGGCCGACCAGCTCCGGCGTGTCCACGAACCGGCCCAGCGCTCCGGCGTACGCCTCCGGGTCGTGCCCGGGGATCAGGAAGCCGCTGACCTCGTCCCGCACGGCCACCGGGAGACCGCCCACGGCCGCCGCGACGACCGGGGTGCCGGCCGCCTGGGCCTCTATGGCGACGAGACCGAAGGACTCGCTGTACGAGGGCATGACCAGCACGGACGCGGCCCGGAACCAGTCGGCGAGCTGGTCCTGCCCCACCGGCGGGTGGAACCGTACGACATCGGCGATGCCCAGCCGCGCGGCCAGCTTCTGCAGGCCCTCCGGCTTGGCGAGCCCGCTGCCGCTCGGCCCGCCGACGACGGGTACGACCATCCGGTGCCGGAGCGAGGGCTCGCGGTCCAGGAGCACCGCGACGGCGCGCAGCAGGATGTCGGGGGCCTTCAGCGGCTGGATACGGCCGGCGAAGAGCGGAATGAAGGCGTCCTGGGGCAGCCCGAGGCGGGCGCGGGCCGCGGCGCGGCCGTCCGCGGGGCGGAAGCGGTCCAGGTTGACGCCGGGGTGGACGACGGCCACGTTGCCGGGGTCGGCCTCGTAGAAGCGGACGAGCTCGTCCGCCTCCTCCGCCGTGTTCGCGATGAGCCGGTCCGAGGCGCGCACGATCTGGGTCTCGCCGATGACGCGGGCGGGGGGCTCGGGGGTGTCGCCCTCGGCGAGCGCCGCGTTCTTGACCTTCGCCATGGTGTGCATGGCGTGGACGAGGGGAACGCCCCAGCGCTGGGCGGCCAGCCAGCCGACCTGGCCGGAGAGCCAGTAGTGGGAGTGGACGAGGTCGTAGTAGCCGGGGCGCTGACCGGCCCAGGCCTGCATCACGCCGTGCGTGAAGGCGCAGAGCTGCGCGGGCAGCTCCTCCTTGGCCAGACCCTCGTACGGGCCAGCGTCGACGTGCCGCACCAGGACGCCGGGCGACAGCTCGACCGCAGGGGGCAGGGCGCCGGCCGAGGCCCGGGTGAAGATCTCGACCTCGACGTTGATCGCGGCGAGGCGCTTGGCCAGCTCCACGATGTAGACGTTCATGCCGCCCGCGTCGCCCGTACCGGGCTGGTGCAGCGGAGAGGTGTGCACGGACAGCATCGCGATACGCCGCGGTTTGCGGTGCGTGCCCGGGAAGCCGCCCGGGAACCGGATACGCGGCGCCACGCGGCTGCCGCCGAGCCGAGAGACGTACTGGCTCACGTCGTCCGGTCCTCCTTACTCAGGGCATGACTTCTCAGGGGCGCAGTGGTCCCTACGAACACCCAGAACAGCGACATGCGGCAGTTCATTCCGCTTTACCGAACCATGACCATGCCGTGCGCCCTCGGGACCCCCGGCGCAGGTCCCGGGGGCGGGTCCCGGCCGACCGTCTTCCCTGTTTCCGGCGTCGCATACGCTCGCTGTCATGCGCCAGCGCCCCATCGGCACCGCGACCCGCGGGACCACGAACCCGAACCGGCTGCGCCGTATGGACCGCTGGATCGCCGCGACCCACGGCCCCGCCCTGCACCGCTCGGACTTTCCCGTGGCGGTCGACCTCGGTTACGGGGCGGCCCCCTGGACCGCCGTCGAGCTGCTGGCGCGCCTGCGCACGGCCGCACCGCGCACGGCGGTGGTCGGCATCGAGATCGACCCGGAGCGGGTGGCGGCGGCGAAGCCGTACGAACGGGAGGGGCTCACGTTCGTCCACGGCGGCTTCGAGATCCCGGTCCCGCCGAGCGTCATGCCGGGGGGCGGGACGGGTCCGGCTGCCGGGGGTGGCGCCGCCGGGCGGCCTTCGCTGATCCGGGCGGCGAATGTACTGCGGCAGTACGACGAGGGCGAGGTCGCCGCGGTGTGGCGGCGGCTGTGCGCGCGGCTGGCGCCGGACGGGCTGCTCGTCGAGGGCACCTGTGACGAGATCGGGCGCCGGCACGTGTGGGTGGCGCTGGGCCCGGAGGGCCCGCGCACGGTCACGTTCGCGACCCGGCTTGGTTCGCTGGAGCGCCCCTCCGACCTCGCGGAACGCCTCCCCAAGGCGCTGATCCACCGCAATGTGCCGGGCGAGCCCGTCCACGCCTTCCTGCGTGATGCCGACCGGGCCTGGGCGGCTGCCTCTCCGTACGCCTCGCTCGGCGCCCGGCAGCGCTGGATCGCGACGGCGCGGGCGCTCTCCGGGGAGTGGCCGCTGACGGACGGGGAACGGCGATGGCGGCAGGGTGAGATCACGGTGCGGTGGGACGCCCTGCGGCCCAACGGTTCGTGAACAGGTGCGTGTGCGCGTCGCGGACAGGTGGCGGTCCGCGTACGTTCGACGCGTCGTGAAACGGGCGCTGTGCGGGCACGGTCGACACGCCCGAACGGCAACTCCGGGAACTACGGACGGCTCACCATTCGTCGACACGACGGGGCGTCATCCGCCCGCCCTCGACGGGCGGGCCGTGTGATGCTTCAGGTGGTGTCAGCCTCTGTTGCTTTACGGGACGACATGGCACGATCGCGAAGTTGCTGAAAAGTTACTGACGGTAAGTCAGAAATCCGTATTCGTACGGTCTGGCTTGTGTCGCTTTGTGCCCGGAGGGGGAGTCCGTGAACCGACGCCACTGTGCCGCTGCCGCGATCACTCTGGTCTGCGCGCTGGCTGTGCTGGCCGCGCCGGTCCAGGCGATGGCCGCACCACTGCCCGAGCCGTCCCCCACCGCCCCGGCGGCGGAGAGGAAGAGTCTCGAAGACGTGCGGGAGGAGATCGACACCCTCTACCGCAAGGCGGGCGCGGCCACGGACGCGTACAACCTGGCCGAAGAGCAGACGGCCAAGCAGTCCGGCGAGATCATCAAGCTCGCCAAGGCGATCGTCGACGGCCAGGCGAAGATCGCCGAGCTCAAGAACAGGGCGGGCGCCCAGGCCCGCGAGCAGTACCGCAACGGTGGACTGCCGCCCGGTGCGCAGCTGGTCCTCAGCGACGATCCGCAGCTCTTCCTCGACGGGGTGAACCAGGTCAGGCAGGGCCAGCAGGCGTCCAAGAGCGTCCTGGCCGAACTGACCCGGACCCAGGAGGACTTGGAGACGTACACCAAGGACGCGAGCATCAACTGGGGGAAGCTCGAAGCCAACCGTCTCGAGCAGGCCAAGGCCAAGAAGAAGATCAACGCCCAGATAGCAGCGGCGAAGAAGCTCGAATCGCAGCTGGCGAAGGAGGAGCGGGCGCGGCTCGTCACGCTGGAGGAGCAGGCGGAGTACAAGGCGCAGAGCGCCTGGCTCGGCTCCGGAGCGCTCAGGGACATCAACCGCGAGGCGAGCGCGAGCGGCAAGCAGGCCGTGGCGTTCGCGACCGCGCAGATTGGCAAGCCGTACGTATGGGGAGCCGAGGGCCCCGGTTCGTACGACTGCTCGGGGCTGACCTCCCAGGCGTGGGCGGCGGCGAAGCGCCCGATCCCGCGTACGTCCCAGGAGCAGTGGCGCCTGCTCCCGCGCATCGCCGTCGAGGACATGCGCCCCGGCGACCTGATCATCTACCACGCGGATGCCAGCCACGTCGGGATGTACGTCGGCGACGGCGCGATCGTCCACGCACCGCGCCCCGGGCGAAACGTCACGCTGACGGGTGCGGGATCGATGGCGATCCTGGGAGTGGTCCGCCCGGACAAGTAGGCGGGGCGGGTACGTCGGCAGGTGAGCGGTGCGGGTACGTGTCCCCGCACCGTGAGCCACGCCACCCCGCTCCGGCGCCTCGACGTGAGCCGGACCACGCGGTGGCGCGGGAGGCGGGTGATGTTTGTCATGGCCCGTATCCCCGATCCGGGTGCCGCATCTCGCCGGATCCGTGACAGGAAGCGGCTTATGACTGCGCATATGACAGAGGCCGAGTGCCGTTCGCCATTCCGCTCCCCTGCCCCGGACCGCTATCGTCCCCGTCTGGCGGATCGTCGATCGTCGTCCCGCCGCGCCCTCGGGGGGAGGGAAGGAAACCCGAACCGATGCCCGTACCCGAACCGCAGCACCGTGCCGTGTCCGCTGCGGACGCCACCTATGGCGCCGACCTCACCCTCCTGGTGATCGAGGCCGACCCCACGGGCACCTTCAGCGCACCCGAGCTGCCGTCCGCCGCAGGAACCCGGGTCCGCGTCCGCTCGGCCCGCAACCTCACCGAGGCGGGCCGGCTCCTCACCGACGACGTCGACTGCATCCTCCTGGACCTGGCCCTTCCCACCGGCTCCGAAGCACGGGCCGAAGCCCGCACCGACGCACGCACGGACGCGCGCTCCGACGGGGACCTCACCGGCGTGGAGCCGGACGGCCTCGCCACGCTCAAGCACGTGCTGCGGATCGCGCCCCGTCACGCCGTCCTCGCCCTCACCGCGGAGGACGACGCCGAGCTGGCCGCGGAGGCCGTACGGGTCGGCGCCCAGGACTATCTCTTCCGCGGCGAGCTCGACGGCAGGCTGCTGAGCCGCGCCATCCGGTACGCCGTGGAGCGCAAGCGCGCCGACATCGCCCAGCACCAGCTGACCGAGTCCCGGCTGCGCGCCCAGGAGAACGCCCGGCTGGAGCGCGGCCTGCTGCCCACACCCCTCCTCCAGGGTTCGGACCTGAGCTTCGCCTCCCATTACCGGCCCGGCCGCAGCCGTGCCCTGCTCGGCGGCGACTTCTACGACACGGTCCGTACGCCGGACGGCACGGTCCACGCGATGATCGGCGACGTCTGCGGCCACGGCCCGGACGAGGCGGCGCTCGGCGTCGAACTGCGCATCGCCTGGCGGGCGTTGACGCTCGCGGGACTCTGCGGCGACGAACTGCTGTCCACGCTCCAGCAGGTGCTGGAGCACGAACGGGAGAGCGAGGAGATCTTCGCGACGGTCTGCACTGTCGACATCTCTTCCGACGGCCGCCGCGCCGGACTCTGCCTGGCGGGCCACCCCGCACCGCTGATCGCCCGCCAGGGGCGTGCGGCGCATCTGCTTCCGTACGAGGACGGGGGCCCTGCCCTCGGTCTGCTGCCGCGCGCACGCTGGCCGCGCCGGCAGGTCGAACTGGGCGGCTCCTGGAGCCTGATGATGTACACCGACGGGCTCATCGAGGGACGCGTCGGCCCGACCGGGACCCAGCGCCTCGGCCAGGACGGCATGGTCGCGATGATCAACCGTCAGCTGGAGCAGGGACTCGGCGGCGAGGAGCTGCTGGAGGCCGCGGTCGCGCAGGTGCAGGAGCTGAACGGCGGCGAGCTCACCGACGACGTCGCGGTCCTGCTGCTGGACCGCGACGAGGACGTCATACGCCGACGGGGGCGGAGTCTCCCCCGCCCCCGCTCCGGCTCGGCCGCACCCGCGATCGCTCAGCGCCCGCCGTTGTAAGGACCGTACGGCCCGTCGCTGCTGGAACCGCCGCCGCGGCGTCCGCCGCCACCGCCCGAGATCTGCCGCACGGCGGGCCGTACGTCGACGATGTACACGATCGTCGCGATGAGCCCGATGATCGGCAGGAACGACATGATCGGGAAGAGCCAGATCACGACGAACGCGATCGCGAGGACGATCAGCCAGAAGGGCTTGGTCTGCTTATCGGCGGCGCGATAAGCGTCTTCACGCCGGATCACCGCGTCCACCAGAGCGAAGCCGCTCAGAAGAATCAGTGCCAAGCTCAAGAGGGACATCAGTCCCGCGAAACCCTGCATCAACACAGTGCCCACCGCCTGTCGGACCGGCCATAACGTGGCCACGCTACCGGGAGAACGGACCGGACACCGCGAGAGTGCCCGGGCCGTGATCCCGCTCTTCGGTTCTCGGCCCTGCGCCGGCAACCGTTCACCGGCGCATCGTTTCCCGCCCGGTCACTTACCGGCGGGCGGCGTGGTCTTCTTCGCCACCGGCTTGCGCGCGGGCGCCTTCTTGGCGGGCGCGGCCTTGGCGTCCGCCTGCTTCGGTACGGGCTTCGCCGCGGGGGCCGCGGGGGCCGCCTTCGGCTTCGCCTTGGGCTCGGCCTCGACGACGGCGGCGATCTCGACGATCTCCTCCGCGGTCTCACCGCGCCACGTCCTGACGGTCTGCTCGCCGCGTTCGGCGACCTTCTCGTACGTCTCACGGGCCCTGACCGCGTACTCGGCGGCCACGCCCACGCTGCGCAGCGCCAGGTCCTGAGCGGTCTCACCGAGCTTCTTCAGGTCGGTGTCGAGCGCCCCGATCACCTCGGTGACCTTCGCCTGAACGGTGGCCTGCGCCTCCTTGGCCTGAGCGGTCACCTTCTCCTGCACGGCCTTGGGGTCACTGTTGCGTACGGCCTCGATGCGCTCGGGCGCGTCGGCCCGCAGCTGCTCGATCAGCGCCGGGACCTTGCGCGCCTGCTGGACGGCGAGGTCGGCCGTGCCCGCGGCGAAGTAGAGGGGGGTGGGGTCGGTGAGGGTCTTACGCAGGTCATCGGTGATGGCCATGACTGTGGTCCTCCCGGATCATCAGAAGTCAGTTTGAGGGTGTGTGTGCATCACTGCCGCCGGCCGTGCGGGGCCCGCGGGCATCCGCGTCGGCGCCGAAGTCCACTGTGTCCTCCACAGCACCCCGATCCGTGTCACCGACGTGCCCATCGACATCTGTGTCGCGGACATCGGCCCCGGAATCGGCTTCGGATTCGGCCTCGGCCTCGGCCTCGAACCCGTTCTCCTTGCGGAAGGAGTCGTAGATTTGGAGCAGCACGTTCTTCTGCCGCTCATTGATGGACGGATCGGCCAGAATGACCGCCCGCGTCTCCAGCGCGTCCCGCTCCCGCTCGTCGAGAATCCCGGCCCGCACGTACAGCGTCTCGGCGGAGATCCGCAGGGCCTTGGCAACCTGCTGCAGCACCTCCGCGCTCGGCTTGCGCAGGCCGCGCTCGATCTGACTGAGATACGGATTGGACACCCCGGCTGCATCGGCGAGCTGCCGCAGCGAGAGCTGCGCCGTGCGCCGCTGCTCACGCAGATACTCACCGAGACTGCCGACGTTGAGTGATGCCATGACTCGATACTGCAACACCCTTGCTAACTTTTGCAAGCGCCCGCTTGCAAAAGTGTTCCCTCGGGCCGTGAGCCGTGGTGTGCCGGGACGCGATAGCTGTCACCTGGCCACGCTTTCTGTCACCTGCGGCCGTGCGGGTGGCATGGGGATGAGTTCGGGGTGTTCGCGGATGAGACGTTTCCTCCCCTGCTGCCAGACATCGTGCCTGTGGTGGTTGAGGGTGACCCGTAGCGGCGGTGACGCGTAGGCCTGAAGTACTTCACCGAGCATCTGCCCGCGACGTTCGCCTATGCCGGCATCAACGTCGAACAGTCGGGGCTGTTCACCGGCATCCGTGGCAAGCAGCTCGCCGGCCGTTGCGTCCTCAACCGCACAGGTCCCTTCCCTCTCAACGCCGAGTGGCGGTCTCGCGTCCATCGAAGGCACCCTCCGCCTGCACCGGCACGAGCCGAACACCCTGTTGAAGATGGCGAAACACCTGCACCAGCGCACGGGCGGCATGATCGGGAGCCTCTCCCACCTCATCCGGGCGGCGGCGATCTCCGCGATCCTGGACGGGACCGAGCACATCACCCGGACCACGGTCAAGAACGTCCGCATCGACCACAGCAGCGAGTCCTCCGCCCGCGGACGCACCTCCTCTCTGCCCGCACCGGCTGAACCCTCGTGTTCCGCCCGGCCCTCATCCGCCCACTGCCCATCACCCTGCCGCCGTTCCCCGGCGAGTGCGAAGCGTCCTACTGGAACCGGCTGGCCCGGGCGAACCATGTTCCGCTGGCCCGCCTGCGCTCTCCCTCACGCTGGCTGGACTCGCGCCTCACCAGCCTCGATACGCTCTGCATCCTCAGCGGCCAGTCCCGGCAGAACCTGGCCAAAGCCATCCCCGACCTCCGGGCGAATGACGTGTCGCCCACCACGACAAGCCCAGTCCCGGCCCCCGACCACGTGCTTCGCTGGGCCTGCCGCCGCTGCGTCGTCACACGCACCGGATCGACACTCCCCGCGCAGGTCTGGGCCTCCATCCACGACGACATCTGCCTCCGCCGCAACCTCTGGATCGGCAAGAACGTCCTCGCTCCCGAACAGCAGCTTGACCTGTCCCGAACTCCCGACGTCATCCGCGCCCAACGCCTCTACTGGAGGCTCCGACGGCGCTACGGTCCGACGGTCATCGACGCCTGCTACGTCGCCACCGGCAAACTCTGGAGCGGTCTGGCCCACCGCCACTACCAGCTCACCCGCCGAGCCGAACTCCTCCACGACCTGGTCCGGGTCAAGGCACCGACGGTCGAACCTGACCAGGCTGCCCCCTGGCTGGAAGCTGCTGGATATCCCGAACACGTCACGCTGATCAGCCTGTTCGCATCGGTCCACTGGAGACGGTCGATCCTCAGTGACGACCTCCTCGTGTCACACAGGCCATCGCCGAATTCCTCCGCCGCTTCCCGCTGCAGGCGCCCCTGCGAGGCACCAGCCGCACATGGCTCAGCACCACCATCGAGACCACAGCCAGACAGGTCGAAGCCCTCCTGCCCCCCATCAGCCTCCGACGAGGCAGAACTGAGACAGGACAGCCGCGACGGAACTATGCACAAAGAGCTCAGCGTCCATCTCTGACATACAAGATCACGGATGATGACGGAGACCCGGGACATGACAGACACAGCCACTCGATACCTCTACCTCGCCCGGCACGGTGAAGCGTCAGCAGATGAGACCACCCTGACGGAAAACGGCCGACGCCAAGCCGTTCTGCTCGGTGAACGGCTCCAGAGCACCCCACTTTCGGCGATCTACCACGGGCCACTGCCTCGGGCGCAACAGACGGCCCAGCTGATCAGCGCACAACTTGACGCCGTCCCACTGCACCAGTCGGAACTGGCCGGCGACTACGTCCCCTACCTGCCTACGAAGGAGGAACTGCCGCCGGATTCAGCCGACGCCATGCTCAGCTTCCTCGCTCAGGTTCCCGAAGAGGAGCGCAACCGCGGTCCAGCACTGGCCCGGGAAGCACTCGCAGAATTCACAGGCCCGGTCGACGGCGATCTCCCCCGCCATGAACTGGTTGTCACGCACAACTTCCTCATCGGCTGGCTGATCCGGGCTGCCCTCGACGCGCCCGAGTGGCGCTGGATGGGCCTCAACCACGCCAACGCAGCTCTGACGGTCATCCGATACACACCCGGCAGGCCGTCCTCCGTGCTGTTCTACAACGACATGCGGCACCTGCCCGCAGAACTGCGCTGGACCGGCTTCCCGCCGGAACTCCACATCTGACCGACAAGGCCGTTCGCTCGGACTTGAATGAGACGACCTTGCGAAACCCGTCTCACTCAAGTCCCGGCACCGCAGGTCAGGGGCCCGCCTCACCCGGACCTATCTGAGACCGGACAACTTCACGCGGTAGATGTCACCTTCCAGCGATTGTTGTCACCGGTGGTCCCGCAGGTGAGTGTCAGTGGCTGAGCCGTGACGCGTTGGTTGGAACCTGGTCACGCATGTTGGAACCGGGCGATGTCCGCGCCCATGTCGGCACAGTTCCCGGCGGACCTGCGCGGCTTTGGGAACTAGGCCGATGCACCCTCCTGCACCTCCGCGTACCCTCTTCCCCGTGCCAGCCTCACCCCTGCATCACGTCGCCGTCCTCGTGCTCGAAGGTGCGAAGCCTCTCGATGTCGGTATTCCTGCGCAGGTGTTCACGACCCGCGCGAGCATGCCGTACGAGGTGCGGGTGTGCGGCGCGGCGCCCGGTCTCGTGGCCGGCGGCGACGGCCTGTCGTACTACGTCGCCCACGGCATCGAGGCACTTGCGTGGGCTGACATCGTCTTCGTTCCCGGCTACCGGTACCCGGACCGTGACGACCCGCCGCAGGCCGTCGTTGATGCGCTGATCGCCGCCCACAATCGGGGCGCGCGGCTCGCCGCCATCTCCACGGGCGCCTTCGCGCTCGCTGCCACGGGCCTGCTCGACGGCAAGCGCGCCACGACGCACTGGCATTACACGCGGGCACTAGCGGCGAAGCGTCCACTCGTTCAGGTCGACGCGAACGTTCTGTTCGTCGACGAGGGCAGCGTGCTGACGTCGGCCGGCGCCGCCTCGGGCATCGACCTGTGCCTGCACATTCTGCGCGGGGATCTGGGGGTGTCCGCGTCGAACCACGCGGCGCGGCGCCTGGTGGCGGCCCCCTACCGCAGCGGCGGTCAGGCCCAGTACGTGCCGCGCAGTGTGCCCGAGTCGCTCGGCGAGCGGTTCGCCGCCACCCGAGAGTGGGCGCTGCACCGGCTCGGCGAGCCCCTCACCCTTGAAGTGCTCGCCCGGCATGCGGCGGTGTCGCCGCGCACGTTCTCGCGGCGCTTCGTCGAAGACACGGGGTACACACCGATGCAGTGGGTCATGCGCGCCCGCATCGACGTGGCCCGTGAGCTGCTCGAGCGTTCGCAGCGGGGCATCGAGCAGATCGCCGCCGACGTCGGCCTCGGCACCGGTGCGAATCTGCGGCTGCACTTCCAGCGCATCCTCGACACCACGCCGAGCGAGTACCGGCGCACCTTCGCCCAGGGCGAGTAGCCCACCACTACGTGGCGTGATCCTTTCGAACCGTGGCGATCACGCCGCTGTCACCGGCGGATGCCGCACGAGAACCTGATGGCGAACCGAACAAGGGACACCACTCATGACTCGCATCGCCATCAACGGATTCGGCCGCATCGGACGCAATGTGCTGCGCGCACTGCTCGAACGCGACAGCGACCTGGAGGTCGTCGCCGTCAATGACCTCACGGAGCCTGCCACCCTCGCGCGGCTGCTCTCCTACGACACGACGGCGGGCCGGCTCGGCCGACCGGTGGTTGTCGACGGGGACGCCCTCGTTGTGGACGGCCGCCGCATCACCGTGCTCGCCGAGCGCGAACCGGCGCAGCTGCCGTGGGCCAAGCTCGGCGTCGACATCGTGCTTGAGGCGACCGGCCGCTTCACGTCGGCCACGGCCGCCCGCGCCCACATCGACGCGGGCGCGAAAAGGGTACTCGTCAGCGCGCCGGCGGACGGCGCCGATGTCACACTCGCGTTCGGGGTCAACACCGACGCGTACGACCCTTCGGTGCACACGATCGTCTCGAACGCCTCGTGCACGACCAACGCGCTTGCGCCGCTGGCCAAGGTGCTCGACGATCTTGCCGGCATCGAGCACGGCTTCATGACGACGGTGCACGCCTACACGCAGGAGCAGAACCTGCAGGACGGCCCGCACCGGGACGCCCGCCGCGCCCGCGCGGCCGCTGTCAACATCGTGCCGACCACGACAGGCGCTGCCAAGGCGATCGGCCTCGTGCTGCCGAACCTCGACGGCAAGCTGTCGGGCGACTCGATCCGCGTGCCGGTTCCGGTGGGATCCATCGTCGAACTCAACACGGCCGTCGCTCGCGACGTGACGCGTGAGGACGTGCTGGCGGCGTACCGCGCCGCGGCGCAGGGGCCGCTCGCGGGCGTACTCGAGTACTCGGACGACCCGCTCGTGTCGTCCGACATCACGGGCAATCCCGCCTCGGCGATCTTCGACTCGGCTCTCACCCGCGTCGACGGCCGCCACGTCAAGGTGGTCGCCTGGTACGACAACGAGTGGGGCTTCTCGAACCGCGTGATCGATACGCTCGAACTCCTCGCCACCAGCTGACCGGAAGCCGGGGCGGCCCTCCTGCGGAGGCCGCGCTGCCCAGCACCTCCTGTTGGCGCTCTAGTTGGCCGGCCGGGTCAACTAGAGCGCTCAGCCAGTTACTTCCTGGCTCCCGTCGGTTCCAACCGCAGTGTCCCGCCGCCCGAAGGGACGCAGGTCGCCAGGCCCCCGCAGTTCCAACTACCGCGTCCCGGCACGGTGGAGTGCGCTTGGATGGGCACCATGACCGTTCACGATGTTGCCGAGGCGCTTCCTGACATCCCGACGCTGCGGGAACGGTGTCGGTCGATAGCCATGCTGGAGACCGTGCTGAACCCTGACGGCGAGCGCTACTACTCATTCAGCCAGGCTTGGTCCGAGACGGAGGAGATCGCCTCCATGCGCAACGGCTCGGGGGACGAGTTCGACGTCATCTTCTCTCCGGCGGGCGCGTATGTCCGAGGCTTCGACCACGAGTCGGCGATGAGCCCGTATGTCGACGACGAGCCCTGGCCGGGCGTCGTGGACTCGGTCCCCGAGGTGTTCCGCAGTTGCGTCGAAGAGCCGGCCTTCACAGACGACGGAATGCCCCGGGTGACGGCCTGCATGTGGCGTGAGGCGGGAAGCGAGCACTGGCAGGCGGGAGAGATCGACTTCCCTGAGGACAGCGCCGACCCTGACGGCTCGGGTTGGCTGTTCCACTTGCTGGTCGACCCATCGCCGGAGGCATTCCAGAAGTTCGCCGAGGACTACTACGAGGTCCCGGTCGACATCAACGCGGTGCGCCACGTGTATGCCCTCCGCCCACTGACCCAGGATGTGGTCACGGCTTTGAACGACAAGGCACCCCTGGCGGGCATTGCCGACGCAGCCGCCGCGATCGGCTATGCCATCGCGGCTGGCTCGGCTTCCTGACCTGGGCCTGCCGGACAGGCTTCGCGGGTGCGTAGTGGGCCACCGTCGACGAGTCACGGAAGCACATCGTGGAGTTCTACCGCCGCGCGTGGGCGCACGCGGACGCGACGATCGACGCCCTGGCGCTCGACACCATCGGCAGAGTGCCGTGGTGGCCGACAGGCAGAGACGAGGTGACGTTGCACCATGCCGTAGTGCGCGTGATTTCCGATACGCACCGGCACGCCGGGCACGCCGATATCGTCCGGGAACTCCTGGACGGTGCCGTGGGTATGAACAAGGGCAACGACGGCAAGGCGCCGGGCGACTCGGCGTGGTGGGAGAACTATCGAAGCCGACTGGAGCTCGCAGCTCAGGAAGCCGACCGCGACACGTAATTTCGGACCGCATCCCGAAATTCGGCCGGTATGGGTGAGCACCGCAGGGCTCGGCATAACCGATCGACACCGTCATCGCGCCGGCCTTCGTGCCACGCACACACCAGTTGTTCTGATCACGCGAGGGCGGATCGACCAACGGCTCGGGAAGATCGCGAGTCTCACCCCTCCCCACGAGCGCCTCAAGTCGTTCCGGCTTCTGATCGCGGTGCCGGCCCTCGCCGACGGACGCCGACGGGAGCGCTTCTGTGCCGAGGGGTGCGGCCACGCGTGGCATCAGCTCGCGGTCCGCGCCCCCGAAACGTCGGCCTGATCTCCCGCCGAGGACCCCGGACCCGAGTTCGGTGAGCGCATGGGTGCTCTGCTGGAGGAGATCACCAAGGCCGGAGTCATGCTGGAGACCGCCGGGCTCACCCCGACCTCCGAGGGCACCCGCGTCACCTGGTCCGGCGGCAAGATGACGTACACCGATGGGCCCTTCACCGAGAGCAAGGAAGTCATCGGCGGCTACTCCATCATCCGGGCCAAGGGCAAGGCCGAGGCCCTGGAGTGGGCCGACCGGTTCCTCCGCGTCCACCCCGCGAGCTGGTCCCTCACCGCCGAGGTCCGCCAGATCGACGAGGGCTGACCCGGCCGGAGCCGGATGTCGCATCGGGCCGGCCCGGGGCCTCTGCGGACCCGGGTTGCCCGCGCGCTCGAAGAAAAGCGCTCGAAAGCCGGAGCGCGCGCCGCCTACCCTCGGCCCATGTCCCACGTGAAGACCGCGTACGTCTGCCTGCCGTGCAGGGCCTCGTACAAGCAGCCGTACGACCGGTCACGCGCCCGTGTCTGTCCACGCTGTGCCGAGCCGCTGATCCACGTCGGTTCGGCCTTCGCCGCGCCGAAGCGGAGGGATACCGCGGCCTGGCGGACGCTCTCGGTCCTGCTGCACGCGGGCATCCGCTTCCACAAGAACTGCTGCTTCGGCGGGCCGGGCTACCGGCCCCGCACACTCGGCGAGGTCCGGGAGCGCATGGCGTACGCCGAGACCACCGGGGAGCCATTCGCCAAAGCCCTCGTCCGGCGCGAGCTCCCCGAGCTCCCCTGAAGCAAGGCCATCTTTTAGCGGACAATCCGTCACGGACCTAATTGTTACGCTGGTGAGCATGACCGCCATGACTCCCGCCCGTACGGAACCGGACCTCTCCTTCCTCCTGGACCACACCAGCCACGTCCTGCGCACCCAGATGTCGGCAGCCCTGGCCGAGATCGGGCTGACCTCGCGCATGCACTGCGTCCTGGTCCACGCCCTGGAAGAGGAGCGCACCCAGATCCAGCTCGCCGAGATCGGCGACATGGACAAGACCACGATGGTGGTGACCGTGGACGCCCTGGAGGCCGCCGGTCTCGCCGAGCGCCGCCCCTCCAGCCGTGACCGGCGCGCCCGGATCATCGCGGTCACCGAGAAGGGCGCCCAACTGGCCGTCCGGAGCCAGGCCATCGCCGACCGGGTACACAAGGACGCGCTCAGCGCGCTTCCCGAGGATGACCGGACAGCGCTCCTCCGAGCGCTCAACCAGCTGACCGCCGGCCACCTGGCCACCCCGGCGGAGAACCCCGGCCCGGTCAGGCGCGCCCGCCAGAGCAAGAGGTAGGCGAGGGCGGGGGCGGAGGCGGGGCGGAGGCGAATGGAGAGCAGGACCGAGAGAGATAGTCTGCAACAAAACCATCTGCTACGGTTCCTCGTGTCGACCCAACCGACAGGAGACGACCGATGCCTGCCACCGCACCGTCCATACCCTCCGCACCGCCCAGCCCTTCCCCCTCCCCCACACCCGCGCCCACGCTCCGCACCCGCAGGCTCGCTCTCGGAGTGATCGCCACCGGGATGCTGATGATCGTGCTCGACGGTTCGATCGTGACCGTGGCGATGCCCGCCATCCAGAGCGACCTGGGGTTCACCCCCGCCGGCCTCAGCTGGGTGGTCAACGCCTACCTGATCGCGTTCGGCAGCCTGCTGCTGCTCGCCGGACGGCTCGGCGACCTGATCGGCCGCAAGCGCATGTTCGTGGCCGGCACCGCCGTGTTCACCGCGGCCTCCCTGCTGGCCGGGGCCGCCGCGTCGCCCGCCGTACTGATCGCCGCCCGCTTCCTCCAGGGCGTCGGCAGCGCGATGGCCTCCGCGGTCGGCCTGGGCATCCTCATCACCCTCTTCACCGACCCCCGCGAACGCGCCAGGGCCATCGCCGTGTTCTCCTTCACCGGCGCGGCGGGCGCGTCCATCGGCCAGGTACTCGGCGGCGTCCTCACCGATGCCCTCGACTGGCACTGGATCTTCTTCATCAACCTGCCGATCGGACTCGCCGCCCTCGCGCTCGCCCTGCGCGTCCTGCCCGCCGACCGCGGCCTCGGACTGGCGGCGGGAGCCGATCTCCTCGGCGCGCTCCTCGTCACCTCCGGCCTGATGCTCGGCATCTACACGGTCGTCAAGGTCGAGGAGTACGGCTGGACTTCAGCCCCCACACTCGGTCTCGGAGCACTCGCGCTCGCCCTGCTCGCCGCCTTCGTCGTCCGCCAGGCCACAGCCCGTACCCCGCTCATGCCGCTGCGCATCTTCCGGTCCCGCGCCGTCTCCGGGGCCAACCTGGTCCAGGTGCTGATGGTGGCCGCGCTGTTCTCGTTCCAGATCCTCGTGGCCCTCTACCTCCAGAACGTCCTCGGGTACGGCGCCGCCGAGACCGGACTGGCCATGCTTCCGGCCGCCGCGGTCATCGGAGCCGTATCGCTGGGCGTCTCCGCCCGTCTGAACGCCCGTTTCGGTGAGCGCGGCGTCCTGCTGGCCGGGATCGTGCTGCTGATCGGCGCGCTCGGGCTCCTCACCCGCCTTCCCACGCAGGCGAATTACGTCACCGACCTGCTGCCCGTGATGCTTCTCGCCGCGGGCTTCGGACTCGCGCTCCCGGCCCTGACGACACTCGGCATGTCCGGCGCGGGGGACGAGGACGCCGGGCTCGCCTCGGGGCTCTTCAACACCACGCAGCAGATCGGCATGGCACTCGGCGTCGCTGTGCTCTCCACCCTGGCGGCCACCCGCACCGACAGCCTCCGGGCAGCCGGCCACACCCGGGCCGAGGCCCTGACCGGCGGCTACCACCTGGCCTTCGGCGTCGGTACGGGACTGCTCGTCACCGCCTTCGCCGTCGCGCTCCTCGTACTGCGCCGCCCCACGACCGACGCCTGACCCTCCCGTTACGAACGTAAGGAACCATCGCCATGAACGCAGCGAACACCACGACCGAGCCGACCGACACGGACATAAAGGCGGACGAGAAGCCGGCGAGCGGGCCCGCGCCCCGCGTGCTCACCGGGCCCGAGCTGTCCCGGCTGCTGCGCGAGCAGCAGTTCGGGGTCCTCGCCAACGTCCGGAGCACGGGGCATCCCCACCTGTCGACCGTCCTCTACCACTGGGACGAAGAGGCCCGCGTCGTGCGAGTCTCCACCACCGACGAGCGGCTCAAGTCCCGTCTGGTACGCCGCAATTCGCGCACCGCCCTCCATGTCCAGGGCCCCGACATCTGGTCCTTCGCGGTGGCCGAGGGCGAGGCCGAGGTCTCGGAGGTGACCACCGAACCCGGCGATGCGATCGGACGTGAGCTGCTGTCCCTGACGCCCGGTTTCGAGAATCCGGCGGACGAGGCGGCGTTCCTGGAGCAGTTGGTCGCGGAGCGCCGTGTGGTGATCCGTATCCGGGTGTCCCGCCTGTACGGAACGGCCCTGGACATCCCGTCGCCCGAGTGAGCGCAACCGGGCCCGTGCATACTCGACGGCTCAGCCACGAAGCAGGACACGAAACAGGATGGGACGGAGATCTGCGATGCCCGCGAAGTACGTGCTTTTCGACGTCGACGGAACCCTCGTCGACGCGCTCGCCAACCAGCGCCGCGTCTGGGGCACTTGGGCGCGCCGGCACGGGCTCGACCCCGACGAGGTCTACCGGACGGCCCTGCGCACCCGCCCGATGGAGACGTTCGCCGAGGTCGCGCCCGGCCTGGACCCCGCCGCGTGTCTGGCCCTGCTGCACGAGTTGGAGGACGAGGACGTCCTGACCGGCCACTACACGGCCTTCGAGGGCGCCGCGGACCTGCTGGCAGCCCTGCCCGCCGGGTCGTGGGCCCTGGTGACGTCCAACTACGAGCACCGGGTGCGGGGCAGGTTCTCCCGTACGGGGCTGCCGATGCCGGACGTGATCGTGGACGCGGCCTCGGTCGAGGAGGGCAAGCCGTCCCCCGTGCCGTATCTGCTGGCGGCCGAGCGGCTGGGCGCCCGGCCCGAGGACTGCCTGGTCATCGAGGACGCCCCGTCCGGCGTCCTCGCGGGACTGCGGGCCGGGATGACCGTCTGGTCGGTGAACGCGCCGCTCGCCACGGCCGGCGCCCACCGGCACTTCACCGGCCTGCGCGAGGCGGCACGCGACATCGTCGGCTTCGTGACCGGCCCGGACTTCGTGACCGGCCCGGACTTCGTGACCGGCCCCGACTTCGAGACCGACCGCCCCTTCGACGCGGTGCTCTGCGACCTCGACAACGTGATCCGCTTCTACGACACGACGCACCTGGCCGCCCTGGAGCGCGCCGCGGGCCTCGCCGAGGGCACGACCATGGAGGTCGCCTACTCCCCCGAGGTCGACCTGCCGCTGCTCCTCGGCCGGATCACCCCTGATGAGTGGGTCGGGACCATCGTCCCCCGCCTCGCAGGCTGGGTGACCGAACCGCAGGCGTACGAACTGGGGCACGCGCTCGCCCAGGCGCCGTTCCGGGCGGACGAGGCGGTGGTGGCGTTGTTGCGCCGGGTGCGGGAGCGGGTGCCGCTGGTCCTGGTCACCAACGCGTCCGTCCAGCTGGAGGAGGACCTCACCGCGTTGGGCATCGACGACCTGGCCGACCACGTGGTCAGCAGCGCCCGGGAGGGCGTCGCCAAGCCGGACCGGGCCATCTACGAGACGGCGGCGGCCCGCGCGGGGGTGCCGGTGAACCGGTGCCTGTTCGTGGACGACCGGCAGGAGAACGTCGACGCGGCCGTCGCGCTGGGCATGACCGGCGTCCTCTACCGCGAACTCGCCCACCTGTACGCCCCGTTGAGCGCGCTGCTGGCGGACGGCGGCGGCCAGGAGGAGGCGGCGTGACCGACCACGTGCTGTCCGGGGGCATGGCCGACTCGCCACGCACCGGTAGGCGTTCGCCGCCACCCTGACCGCGAGCCCTTAACCCAGCCCCTGCCCCAAGCCCGACCTCAGCTGCACAAAGGCCAGCTCCGCGGCCTCCACCGCGCCCGGGTACACCTGGTCCGCGCTCTCCCCGGCGTCGATCCGCCGCCAGTTCTCCTCGGCCAGGATGCGCAGGACAGCGACGATCTGCCCCGCGGCGAGCCGTGCCGCGACCCCGTCGCCCAGGGCCCGGGCGAGTGCCGCCTCCGAGCGGCCCTGGTACGCGTACATCCGGGCGACCAGCGCGGGCGTGCCGTACAGCAGGCGGTGGAAGGCGAGGACGTGCGGGTTGTCGCAGAGGCCGGTCACCGGGTCGCGGCCCGTCAGCCCGGCGAGGAAGTGGCGGTGCAGCGCGTCCAGCGGCGATTCGCCGTCCGCGCGGCCGGCGACGACCCGGGCGGCCTCGTCCTCGTGGTCGGCGAACCGGTGCAGTACGAGGTCTTCCTTGGCCGGGAAGTACCGGAACAGCGTCGGCTTGGAGATATCGGCGGCGGCCGCCACCTCCGCCACCGAGACCTTGTCGAAGCCCCGTTCCAGGAACATCGCGATCGCGGCGTCGGAGACCGCCTGATAGGTGAGTTGTTTCTTGCGCTCACGCAGACCGACCGGCGCGTGCGCCGCCGCCCCGGACCTGGACTTCTCTCCACTCATGACTGCTTAGCCTACGCCCTTGACCTCAAGTGGACTTGACGTCCCAGAGTGGTCCCCAGGGCGCCGGAACGACCGGCCGCCGGCACGGGAGAGGCGTGATCCGTATGCGTGTGGCACTGGCTCAGGAGTTCGGTGGCCCGGAGGTTCTGGTCGCGGCGGAGCGCCCGGACCCGGTCGCGGCACCGGGCGAGGTGCTGATCGATGTGGCGTACGTCGACACGATCTTCGTGGAGACCCAGATCCGCTCCGGCAACTTCAACGAGGTGTTCCCGGTCCAGGTGCCGTACGTCCCCGGCGGCGGCGTCGCCGGCACGGTGCGTACCGCCGGTGAAGGCGTCGACGCCTCCTGGACCGGGCGCCGGGTGATCGCCTCGGTGGGCTTCTCCGGCGGTTACGCGGAGCGGGCCACGGTCCCCGCCGAGCTGCTGGCGCCTGTACCGGACGCGCTCGGGCTGCGTGAGGCGGCGGCGCTCGTCCACGACGGTGTGACGGCCCTCGCCCTGCTGGAGTCGACGGCCCCGAAGCCGGGTGAACGGGTCCTGGTCCTCGGCGCGTCGGGCGGCATGGGGACCCTGCTGGTCCAGCTGGCACACGCGGCGGGCACCCATGTGGTGGCGGTGGCGCGCGGCGAGCGGAAGACCGCTCTGGTACGGGAGTTGGGCGCCGACACGGTGATCGACGGGGCGGCGGCGGACTGGGTGGAGCAGACCCGTGCGGCCCTCGCCGAGGCGGGCGGCCCGGCCGATGTGGTGCTGGACGGCGTCGGGGGCCAGGTGGGCCTGGCGGCCCTGCCGCTGGTGGCGGACGGCGGGCGGTTCTCCGCGCACGGGGCGCCGACCGGCGGGTTCGCACCCGTGGACCCGGAGGAGGCGGCGCGGCGCTCGATCACCCTGCTCGGCATCGGGGACGTACAGCTGTCGGACGCGGAGCACGTACGGCTGGCCGGTCTGGCGCTCGCGGAGGCCGCCGCCGGGCGGCTGCGGTCGGTGATCGGGGAGGTGTTCCCGCTGGAGGACGCGGGGCGGGCGCATGCGGCGATCGAGGCGCGCAGCCTGCTCGGCAAGGCGCTGCTCACCACACGGACCGGCTGAGCGGCCCGCTTTCAGGTCCCGCCCTCCGCCCGCCGCCGCTGGACGAGCACGTCGATGCCGTCCAGGAGCCGGGCCAGGCCGAAGGTGAACTCGTAGTCCGGCTCGGCGGGCTCGCTCAGCACACCGGCCTCCAGCAGCCGTGAGAGCGCCGGATGCCGTACGGGGTCGACGAGCCGGTTCAGGGTGTGTTCCCACGCGGCCATCACGTCCCGCGCGGGGACGCCCCGCGCCTCGACGGCCGCGGCGAGGTCGCTCATCAGCAGCGCCTCGTTCCGTACGAAACCGGAGACGAGGAGGATGACGGAGATCTTGTCGCCCTCGTGGAGGCCGCTGCCGTCCAGCGCCTGGAGTCCCTGGTCCCACCAGGCGACCGAGTTGGGGCTCGCGGGCGGGCCCGCGATCGGGATGCGGAGCATCCAGAGGTTGCGGTGGAACACCTCGCGCTGCGACCCGGCCCACTGGCTGATCGCCTCGCGCCAGCCCGCCCCCGTCTCCAGGGCGGGCAGCGGGGCGGGCGGGCCCATGGCCGCCTCCTGCATCAGGACGTAGAGCTCGTCCTTGGCGGAGACGTACCGGTAGAGCGCCATGGTCGACGCCCCCAGATCCTTGGCGACCCGGCCCATGGAGACGGCGGACAGCCCCTCCGTCGTCGCCACCGCCGTGGCGGCGGCGACGATGCGGTCCAGGGTCAGCCCCGGCTTCGGTCCCTTGACCGGGCGCTCGCGCAGCCCCCAGGCGGCCTCGATGCTGGCCGGCAGGCCCGTACCGCCCGGCGTGCCGTTCTTCTCAACCACCTGGACCCCACCTTCCCTTGACCACCATCCTAGATATGCGTAATGCTTACGCAATAACGCGTACGCCATACGCAGAAGGAGACCGGTCGTGAGCGGGAGCGATAGCGATACGAAGGCGCCGCCCGGCACGATCGAGGCATACGGCCTCACCAAGTCCTACGGGAAGCCGGCCGTACGCATCCTCGCCACGCTCACCGAGGCCGACTCGGGCACTGCCCGCGTCGCCGGGTACGACATCGCCACCGAGCGAGGCAAGGTCCGCCGGGCGATCAGCCTGACCGGCCAGTTCGCCGCCGTCGACGAGACCCAGACCGGCGAGGAGAACCTGCGCATGATGGCCCGCCTGACCGGCCTCTCACGCACCGAGGCCTGGCGCCGCGCGGACGAACTCCTCGTACGCTTCGGCCTCACCGACGCGGCCCGCCGCCTCGTCCGTACGTACTCCGGAGGCATGCGCCGCCGCCTCGACCTGGCAGCCGGGCTCGTCGGCTCAGCCGTACCTGCACGTTGACCTCCGGTCGCCATTCATAGCTGTGCGCTCAGGAGTCACAACAGAACGCTACAACTTCGCACCATCAAGCGGGAGTTGCCGATCCTGTCAGAACATGTCCGGGCACCAAGCCCGCCGACCCGCACGGAACACCGCATCGGCCTCCGCCGCCGCGCCCGCACGGCTCTCCTCGATCCGGCCGAGGTCCACCAGCCGGAGAACCGATTCGTCGCCCAGGTACAGCGTCCCCAACTCCCGTACGTCCAGGGTCAGATCGGCGCTCTCCGTCGTCGGTACGCAGGTGGCGCCCGACGGGGAGGCGTCCAGGCGGAAGCGGCCTGCGGTGAGGCCCGTCGTGTCCTGGACGTCCAGGACCAGGGTTGCTTCGGTCGCGTAGGTGCGGGCCTCCAGCGCACGGGTGACGTCCAGGATCCTCAGCCACAGCCAGTCCGCCTGGGTCACGATGCGGGCGGCGCGGGGGTCCGGGAGGAGCAGGGGCAGCAGGTCGTCGGGGGCGCGGTAGCCCGAGCGGACCGTGGTGATCCAGTCGATCGAGCAGACGAACTGCCACAGCGCCCGCTCCGCCGCCGGGGTCGCCGCGATCAGGTGCTTCACCGTCGCCTTGTTCAACGGCTGCTTCGCGTCGCCCCAGTTGTCGTCGGCCCGATACGCGACCAGCCCGTCGACCTCGCCGTCCGCCGAGCGGTAGACCGCGTAGAACGGGTCCGTCCACCCGTCGGACTCCGGCACGCCGACGCCCGTGCCGAGCTGCCACCAGCGCTCGTCGCGGCTGATCACTCCGGGCGTACGCGCCGCCAGCCGGTCATGGAGTGCGGGGCCGATCTTGCGTACCTCCGCGCCGTCCACCAGGTCGATCCGGCCGCCGTCCGCCGCCGAAGGGACCGGGCGGCGCGGGTCCAGGCCGGCGCGGGTGACGTCGATCTCCCACTCCGTCGTCCACGTCGCCGGACCGAAGCCGTACCGCCCGTAGATCGGATACTCCGCCGCGATCAGCGAGGCGACCACATCGCCCCGCTCCTTCGCCGCCGACAGATCCGCCGCCATCATCCGGCCGAGCAGTCCGCGGCGGCGGTGCGTGGGCGTCACCGTCACCCCGCAGATCGCATCGGCTTGCACGGTGGCACCGCCAACGACGGTCAGCTCCTGGGCGAACGACCGGAAGGTCGCCACACACCGCTCGCCGTCGAAGACACCACGCACCCGGCTCAGATCGGTATGGGCCAGACGTCCCTTGATCTCGCCCTCCGCCGGCGCCGCCGAGCGCAGAAATCCGGTTCCCACGGCCCGCAGCCACTCGGGGTAGTCGGCCTCGGAGACGGTGCGGAGATCAAGGTTCATGCGGCCACGCTAACCACAGCCCCGCCGGAATGTCTCGTGCATTGACGCCCTGCCCGGACCAACGCCCGGACCAGCGCCCGGCCGTCAGAACGCCGCGCGGATTTCGCCCACTTCGGCGCTGCCGCCCAGCAGCGGCGCCCGGCCGATCCGGGAGACCACCGGGGAGTCGATGCCCAGCAGTTCCAGCGAGCGGGCCAGCACCGGACCCAGCGCGCGCGTCGCACCGTCGTCGATCTTGAAGGCCAGGGCCCTGCCGTCCGCGAGGGCCACCGCCTGGACCGCCTCCGCACCCATCTTCGAGAGCGTGCCCGGCACCTCCCGCATCAGCCAGGTGTCGGGGCGCCGCGTCCCCGCGACGTACTCGGGGTGGGCGCGCATCGCATCCGCTACCCGTCGCTCCGCCGTGCCCGGCTCGGCCAGGACGAAGGACCGGAACGCGCGCGCCAGGCCCACCAGACCGATCGCCATCAGCGGGGCCCCGCAGCCGTCCGTGCCGACCGAGGCGACCGGCTCGCCCGCCGCCTCCTCGACCACCTGGTGCACCAGCTGCTGGAGCGGGTGCGCCGGGTCGAGATAGCTCGCCGTGTCCCAGCCGTTCTGTACGCAGACCGCGAGCATCGCCGTGTGCTTGCCGGAACAGTTCATCGTGAGCCGCTCCCGGACCTGCCCGGAGGCGAGGTACGACTCGGCCTCGACAGCGTCCAGCGGCAGATCCGGCGGGGTCTGCAGATCGTCGGGCGTCAGTCCGTGCTCGGCGAGCATCTTGCGTACGAGATCGAGGTGGAAGCCCTCCCCCGAGTGGCTCGCCGCGGCCAGCGCCAGCCGCTCCCCGCCGAGATCCAGTCCGGCCCGCAGGATCGCGGCGGCCTGCATCGGCTTGTTGGAGGAGCGCGGGAAGACGGGCGCGGCCGGGTCCCCCAGCGCGTACTCCACACTCCCGTCGGCGGCCAGCACCACCAGCGACCCCCGGTGGAGGCCCTCGACGAAACCGGACCGTACGACCTCGGCCAGGACGGGCCGGGCGGGGGCTATGGCGGGCGAGGGGGCGGCGCTGGAGGTCATGGTGGCCTTCCGGGGGACGGGCGGGTGACCCGCCCCCGGAAGGATTGCCTCAGGCGAGCAGGTCGTCTACTTGTGCTTCCCCGTCACGGTACCTGCGTGCGATCTCCGCGCTGCAATCGTCGGCGGTGCGCTGGAGGCGGTGACGGCGCCGGGAGACCTGCTGCTCGTAGCGGACGAGCCGCCCCATGGCGGTGTGCAGCTCGTCGTCCGTCCGGGCGTCGAGGTCGGACAGCTCCACGTCGGCGAGCGTCTCCGCGGCCAGTTGCCGGTACTCGTCGCTGCGCGGCGTCGTGAGGGTGACGTGCCGGGCGGACGACCGGTGCAGCGACGGGGCGTCGGCGAGGATCTCCGAGAGCCGGTCGACCACCGGGGTCTCCGGGTCCCGGCGGCGGGCCAGCTCGGCCTTGAGGATGTCGATGCGGCCCTGGACGAGCCTGCGTACGTAACTGAGGTCGGCCTCGTCGCGCTGCGCGTTCTTGCGGAGCGTGCGCAGCTCCGGCAGGCGCAGGCCGCGGAACTCGGGCTGGGCGCGCACCGCGGACAGCCCCTCCCCCGCGCCGGGCACGACGGACGCGCCGGGCACGGCGGACTGTTCGGGTACGGACGTGGGTCCGGACACGGGCAGGGTCGTCGCCGCCGGGCCCGTCCCATGGACCGCGCCCTGCTGTCCCGGCTGTCCTGGCTGTCCTGGACCCTGTGGGACACCGGTCCGCTGTACGGGTGGCCGCATGATGCCGGTACGGGTCGTCGGTACGGCACCGGGTGACTGCCCGGCTCCATATGTACTCATGCTGTTCCGTCCCCTCGACCGGTGCGTCGGCAACACCGGCACGTGCATGGTGCCACCCCACATGCTTCCCACGCAGGTGCTCTGTACCCGTTCAGCCCAAGATAGGTTGGTCTGTATGCGTGCAGTGGTGCAGAGAGTGGACGGCGCGTCCGTCACCGTGGCCGGCGCCACGGACGGCCCGTCGGGGACCGGAGTGGTCGGCGAGATCGTCGGCGAGGGCCTGTGTGTGCTGGTGGGGGTCACCCATGGGGACACTCCGGAGAAGGCGGCACAACTCGCCCGGAAGCTGTGGAGCGTACGCATCCTGGAGGGCGAGAAGTCCTGTTCCGATGTGAATGCGCCGCTTTTGGTCATCTCGCAGTTCACCCTCTACGGGGACGCCAGGAAGGGCCGCAGGCCCACCTGGAACGCCGCCGCGCCCGGGGAGATCGCCGAGCCTCTGGTCGACGAGGTGGTGGCGCAGTTGCGGGCGCTGGGCGCGCAGGTGGAGACGGGCCGGTTCGGAGCGGACATGCGCGTCTCGCTCACGAACCACGGCCCGTTCACCGTACTGATCGAGGTGTAGCAGCGGCGGTGGACACCGACGCGTAGGAGAACTACGGCTCGACGACCGTCTCCTGGGCCGCCGCCGTGTTCCCCGCCATCAGTTCCGCGTCCACGGCCACATTCCGCTTCACCAGGGCCAGCGCGATGGGGCCCAGCTCGTGGTGGCGGGCCGATGTGGTGATGAAGCCGAGCTGACGGCCCTCGGGACCGTCCGCGGCCAGCCGTACCGGCGTTCCGTGACCGGGCAGCAGCACCTCGCTGCCGTCCAGGTGCAGGAAGACCAGGCGGCGCGGCGGCTTCCCCAGGTTGTGGACGCGCGCGACCGTCTCCTGACCGCGGTAGCAGCCCTTCTGGAGGTGGACGGCGGAACCGATCCAGCCCAGCTCGTGCGGGATGGTGCGGTGGTCGGTCTCGAAGCCGACGCGCGGCCGGTGGGACTCGATGCGCAGCGCCTCGTACGCGAGGATGCCGGCCGCCGGGCCGTGCGCCGCGGCGTACGTCTCCAGGTCGGCGCGGGGCAGGAAGAGGTCCCGGCCGTGCGGCGTCTCCCGTACGGCCACGCCCTCGGGGACCTCGGCGATGGAACCGGCCGGCAGATGCACGACGGCGAAGCTGTCGGTGCGGTCGGCGACCTCGACCCGGTAGAAGAACTTCATCGACTCCAGATAGGCGATGAGCTCGCCCTGCGTATCCGGTTCGACGTGCATCCACACGGTGTCGCCGTCGTCGACGAGGTACAGGGCGTGCTCGATGTGCCCGTTCGCGGAGAGGATCAGGGCCTCGGTGGCCTGGCCGGGCGCGAGATCGCTGACGTGCTGGGTGAGCAGCAGGTGCAGCCAGGCGAGCCGGTCGTCGCCGGTGACCGTGACGATTCCGCGGTGGGACAGGTCCACGAAGCCGGTGCCGTCGGCGAGGGCGCGTTGCTCGCGGAACAGGTCACCGTAGTGCCCGGCGACACCTTCGTCGCGGCCTTCGGCGGGGACGGCGCCGGGCAGGGACAGCAAGGGGCTCTTCATGCGCCCAGCCTACGGCCCGGGGGCAAACGCCCGCCCGTGACCTAGGGCCTCTCGTTTGGATCATGCCGGGCTCGCGGGGCCTGATCCAAACGAAAGACCCTAGACGTCCTCAGTCCCCGGCCGGGCCCGGCTGTCCGGCGGCCTTCGCCACGCAGTCCGCGCAGCGGCCGAAGATCGCGAAGTGCTTCATGTCCGTCTCGAAGCCGAAGGTGTCCCGCAGCTTGGCGGTGAAGTCGTCGACGACGCCGACGTCGGCCTCGATGACGTTCGTACAGTCCCGGCAGACCAGGTGGATGTGGTGGTGGCGGTCCGCCAGGTGGTACGTGGGAGCGCCGTGGCCCAGATGGGCGTGGCTGACCAGGCCGAGCTCCTCGAGCAGCTCCAGGGTCCGGTAGACGGTGGAGATGTTCACGCCGGACGCGGTCCTGCGTACCTCGGAGAGGATGCCGTCGGGCGTCGCGTGCTCCAGCGCGTCGACCGCCTCCAGGACAAGCTGACGCTGCGGCGTCAGCCGGTAGCCACGCTGCCGAAGATCGGTCTTCCAGTCGGTGCTCACCACAGGCCCAGTGTAGGCGGCGGTGAGCACCGGCCCCAGGTTCTGCGCCGTTCCGTCTACTTGAAGAAGGCGATGCCGTCGTCCGGCATGTCACCGAGGCTCTTCGCCATCTCGGCGACCTCCTCCGGCGTGACGACCTTCTTCAGGTGCGCCGACATGTAGGGGCGCAGCTCGACGTCGGGGGTGGCCTTCTCGCCGACCCACATCAGGTCGCTGTTCACATAGCCGTAGAGCCGCTTGCCACCGCTGTACGGGCCGGAGGCCGCGGTACGGGCCACCGCGTCGGTGACCAGGTCGATCTGCGGCTTCTTGTCGGCGAGCTCGCCGTACCAGATCTCGACGATGCCCTGGTCACGGACCATGACGGCCTCGACCTTGCGGTCCTTGTCGACACGCCAGTAGCCGGACTCGCTCTCCAGCGGGCGGACCTTGTTGCCCTCGTCATCGAGCACCCAGGAGTGCGAGACGTACTCCAGGAAGTCCCGGCCGTCGTGGGTGAAGGAGACTTCCTGGCCGAAGTTGCACTTCTCGGCGCCGGGGAAGTCGGACACGCCCGCGCCCGTCCAGTTGCCGAGGAGGAAGACCAGCGGCACCAGGTCCGGATGGAGGTCGGACGGAATCTCGATCATGAGCTGCTCAGACCATCTGTGAGGGAGAGGCGGAGTTCGGCGAGGTTCAGCGCTGGCCCTGGTAGAGCTTCTTCACGGTCAGACCGGCGAAGGCGAGCACGCCGACACACACCAGGATCAGCAGGGCGGAGAAGAATGCCTCAAGCACGGGAGCTCCTCGGAACGAACGATGTGGCCGCAGTACGGGGCCGGGCCCCAGCCTAATGGGTTGGGGCCCGGCCTTCTCGTCCAGGTCCTCAGCCGAGCAGCTGGTTCTGCAGGATCACCGATTGGTGGAACGGAATCCGCTCGGTGGCCGCTCTACCGTCCCTGGAGTGCACGATCAGGGCGACGGTGTCCCCGGCGACGGTGTACGCCTGGCGGACGTGCTCCTTGCCGAACGGCTTCTTCTCGCTGAACACGTACGACACGGTGTTGTGCACCCGGCCCGAGCTCTTCCAGCTCTCGTCGAACTCCGCGTCCGGCGCCGTGGCGAGCGACAGGCCCGCGCTCGCGCCGACGTGGAGGTCGTCGCGGAACTCTTCGGCGTACGCGGTCGAGTTGAACCGAAGCAGATAGATCCGGGACTCGGTGCCGTCCGGCATCGTCCAGCCGCGCGCCGCGATGTGCCGCAGCGCGGAGTCGCGGAGCGTCCGGGTGATGTCGGCGCGCTTGTCGGCCTGGTACTCGGACGCGTACTGCGCGGTTGTCACCCAGCCGCCGGTCAGCTTCTTGTCCGGCGTGGCTCCGGCAGGGACGGGCAGCAGCAGCTTCCGCAGGTCCGCGTGGTGCACCCCGGCGACATTGCCGTACGAGAGGGCTCTCGGCGCCCCGGACGGCAGGGCGGGCAGGGACAGCTCCGGGTAGTCCCAGCGGCCGTCGCCCTCGGTCGCGAGACCGGGGACGTCGGTGCGCTCCATGGATGCGATGCCGTACGCCGTCCCGGTACCGAGGCCACCGCACACCAGCACGGCGGCGGTCCAGCGGGCGACGGCGCGCAGCACACGGCGCGGTGGGCGGGCGGCTGCAACCGGTTCGGCCTGGACAGCCGGGGCCGGCGGTGCGGGCGGTGCCGGTGGTGCGGGCGGTGCCGGTGGTGCGGGTGGTGCCGGCGCTTCGGTCGGTGCAGGTGCTTCGGCCGGGGCCGGCTGCTCGGTCGGCTCGGTCGGCTCGGTCGGCTCGGTCGGCTCGGTCGGCTCGGTCGGCTCGGTCATATGTACTCCCCCGGGGACGCGATGTGGTCCAGCTGGTCCTTGACCACGTCCGCGACGGCGCCTGCGTCGAACGGCTCGCTGCCCGTGGCCGCGACAATCAGGAGCACCCCGCCGTCGTACGCGGCGCAGTGCATGCCGTCGAGGTCGCTCTTGCTGTCCTTGGGCATCCGGAAGCACGTGGCGTGCTTGTGGCCCCTGATCTTCGGACCGTCGCGGAAGACGCCGACGGCATCCATCAGCCCGGTCCTGAAGGTGTACATGTCGCGGACGGCCTTGCGGTCCTTCATCTTCACGATCTGCGTCTCCACGACGAGGTCGTCGGTGTCGGCGACGTACGAACGCCGCGCGAGGCCCTGGATGTCATACCGGTCGATCCGCTTCTCCAGCTCGCGGCGCTGCTTGCCGGCGAGCCCGCGGCCGGACTCCTTCATCGCCGCCGCGGCCTTCCTGCCGCTCGTCTCGCTGTCGTTGCCGTCGGCGCCCATGTCGGGGCCGAGCCGGTAACCGGAGGGGACGGGCAGCAGCAGCTTGCTCAGCTCGGTGACGGCGCGGCCCCGGGGCGGATCGCCCGCCGGGTCCTTGGCCGGCTCACGGTCCGGCTTCTGCCAGACGGCTGTGGTGACGGTCCGGTCGGCCCCGTCCACGGTGGTCTTCGTGTACGCGGCCGCGCCGCCGATCGCACCGAGCACCAGCACGAAGGGCAGGACCCCGAGGACCACCCGGCGGGCCCTTCCGGGCCGTGCGGGAGCGTCGGCCGGGGCGGGTGTGACAGCCGGATCAGGTGTCGCGGCCGGGGCGGGTGTGGTGTCGTCGTTCACAGGCGCTCCAGCTGTCGCTCGGCCAGCGTGCGGATGTCCTTCTTGGCGACCGGCTTGGTGTCGTAAATGTCGATCTCCATCATCACGTCGCCCCGCTGGGCGACGGCGCGGGCACGGTAGAGCGGCAGATAGCCCGGCTCGTTCCTGACCGGGTAGAGGTAGTAGCGGCCGTTGCCGCTCCCCTTGATGGCGTGTCCCGCGTTGCCCGCGCCGTTCTCGCTGTCGTCCATGTAGGACAGCTGGCCCTCGGCGTGATCGAAGGCCCCCAGTTCCGTACCACTGCGGAACTGGACGAGCCGGATGCCGACCTCGCGCTGACCGCGCTCCCAGCTCGCACCCGCGACCCGGCGCAGGCCGGACGAGACGAGTTCCTCGTACATGTACGCCTCGTCCTCGAATTGCATGGCGTAGTCGTCCAGGCTCACCCAGCCGTCGCGGAGCGTCGGGTCCTCGAGGGTGTCCCAGCCGCCGGGCTTGGCGAGCACCAGCTTGCGCAGATCGCCGTCCGTCGCGACCTGACGGTCCTGCGAGGCGGGCAGTGGGTCCGGGACCCGGTCCGCGGGCAGCGGCTTCGCCGGATGGGCGAGGCCGGGCTGCGAGAGTGCGGTCAGGGGCGTCGGTGCACGCTCGGCCTGGATGCCGTATCCGGCGGCCGTACCGCCCGCGATACCGAGCAGCGCGGCAGCGGCGATCAGCAGTGTCGTGCGGCCTCGCGGGCGCGGGCGCGGCTGCGCGGCCGGGCCCGGAACGGCCGCGGGAATCAACGGCGGCTCGGACGGCCGCTCGGGCGGCGCTTCGGGCGGCACGGACGTGACCGCCTGCGCGGCCTGCCCGGCCTGCGCGTCGGAAATGGTGTCGTTCAGTTCCAAAAGGGGTCCCCCCACGAGACCTGAGGCGCAGATTCCGTTACCTGCGCACACAACTGACCCACAGGTACCGGCGGAGGTTGCACGGCCGCCTATTACAGTTCGGCTATGCCGAAGAAGCTCGTGATCAAGGTGACCGCCGGGGCCGATTCTCCCGAGCGCTGCTCGCAGGCGTTCACCGTGGCGGCCGTGGCCGTCGCCAGTGGCGTGGAGGTCTCGCTCTGGCTGACCGGCGAATCCGCCTGGTTCGCCCTGCCGGGGCGCGCCGCCGAGTTCGAGCTGCCGCACGCCGCCCCGCTGCCCGACCTGGTCGAGGCGGTCCGGGCGGGCGGCCTGATCACCCTGTGCTCGCAGTGCGCGGCGCGGCGCGACATCTCCGAGAAGGACGTCCTGGAAGGCGTACGGATCGCGGGCGCGCAGGTCTTCGTGCAGGAGATCATGGCGGACGGTGTCCAGGCGCTCGTCTACTGAGCCTCCTGCTGATCCCCGTCCTCTACGGGCGGCGCTTCTTGCCGTCGAGTTCGTCCCACCACTCGTCGGACTTCTGGTCACCGGAGGGGTCGTCCCACCAACGGTCCTCCGGTCCGCGCCGGTTGGCGACCATCGCCGCGATCGGCGGGATGACCATCGCGACGACGCACATGCCGACAGCGACCGGAATCGACCAGAGGCGCACGAACGCCCAGGCGGAGACGAAGAGGACGATGCATCCGCCCATCATCAGGAAATAGGCGCGGCGGCGCCGTGCGTACATACCTCCAGCGTAGGACCGAACGGCGCGAAGGGCCGCACCCCTGCTCAGGTGGCGTCCAACCCCCTGGGGTGCGGCCCTCCGGCCGGTCATGCGCTACGGGTCACACAGCGATGGCGACCTCGGCGAGGCCCCCGGTCTGTGCGACGACCGTGCGGTCCGCGCTGCCGCCCGGGACGAGGGCGCGGAGCGTCCAGGTGCCCTCGGCCGCGTAGAAGCGGAACTGTCCGGTCGCCGAGGTCGGGACCTCGGCGGTGAACTCGCCGGTCGAGTCCAGCAGGCGGACATAACCGGTGACGGGCTCGCCGTCACGGGTCACGCTGCCCTGGATGGTGGTCTCACCGGGCTTGATCGTCGAGGCGTCGGGGCCGCCGGCCTGTGCTCCACACATGGTGTTCTGTCCTTCTGGTCGGGTGTCGTGCTGGTCGGTGGTCCGCAGGCTTACTTGTTGGCGCCGAGCTCGATCGGCACACCCACGAGGGAGCCGTACTCGGTCCACGAACCGTCGTAGTTCTTGACGTTCGCCTGGCCGAGCAGCTCGTGCAGCACGAACCAGGTGAGCGCGGAACGCTCACCGATGCGGCAGTACGCGATGGTGTCCTTCGCCAGGTCGACCTGCTCGGCCTCGTAGAGGGCCTTGAGCGCGTCGTCCGACTTGAAGGTGCCGTCGTCGTTGGCGTTCTTCGACCACGGGATGTTGCGGGCGCTCGGCACGTGGCCGGGGCGCTGCGACTGCTCCTGCGGGAGGTGCGCCGGGGCGAGCAGCTTGCCGCTGAACTCGTCGGGCGACCGGACGTCGACCAGGTTCAGGCTGCCGATCGCCTTCACGACGTCGTCGCGGTAGGCACGGATCGACTCGTCCTGCGGCTTGGCCTTGTACGCGGTGGCCGGGCGGGACGGGATCTGGTCGCCGTCGACGAGGTCGCGGGAGTCGAGCTCCCACTTCTTGCGGCCGCCGTCGAGGAGCTTGACGTCCTGGTGGCCGTAGAGCTTGAAGTACCAGAAGGCGTAGGACGCGAACCAGTTGTTGTTGCCGCCGTAGAGGACAACCGTGGTGTCGTTGCCGATGCCCTTGTCGGACAGGAGCTTCTCGAAGCCGGCCTGGTCGACGAAGTCACGGCGTACCGGGTCCTGGAGGTCCTTGGTCCAGTCGATCCGGATCGCGTTCTTGATGTGGTTTTTCTCGTACGCCGAGGTGTCCTCGTCGACCTCGACGATGGCAACCTTCGGGTCGTCGATGTGGGCCTCGACCCAGTCGGCGTCTACCAGGACGTCTGCGCGGCTCATGTGTTTCTCCTCCGGGGCAGTCTGCGGCGGGGTGGTGCGATGTGCGGGGTGTACACGCGGATGCACGGCGGCGGTGCGTGTACGGAGGCACGGGGCGGGCCCTGACAACGGTCGAAGGGCCGGGGGAAACGGGAGGCGATCCCGCTCAGAAGGTGCGACAGAGCATGGCGGCGACGCGGCACAGGTCTACTGCCCGCCGCTTCGTGAGATCCGCCTGTCGCTTCATGGGTCCGATCGTAGGGACGTACGGGTGGAGATGTCACCGTCGTGTCGGATGGTGAGACACGATCGTCCGTGATACGAGACGGGGCCCGAGTCCCGCCCGGCGGAGAGCCGCCGCCGGGAGGTCCGCGCACGTCAGCCACCCGAGGGCCGGACGGGTCCGTCTCAGTATGTGGACGAGCGGAGTATGGCAGGGTCTGCGGCGGTATGCGCGTAGCTGGTAGCGGTAGGTCAGGGGCCGGCGTCAGGGGCCGGCGTCAGGGGCCGGCGTCAGAGGCCTAGCCGGCGAGTGCGACGTCCGCGCCCTTCACCGAGATCTCCAGGCCGCTTTCGGTGACCTCGATCTTCTGGAGCTTCAGACCGTTCGGCAGGCCGCCGATCTTGCGCTCGAAGTCCGTCTTCTGCCGGACCAGGTCCTCCAGGCCGGGGATGCCCTCGCCCGGGACCTCGTCCGCGTGCACGCGGATGGTGTCGCCGTCGACCAGCGTGACGGTGGAGAGCACGCTGCGCGAGAGGGTGCGGCCGAGGACGCTGATCTCGCCGGTGACCTTCACCTTGCCGTTGCCGCCGTAGGCGACGGTGACGTCCTTGTCGGCCGCCTCGGTGAGGTCGTCGTACGAGACGACGGCCGTACCCGTGGCCCGGGCGGCCGTCGCGCTGGTGTAGCCCTCGCCCAGGGTCACCTGGTGCAGCTGGGCCCTGATCTCACTGATCCGGAGCGTGCGGCCTGCGGCGTTCGCCTGGATGCCGGTCAGCTTGACGTCGACCTGGTCGAGCTCCGATCCGGCCACCTGGGTCAGGAACGGGAAGCCGTTGATCGAGACCTCCGTCGAGCCCGCTTCCGCACCGCTGAGCCGCACCCGGCCCTCGGCCTCGGACTCGGCGAAATACACCGCGGCGCGGTCGACGGCGACGAAGACGCCGCCCAGAACCACCGCGATGATCAGCAGTATCCGCAGTGCACGCATGCCTGTTCCTCCCCCACCCGAGCGCTCGGATCCCCCGGTGCGCGTGAGCCTACTGCGACTGCGCAGTACGCCCGTGGTGATCGACGAACAGGACCACCACCCGGTTCCCCCGGCCGCGGCGAACGGCCGGAAAGCGACGAACGACACGTAGGGGCGTGGGGACTTGGGCGGCGGGGAGACATCAGGCGATCGCGCGGCCGATCAGATAGACGGCGGGGGCCGCGGCGGTCAGCGGCAGTGCCACCCCGGCCGTCATGTGCACGAACCGCGACGGGTAGTCGTAGCTCGCCACCCGCAGCCCGATCAGCGCGCACCCACCCGCGGCGAGTCCGAGAAACGCCGCCTTGGAGCCGAAGTCGGTGAACCCGCCCATCGCGACACCCGCACCGGCGGCCGCGAGCAGTGCCACGACGACCGAAGCGGCGCCCGGCAGCGGAAGCGCCCTGGCGAGCACGGCGGCGGCCACGGCGACACCGCCCACGGTCACCGCGTCCGGAATCGCTGCCAGATGTCCGGCCGCGAGGACGGTGAGCGCCGCCGACACGACGGTGGCCATCAGCCCGTACATCCGCTCGTCGGCGCCCGCGTGGCTGCGCAGTTGGAGGACCAGGGTGAGCAGCACCCAGACGCCGAGCGTGCCGAGGAGCGCCGCCGCGGCGTTCTCACGGCCCGCGGCGAGCAGAGCGACATCGGCGGCGAAGCCGCCCATGAAGGCGAGCGCGATGCCCTGCCGGGCGGGCCACATGCCGTTGAGCCTGAACCATCCGGCGGCCATGACCGCCTGGAGCAGGACGAGCGGCACGAGCAGGGCGTACGGCCCCATCGCCGCACCGAGCGCGAGCAGCAGACCGAGGCCCGCGGTGATACCGGCCGGCTGCATACCCGGCGCGATGACCGGCGAGCGGCCCTCGGCGCGGGCGCGCTGGGCATCGGTGATCCGGGCGTTGCCCACGGTGGTGGGCGAGCTGTAGGTGGCGGCTTCCGGCGCTCCGGGGGTGTCGTCCTGCACCGCGGCCGAGGCGACCGGGGCAGCAGGGGCGACAGGTGCCTCGGGAGGCAGGGGGTACGAACCCGACTGCGCCTGATACGTCTGCGACTGCTGCGGCTGCACGGTCGGCTGGTACTGGGTGTCCCAGGTCTGCCCCTGCCACGTCTGCGTCGCGCCCTGGTCGGACGGACCGTGGTCCTCGGGCGACGCGGGCCGCTGCGCCTGCGCCTGCGCCTGGTGCGTCGGCCAGGCCGACTGCGGGTCGTACGGGGCGGGGTCACCGTACGGCTGCTGGGGCTGCGCCTGAGCCGGGTCGGCGTACGGGTCGGCGTAGGACTGACCCGCGTACGGGTCGGCGGGCGGCTGCGCACCGGGGTCCCCGTCCCCGTACGCGTACTGCTGACTGTTCGGATACTGCTGATCGCTGCTGCTCATGGTCTGCGGTTCACCCTCCTGCGAACGGCGGGAGCACCTCGACCGTGCCGCCCTCGGCAAGCCGTACGGTCTCATGGCCACGGGTTCCGACGGGGTCACCGTCGATGAGGAACGAACACCTTTGCAGTACGCGGGTCAGCTCGCCCGGGTGCCGTTCGCGCACCGCTTCGAGCGCCTCGGCGAGCGTCGCCGCTGCGTACGGTTCCTCCGCGATCCCCGCGGCGGCCTTGGCCGCGGCCCAGTAGCGGATCGTTCCCGCTGCCATGGCTCCACCCTTTCGTCGTGCGTCAGTTGTCCATCATCGGTCACCGCGCGGCCGTCCAGTCGGCGATGCGCGTGAGCAAGCTCTCGTCTGCCGCGTTCTCCGCGTGCCCCATGCCCCGTTCCAGCCACAGTTCGGCGCCGCCCCCTGCGGCCTCGGCCAGCATCCGGGGGTGGTCCAGCGGGAAGTACGGGTCCTGGTCGCCGTGCACGATCAGCAGCGGGGCCGGGGCGATCAGCGGGACCGCGGCGACCGGGGAGAGCGGCACCGGGTCCCAGTCCCTGCGGTCGATCCGGGTGCCGAAACCGTAGCGGCCGACGAGCCGGCCCGCCGGGCGGGTGACCACCCAGTGCAGGCGGCGCATCGGAGCAGTACCCCGGTAGTACCAGCGTGCGGGGGCGCTTACGGAGACCACCGCGTCCGCGTGCGCCGCGGTGCGCGCTTCAATGCGCCCCTTGTGCGCTGCAATGCCTCCGACACCGATATCCGAAGGCGCCCCGAGCGGTTCCTGATGCACGGCCGACGGCTTCGTATACAGCGCGGCATGTCTCAGCACCACGGAACCGCCCATGGAAAACCCGACGGTGACGACCCGCTCGTGCCCCAGTGAACGCGCCCACGCCACCGCGGCCGCCAGATCCTGGACCTCGCGGTCCCCGACTGTCGACACCCCGCCGGACCTCCCGTGTCCCCGGAAGGAGAACGTGATCACGGCCGCACGCTGCGCGAACGCCCGCGCGGCCCGGCGCACCGCGGGGCGGTCGGCCGAGCCCGTGAAGCCGTGCGCGACGACGATCGCCGTCCCGGCACCCATCCCCTCGGCAGCGGCCCCGGCACCCGCCGTACACGGTACGTACACCGCCTCGATCCGGGTCCCGTCATCGGTGCGCAACGCGGTGCGCAGAGGAGCCCGCGTGATCAAGCGAACAGAAGAACTCGGAAACCGACCCTCGGAGACAGAACACATGTGGGTTATTCTGCTTCGAAGAGGACTCGGGCAATGCAGCCCCCGGGTCCTTTTGTGCTTTCCACGCGTTGTTACGGAGACGTTTCAACAAGCTCAGCGGCCTCAGGGCGCGGGGCCGTACCAGTAAATCCCGTATGACGAACGGCGCAGGCCCTACGTCATACGGCCGTACGAAGCAGTGCCGCACTACTCCCCCGGGTCCGACCCGGGAGTGCCCCTCTCGCAGGGAACGAGGAGGACTGACGTAATGGGCGAGCGAACCGTGCACGATCGACCGACGACCCAGGCAGGTGGGCGGCGATGAGTTCACTGCTGCTTCTGACCAATGCGCTCCAACCGTCGACGGAGGTGCTTCCCGCCCTCGGCCTACTGCTCCACAGCGTGCGGGTCGCCCCCGCCGAAGGACCCGCTCTCGTCGACACCCCGGGTGCCGACGTCATTCTGATCGACGGCCGCCGCGACCTTCCGCAGGTGCGCTCGCTCTGCCAGCTGCTGCGGTCCACCGGACCCGGCTGTCCGCTGATCCTCGTCGTCACGGAGGGCGGCCTCGCGGCCGTCACCGCCGACTGGGGCATCGACGACGTGCTGCTGGACACCGCGGGCCCGGCCGAGGTCGAGGCACGGCTGCGGCTGGCAACCGGCCGTCAGCAGATCGTGTCCGACGATTCCCCGATGGAGATCCGTAATGGTGATCTTTCGGTGGACGAGGCGACGTACAGCGCGAAACTGAAGGGACGGGTCCTCGACCTGACCTTCAAGGAATTCGAACTGCTCAAGTACCTCGCACAGCACCCGGGCCGGGTCTTCACCCGCGCCCAGCTGCTCCAGGAGGTCTGGGGATACGACTACTTCGGCGGTACACGGACGGTCGACGTCCACGTCCGGCGGCTGCGCGCCAAGCTCGGCCCCGAGCACGAGTCGCTGATCGGTACGGTCCGCAACGTCGGCTACCGCTTCGTCGCACCGGAGAAGGTGGAGCGTGCCGCGGCGGAGGAGGCCAAGGCTCAGGTGTCGACGAGGACCACCCCGGAACCCGTAACCCGTTCGGAGCAGCCGGAGGAGTCCGACGTCACGGAAGAAGCCCCGGTCCGGCCTGCCGCGAGGTAGGTCCATCCGCGTAGACTGCCGCGCGTGGCCAAGGTGACGCGGGACGATGTGGCGAGACTGGCGGGGACGTCGACCGCGGTCGTCAGTTACGTCATCAACAACGGACCCAGGCCGGTTGCCCCGGCCACGCGCGAGCGGGTACTCGCCGCGATCAAGGAGCTGGCCTACCGGCCCGACCGGGTCGCCCAGGCGATGGCCTCGCGGCGGACCGACCTCATAGGCATGATCGTGCCGGACGCCCGGCAGCCGTTCTTCGCGGAGATGGCGCACGCGGTCGAACAGGCCGCCGCCGAACGAGGGAAAATGGTCCTCGTCGGCAACTCCGACTACCGGGACGAGCGCGAGGTCCACTACCTGCGCGCGTTCCTCGGTATGCGGGTCTCCGGTCTGATCCTGGTCAGCCAGGGCCCCAGCGAGCGTGCCGCCGCCGAGATCGAGGCGTGGGACGCCCGTGTGGTGCTGCTGCACGAGCGGCCCGAGGCGATCGACGACGTCGCGGTCGTCACGGACGACGTGGGCGGCGCCCAGCTCGCCACCCGTCACCTGCTGGAACACGGCAACGCGTACGTGGCGTGCCTCGGCGGCACGGAGCAGACCCCCTCGGTCGGCGACCCGGTCGCGGACCACGTCGAGGGCTGGCGCCGGGCGATGCACGAGTCCGGGCGGTCCACGGAGGGCCGGCTCTTCCAGGCCCCGTACAACCGTTACGACGCCTACCAGGCTGCCCTTCAGCTGCTGGCGGGTCCCGACAGGCCCCCGGCGATCTTCTGCTCCACGGACGACCAGGCCATCGGTGTGCTGCGGGCGGCACGCGAGCTGCGTATCGACGTGCCGGGTGAGCTGGCGGTCGCGGGCTTCGACGACGTGAAGGAGGCCGCGCTCACCGACCCTCCGCTGACGACGATCTCCTCCGACCGTCCGGCGATGGCGCGGGCGGCCGTGGACCTGGTCCTCGACGACTCGCTGCGGGTGGCGGGCTCGCGCCGCGAGCGGCTGAAGCAGTTCCCCTCGGCGCTGGTGGTCCGGCGGTCGTGCGGCTGCGGGGAGCCGACGGTCCCGGCTCCGTAGCCTTCAGGCATCCCGCCGCCCCGTCCTTATATGGGGCATACAGGGTTCTGCCGGGCTTCTCAGGGCACCCTCAGCCTCCTCTCATATTCGCCGGACACGCTCGTGTACATGACTGAGAGCCACCGCCCGAGCGGCGAGTACGCGATGTATCCGACGTATCCCTCGTCCGGAAACGGCGCAGCGGCCTACCCGCCGCCGCCGCCGTACGAGCCCGCGCAGCCGATCGCCGCGGGTCCCGGCACCACGGTGTGGCCCGGCGGCGGTGGCGCCGACGCCGGTGGTCCCGGTGGCTACCCGCCGCCGCAGCCCGCGCCCGAGCCGTCGAAGCCCGCACGCCGTGCCAAGCGCCCGTTCGCGCTGCTGGCGGCCGTGGCGATCGCGGCGTCGGTGGTCGGCGGTGGCACCGCGACCCTCATCGGACAGTTCACCGACGGCGGCACGAACGGTTCCGGCTCCGGCGGCGTCGTGCAGGGCACGACCGTCTCGCAGAGCAGCGCCGGCACCGTCTCCGGTGTCGCGGCGGCCGTGTCGCCCGCGATCGTCGAGATCGGCGCGACGTCGACGGCGGGCCAGTCCACCGGCTCCGGTGTGGTCATCACGTCCGACGGCGAGATCATCACCAACAACCACGTCATCACCGGCGCCTCCGAGATCGAGGTCACGCTCAGCACCGGCAAGAAGTACACCGCCGATGTCGTCGGCACCGACGCCGACAAGGACCTCGCGCTCATCAAGCTCCAGGGTGCGAGCGGACTGAAGACGGCCTCGCTCGGCGACTCCTCAGGGGTGAAGGTCGGCGACCAGGTCGTGGCGATCGGCTCGCCCGAGGGCCTGACCGGCACCGTCACCAGCGGCATCGTCTCGGCCCTCGACCGCGACGTCACGGTCGCGAAGTCCTCCGAGGACTCGGCGGGCTCGGACCGGAGCCAGCAGCAACAGGGCGGCAGCGACTGGCCGTTCGAGTTCGGCGGCCAGCAGTTCAACGGCGACACGGGTACGTCGAAGACGACGTACAAGGCGATCCAGACCGACGCCTCGCTCAACCCCGGCAACTCCGGCGGTGCGCTGATCAACATGAACGGCGAGATCATCGGCATCAACTCCGCGATGTACTCCCCGAGTTCGGCGAGCTCTGCGGGCAGTTCCGCCGCGGGCAGCGTGGGCCTCGGCTTCGCCATCCCCGTCGACACCGTCAAGGCCGACCTGGACGCCCTGCGGGCGGGCAACGACTCCTGACCGAAGTAACACCGCAGCACCCCGCACCGACAGGCCGAGGAGGCCGCCATGACAGACAGCTCAGACAGCTCAGACACCCCCACCGGCCCGGCCGACCTGGCCCTGCCCCTCAGGCTCGCCACCGCCATGGCCGCCCGGAAGGCCCCCGGGCGCGCCCACGAGATCAGCGCCACCTCGGACCCCACCGGCCGCAAGCGTCGCGCCGCACGCCGTCGCGCCATGGCCGTGCGAGGCTGACAGCACCCCGATGAGGCCGGAACGAGAAGAGGACGACCAGCGATGAGCCCCGCCGAAGACGATCCGCAGCGCATCCTGATCGTCGACGACGAGCCCGCCGTGCGCGAGGCCCTGCAGCGCAGTCTCGCGTTCGAGGGATACGGCACCGAGGTCGCCGTCGACGGGTACGACGCCCTCGCCAAGGCGGAGTCGTACGCCCCCGACCTGATCGTCCTGGACATCCAGATGCCGCGCATGGACGGCCTCACCGCCGCCCGCCGCATCCGGTCCACCGGCACCACCACGCCCATCCTGATGCTCACCGCCCGCGACACCGTCGGGGACCGGGTCACCGGCCTCGACGCGGGCGCCGACGACTACCTGGTCAAGCCCTTCGAGCTGGACGAGCTGTTCGCCCGCATCCGCGCCCTGCTGCGCCGCAGCTCGTACGCGGCGGCGGCGGGCGGCGACGTCCCCGACAACGACGTGCTGTCCTTCGCCGACCTGCGGATGGATCTGATCACCCGCGAGGTCACCCGCGGCACCCGCCGCGTCGAGCTGACCCGCACCGAGTTCACGCTCCTGGAGATGTTCCTGGCTCACCCGCGGCAGGTACTGACCCGCGAGCAGATCCTCAAGGCGGTCTGGGGCTTCGACTTCGAACCGAGCTCCAACTCCCTGGACGTGTACGTGATGTACCTGCGCCGCAAGACGGAAGCGGGCGGCGAACCCCGTCTCGTCCACACGGTCCGGGGCGTGGGGTACGCGCTGCGGTCGGGGGGTGGGGAGGGGTGACGGGTCTCGTACGCCGGTTCCGCGGCCTCCCGCTCCGCTCCCGCCTGGCCCTGCTGGTCGCCACGGCGGTGGCGGTGGCGGTCGCCGCGGTGGCGGCGGCCTGCTGGTTCGTGACGAAGGCGCAGCTGGAACGGCAGCTCAACGACTCGCTGCGCAGCTCCAAGGTCGCCCAGACGTACCTGACCGACCTGTACGCGTACTGCAAGGGCGCCACCCTGATTCCGCCCCCGCCGTTCCCCGGCGCGTACACCGTGCAGCTCATCGACTCCCAGGGCACGGTGTGCATCGCTCCCAAGACGTCGAAACTGCCGGTGGGCGATTCCGACATCGCGGTGGCCCAGGGACAGCAGCGCGACGCCCTGCACTCGTCGACCGCGGCGAACGGCGAGCAGATGCGCGTCTACACCTACCAACTACAGCCCTCGCAGCCCGGCGAGCGGACCAGCCAGATCGCCGTCTCCATCGCCCGCCCGATCAGCGAGATCGACGACCCGCTCTCCACCCTGGCCTGGGTCCTCCTGCTCGTCTCCGGCATCGGCGTAGTCGGTGCAGGCGCCGCCGGCCTCTGGGTCGCCCGCTCCGGTCTGCGCCCGGTCGACGAGCTCACCGAGGCCGTGGAGCACGTCGCCCGTACCGAGGACCTCACCGTCCGCATCCCCATCGAGGGCGAGGACGAGATCGCACGCCTGTCCCGCTCCTTCAACTCCATGGCCGCCTCGCTGGCCACCTCCCGCGACCGCCAGTCGCAGCTCATCGCGGACGCAGGCCACGAACTGCGCACCCCGCTGACCTCTCTGCGGACCAACGTCGAACTGCTCGCCCGCAGCGACGAGACCGGCCGGGCCATCCCGCCCGACGACCGCCGGGCCCTGATGACCTCGGTCAAGGCGCAGATGACCGAGCTGGCCTCCCTCATCGGTGACCTCCAGGAACTGGCCCGCCCCGATGCCGCCCAGCCCGGCCCCCTCCAGGTGGTCGCGCTGCACGACATCACCCGTACCGCCCTGCAACGGGCCCGCCTGCGCGGACCCGAGCTGACGATCACGGAGGAGCTGGCCCCCTGGTACGTACGGGCGGAACCGGCCGCGCTGGAGCGGGCGGTCGTCAACGTCCTCGACAACGCGGTGAAGTTCAGCCCTCCGGGCGGCACCGTCGACGTCACCCTGCACCGGGGCGAGCTGACCGTCCGGGACCACGGCCCCGGCATCCCCGCCGAAGAGCTCCCGCACGTCTTCGAGCGCTTCTGGCGCTCCCCTTCGGCCCGCCAGCTCCCCGGCTCCGGCCTCGGCCTCTCCATCGTGGCGCGCACGGTCCAGCAGGCGGGCGGCGAGATCACGCTGCGCCCGGCTCCCGGCGGCGGGGGCACGGTGGCCTCGATCCGCCTGCCGGGGGCCCCGCAGCCGCCGCCGGGGTTGTGAGCACTGCCGGAGGTGCACGCCCCCTGGGGGCGGAGGGAGGGCCCGCGGGAGCCCACAGATGCTCGGATCCGGAGGATCAACTCCAGCGGGAGATGTGGCGCAATACCGCACAGCAGGCGCGCGATCTCGTCCGGCCGTGCCGGCCGGGCGCGCGTCTCAGCCCGACGGGTTGTGCCGGATCAGCGACTCGACGAGGCCCGAGCGGGTCGCCGGATAGTCCAGCGGGACGATGCCGAGACCGGTCCAGCCCGCCGTCCCCGACCCGTCGAGGAAGGAGTGCACCTGCGGGTTGAGCCGGTCCGCGTTCCAGCGGGGCGGCATCAGGGCGGAGGTGCTCACGTAGTTCATGAAGAGCTTGCCGGGCTGCTGGGCCGCCTTGCGGAACTGGGCCTCGATCTGCGGGTACTTCGCGAACGGCTCCGCCATGTAGTCGTCCTGGATGTCGAAGACCGCCGGGTCGGCGTACCGGACGCCGGGCAGCCCTCCGTTGTCCGCGAGGAGCACCACCTTGCCGCGGGCCCCGCCCAGCGTGGGCAGCGTGGAGTCCAGCCGGAACAGCGACCGCCAGCCCTTGGCGTCGAGGTACCGGTCGAAGACGCCCCGGAACGCGGCGTCGCTCTCCTGCGAGTACTCCTGCTTGACCCGCATCAGCACCGTCTCGGAGGGCCGTGCGGCCAGGAAGTCCCGGCAGGCGATCAGGACGTCACCGAACATCATGTTCTGGAAAGCGGCTCCGTGATGGATCGCGAACGAGTCGCCGGTGATCCGGCAGCGTACGTCGAGGAAGCGGATGCCGCTGTCCAACTGCTGCGTGATCGTGGTGTTCTGGCACTCAGCCCACGGTCCGCCGTACCGCGCCCCGGAATCGTGCGAGCCCGGGATGGTGAGCCGCTGGAGCGCAGTGGCGTCGGGGATGGCACCCATCCAGTCCTGCGTACCGAGGACTCGGCGGGAGGCCCCGGTGGCCGGCGCACCACCGATGACGACGGTGGCGGTGGCGGCGAGGGCGCCGGTGAGGAAGCTCCGGCGGGTGGCGGTGTACGGGCTCATGAGGGGCGTCTCCGTCTGCCGTGGGGTCAGGCTGGGAGTATGACGGGTACACCTCAATACCGGAACAGGACCGACGGGCTCTCCACCCCGCCCACCCGCCCCCACCGGATCGATCGCACGCCGCCCGGCGGAATGGAGCAGGCGACGGCGCTCCTCCTCGTGGGCGAGCACATCGGCCGGCAGCACTCTGCGCCGGCGGCCGGGACGCGAGAAGGAGATGCCTCCCTCACCCAGGAGGCAAGAGCGGGGCGGCGGGCCCGTCGGCCCTCCGCCCCGCTCACCTGCACGTATCGCTGATTACTTGATGACCGTGATCCGGTCCGTGGCCGGCGGGGCCAGCGGCGCGGCGGCCGTGGAGTGCGCCGCCAGATAGGCGTTGAACAGGTCAAGGTCGGAGGCGCCGACCAGCTTGTTCGTGCCCTGGCCGAGTGCCGCGAAGCCGTCACCGCCGCCCGCGAGGAACTCGTTCATCGCGACGCGGTAGGAGGCGGCCGGGTCGATGGCCGCGCCGTTCAGCTTGATGCTGTCGGCGACCACGCGCTCCGCGCCCGACTTCGTCATGTCCAGGGTGTACGTGAGGCCCTTGGAGACCTGGAGGATCTTCGGGGATGCCTCGTTGGAGCCGCTGACCTGCTGCTGGAGCGCGGTGACCAGCTGCGCACCGGTCAGGTCGACGACGTTCATCATGTTGGTGAACGGCTGGACGGTGAACGCCTCGCCGTACGTCACCACGCCGTCGCCCTCACTGCCGGACGCGGTGTGGACGAGGTCGGAGCGGATACCGCCCGGGTTCATGAAGGCGACCTGCGCACCGCCCTTGTCCGCCGGGGCCAGGCCCTCCAGCTGGGCGTCCGCGATCAGGTTGCCGAGCGGCTTCTCGGGGGCGGTGGAGCCGCGCCCGTTGATGTCGGCGGAGATGAAGCCCTGCGGCCGGTTGGCGATCGGCGCCGCGAGGGTGTTCCAGCGGGCGATCAGGGCCGTCATGTCGGTGGCCTTGGCCTGGTCCCGGCGGACGACGTGATTCGCCGACGTCACCGACTTCACCGACGTACGGACGATGTCCTTGGTGCGGCGGTCGTACGTGAGGGTCGTGTCCGTGTAGATCTTGCCGTACGACGAGGCCGAGGTGACCATGCGCGGCTTGCCCGACGGGTCCGGGACGGTGCAGACGTACGCCTGGTGGGTGTGGCCCGTGACCAGGGCGTCGACCTTCGGCGTGATGCCCTTGGCGATGTCGACGATCGGCCCGGAGATGCCGTCACCGGCGCCGGGGCTGTCGCAGTCGTAGTTGTACGCGGTGGAGGCCGGGGCGCCGCCCTCGTGGATCAGCGCGACGATGGACTTGACGCCCTGGCGGTCCAGCTCCTTGGCGTACTTGTTGACCGTCTCGATCTCGTCGTGGAACTTCAGGCCCTTGACGCCGTTGGCCGTGACGATGTTCGGGGTGCCCTCCAGGGTCACTCCGATGAAGCCGATCTTGACGCCGTTCTTCTTCCAGACCGTGTACGGCTTGAGGATCGGCTTGCCGGTCTTCTCGTTCGTCACGTTGGCCGCGAGGTACGGGAAGTCGGCGCCCTCGAAGGTCTTGCCGGGCTCGTAGCAGCCCTCGACCGGGTGGCAGCCGCCGTTCTGGAGGCGGCCCAGCTCGGTGGCGCCCTCGTCGAACTCGTGGTTGCCGACCGCCGTCACATCGAGGTCGAGCCCGTTGAGCGCCTCGATGGTGGGCTCGTCGTGGAAGAGACCGGACAGCAGCGGGCTCGCGCCGACCATGTCGCCGCCGGCCGCGGTGACGGAGTACGGGTTGCCCTCGCGCGCGGTGCGCAGCGAGGTCGCCAGGTACTCCACGCCACCGGCCGGGACGGCCTTCGTCGTGCCGTCGGCCTGCTTCTCGGTGACCGAGCCGGCCGAACCGGCGGGCGGCTCCAGGTTGCCGTGCAGGTCGTTGAAGGACAGCAGCTGCACGTCGACGGTGCGCCCGGACGCGTGGCGGTCGGCGCCGCGGTCATCGGCACCGGCCGGAATCGCGGCGACGAGTGCGCCGACGGTGGCAAGACCGGCCGCGGCGGCGAGCACCCGCCGGGACGCCCGGTTCTTCTGCGAAGTCGTCTTCTGCGAAGGCGCTGACATCGGTCCCCTTTGAGTTCAGCGGGAGAGTTTGGGAGATGTGGAAAAGGTGAAGACTTCCGGACGCAGCCTAGGGTCAACGCGCGTAGCGCGACAGGGTTTTCGGGTTACGACCGGGTTGCTTCCCGGTCGGTACGGGGACTGCCTACCGCACATCCCTCCTTTGGCGCACAGAGCCGGGCAGAAACGTCACGGCATACAGATGCCCCACCAGCCGGTACGTCCCGGGCGACGCCCGGGCACGTGCCGACCCGCGCCGCACCCCCGCCTCCGCCACCCCGCCCGCCGTACGCTCGTACACATGACGACAGACGTACCCCTCCCCTCCCCCGGACGCGAGATTCAGACCCTCGACGCGCTCACCCCCGACCAGTCCGACGCGGTCCTCGGCCTGCTCGACGAGGCCACCCGGACCGACGGCAGGCAGGCGGTCTCCGAGCAGGGGCGTCTGCAGCTCAGGGGCGGGCACCGCGAAGGCGTACGGCACTTCCTGCTCATCGTCGACGGCGTCCTCGCCGGGTACGCGCAGCTGGAGGACACCGACCCCGTCGAGGCGCCGGCCGCCGAGCTCGTCGTGCACCCCTCCCACCGCGGCCACGGACACGGGCGCGCGCTCGGCGCCGCACTCCTCGCCTCGACGGGTAAGCGGCTGCGGGTCTGGGCGCACGGCGGCAAGTCCGCCGCCCGGCATCTGGCCCAGGTACTCGGCCTCTCCCTCTTCCGCGAACTGCGCCAGCTCCGGCGCCCCTTGGCCGGGTCCGCCGTCCCCGAGCCGGTGCTGCCGCCGGGCGTCACCATCCGTACGTTCGTCCCCGGCGAGGACGACGCGGCCTGGCTCGACGTCAACCGTGCCGCCTTCGCCCACCACCCCGAGCAGGGCTCACTGACCCAGCGGGACCTGGACGACCGCAAGGCCGAGCCCTGGTTCGACCCGAAGGGCTTCTTCCTCGCCGAACGCGACGGCGAGCTCATCGGCTTCCACTGGACGAAAGTGCACGCCGAGGAGCAGATCGGCGAGGTGTACGTGGTCGGCATCCGCCCCGACGCGCAGGGCGGCGGCCTCGGCAAGGCGCTGACCGCGATCGGCCTGCGCCACCTGGCGGCCCAGGCCCTGCCGACGGCGATGCTGTACGTCGACGCGGACAACGCGTCCGCCCTGAAGGTGTACGAGCGAATGGGCTTCGTGACGCACGAGGTGGACCTGATGTACCGCACGGAGTCCTGAGCTGCGACAACTCCCCCGGGGGCGGCGCCTCTTGACGCCGCCCCTTCTTTACGCCACCCTTTCACTACTCAATTAGTGAAAGGGTGGTGAACATGGCAGAGTCCGCAGCGGTCGAGTTCCGCATCGACCGGCGCAGCGGCATCGCCACGTACCTCCAGATCGTCCAGCAGACCAAACAGGCCCTGCGCCTGGGCGTGCTGGAACCGGGCGACCGGCTGCCCACCGCACGCGAGGTCGTCGAGGCCACGGCCATCAATCCCAACACCGTGCTCAAGGCCTACCGCGAACTGGAGCGCGAGGGCCTCGTCGAGGCACGCCGCGGGCTCGGCACCTTCGTCCGGCGCACGCTCGGCAGCGCGGCGACCGCCACCGACGCGCCGCTGCGCTCCGAGCTCGCCGACTGGGTCCTCCGGGCCCGCACCGCAGGACTGGAGAAGGACGACGTGAGTGCGCTCTTCACCGCCGTACTGGACAGCACGTTCAAGGGGGACAAGGACCAATGACAGGCTCCGCGATCGAGGCGTACGGCCTCGGTATGAAGTACGGCCGCGGGGCGGGCGGGTGGGCGCTGCGCGACTGTTCGTTCCGGCTGCCCGCCGGACGGGTCTGCGCCCTCGTCGGACCCAACGGCGCGGGGAAGTCCACCCTGCTCGCGCTGACGGCCGGCCTGCTCCGGCCGACCGAGGGATCGGTCCGGGTCCTCGGCTCCGGCACACCGGGCGGCACGCGTGACCGCATCGCGTACGTGTCCCAGGACAAGCCCCTGTACCCGCAGCTCACCGTGGCCGACACGCTCTGGGCGGGCCAGGAGCTCAACCCGGCGAGCTGGGACCGGGCCACGGCCGACCGGGTCGCCTCGTCCCTCCCGCAGGACGCGAAGGTCCGTACGCTCTCCGGCGGCCAGCGCACCCGGCTCGCCCTCGCACTGGCGCTGGGCAAGCGGCCGGCGCTGATGCTGCTGGACGAGCCGATGGCCGACCTCGACCCGCTCGCCCGCCACCAGCTGATGGGCGTCCTGATGGCGGAGGCCGCCGAGCACGCCACCACCATCGTGATGTCCTCGCACATCCTCACCGAACTGGAGGGCGTCTGCGACTACGTCCTGCTGGTCGACGGCGGACGCGTCCGGCTCGGCGGCGAGACCGACGACATCGTCGCCGCGCACGCCGTCCTGACCGGACAGACCCGGGACCTCGCCCCGCACACGGTCGTCGAGTCCCGCACGACGGGCCGTCAGCTCACCGCACTCGTACGGAAGGAGGGTCCCGTGGACGCCACCGCCTGGGACGTCACCGAACCCTCGCTGGAGGAACTGCTCCTCGCCCACCTCCGCTCGCCGGACGCCCCGGCACTCCTCACACCGAGCGCGCACCACGAGACCCGAGAGGCGGTGGCGTCCGCATGAGGACCCTCATCCCGAGCGGGCCCGCCCGCGTCGTCGTACGCCAGCACCGGCGAGCCCTGCAGGCCGTGAGCCTTCTCCCGGTGCTGGTGATCGCCGCCCTGGTCGGTGTCCTGCTGTGGACCGGTCATATCGCTGACACCTTCGACGCGACGGACTGCTCGACCGAGAAGCGGGTGCCGGGGTGCGACCAGACGGTCCGCGACTTCATCGACAATCAGATGTGGCTCCAAAACGCCCTGGCCTGGGCCGGGGGCCTGACGATCGTCCTGCCCGCGCTCGTAGGGGCCTTCGTGGCCGGCCCGCTGATCGCCCGTGAGCTGGAGAGCGGCACCTACAAACTGGCGTGGACCCAGTCCGTTTCGCCCGCGCGCTGGCTGGCCGCCAAACTCGCCGTGCCCGCCGTGCTGACGCTGGCCGCCACCTCCGTGCTGACCGCCGCCTACGCGTGGTTCCGGTGGCAGCAGGAGGGCAGCTATTACGGGGAGACCCCCTGGTACGACCGCTTCGTGTACGGCGCGTTCGGCACCGTACCCGTTGCATACGCCCTGCTCGGGCTCGCTCTCGGCGCACTCGCCGGGCTGCTGGTGCGACGCACCGTCGTCGCCATGTCGGTGACCGTGCTCGCCACGGGCCTGGTGGTCCTGGCCCTGAGCACCGTACGCAGCAGTCTCTGGCCCGTCCGTACGCAGAGCGTCGCCCTCAAGGAGTTCAACGGGTTCCCCAACGACGCCCTCGTCGTCGAAAACGGCTGGCTGACCACCAGCGGGACACGGCTGCCACCCGACCTCTGCTGGGACCCGGCCAACGACCTCAAGGAGTGCCTGGCCGACCACGACGTCACGTCCCGGTACATCGACTACCACCCCGTGTCGCACTTCTGGCCGCTCCAGCTCGTCGAGACCGGCATCCTGCTCGCCCTCGCCGCGATCGCCGTCGCGCTCGCCTTCCGGGTGCTGCGCCGCCTGCACAGCTGATCCGGGCCGCCCGCCCGTCCCTGTCCGGACTCCGAGGGGGGAGCCCGGGCGGGGCGGGGCGTACGGTGGCCCGGCGGCGCCCCGCCGGGCCCGCACACCGCAGCCTGCATGTCATGTCGCCGTTACCGGCCATTCAGACGCGCTTGCGACCCTCACGGGATGCAGCCAGCTGTGCCCGCCCCCCGCAACGGCAGACCTCGTGGGTCCGCCGGGCCTTCCGCGATCTTTCCCGGCTCCGACGCGCCGCAGGAGCCGTCCACGCGGAACAATAGGTCCATGAGCCAGCAGCCCAGCTCCGAGGTCCCGGTCCAGCCCATCCAGCCGTCGGTCGGCTCACTCGCCGCGCACCGGCCCCGCGCCGTCGCCGACTCGACGTCCAACGGCGTCGGTTTCTCCACCGCCGCCGATCTGGACCCCGATCTCGACGCCGACGCGGACGCGTACGAACCCGACCGCGACGGCGACGAACTGCCCCAGGGGCGCTTCCTGGACCGGGAACGCAGCTGGCTCGCGTTCAACGAACGCGTCCTCGAACTGGCCGAGGACCCGGCGACGCCCCTCCTCGAGCGGGCTAATTTCCTCGCGATCTTCGCGTCGAACCTGGACGAGTTCTTCATGGTCCGCGTCGCCGGTCTGAAGCGCCGTATCGCCACCGGGGTCGCCACCCGCTCCGCGTCCGGGCTCCAGCCGCGCGAGGTCCTCGATCTCATCTGGACCCGCTCCCGCGAACTCATGGCCCGGCACGCCGCCTGCTACCAGCAGGACATCGCGCCCGCCCTGTCCGACGAGGGCATCCAGCTGATCCGCTGGCCCGAGCTGACCGAGAAGGAGCAGGCCCGCCTGTTCACCTTCTTCCGGCAGCGCGTCTTCCCTGTACTGACCCCGCTGGCCGTCGACCCGGCGCACCCCTTCCCGTACATCTCGGGACTCTCGCTCAACCTCGCCGTCGTCGTACGCAACCCGGTCAGCGGCCACCGGCACTTCGCCCGGGTGAAGGTGCCGCCGCTGCTGACCCGCTTCCTGGAGGCGTCGCCACAGCGGTACGTCCCCATCGAGGACGTCATCGCGGCCCACCTCGAAGAGCTCTTCCCCGGCATGGAGGTCCTCGCCCACCACATGTTCCGGGTCACCAGGAACGAGGACCTGGAGGTCGAGGAGGACGACACCGAGAATCTGCTCCAGGCCCTGGAGAAGGAGCTCATGCGGCGCCGCTTCGGCCCGCCCGTCCGGCTGGAGGTCGAGGAGTCCATCGACCCGTACGTCCTGGACCTGCTGGTACGCGAGCTGAAGATCTCCGAGACCGAGCTCTACCCGCTGCCCGGACCGCTCGACCTCACCGGCCTCTTCGGTATCGCGTCGCTGGACCGGCCCGAGCTGAAGTACCCCAAGTTCATCGCGGGCACCCACCGGGACCTGGCCGAGGTCGAGTCCGCGTCCGCGCCCGACATCTTCGCCGCGCTGCGCGAACGGGACGTCCTGCTGCACCACCCCTACGACTCGTTCTCCACCTCCGTCCAGGCGTTCCTGGAGCAGGCGGCGGGCGACCCGGACGTCCTGGCGATCAAGCAGACGCTGTACCGCACCTCCGGCGACTCCCCGATAGTGGACGCCCTGATCGACGCCGCCGAGTCCGGCAAGCAGGTCCTCGTCCTCGTCGAGATCAAGGCCCGCTTCGACGAACAGGCCAACATCAAGTGGGCCCGCAAGCTGGAAGAGGCCGGCTGCCATGTCGTCTACGGCCTCGTCGGCCTGAAGACCCACTGCAAGCTGTCGCTCGTCGTCCGCGAGGAGGGCGACACCCTGCGCCGCTACTCGCACGTCGGCACCGGCAACTACCACCCCAAGACCGCCCGGCTGTACGAGGACCTCGGCCTGCTCACCGCCGACCCGCAGGTCGGCGCGGACCTCTCGGACCTCTTCAACCGGCTCTCCGGCTACTCGCGCCGCGAGACGTACCGACGGCTGCTGGTCGCCCCGAAGTCCCTGCGCGACGGGCTGGTCTCCCGCATCAACAAGGAGACCGCCCACCACCGGGCCGGCCGCCCCGCCTACGTCCGCTTCAAGGTCAACTCCATGGTCGACGAAGCGATCATCGACGCCTGCTACCGGGCCGCGCAGGCGGGCGTCCCCGTGGACATCTGGGTACGCGGCATCTGCGCGATACGCCCCGGCGTCACCGGCCTCTCCGAGAACATCCGGGTCCGCTCGATACTGGGCCGCTTCCTGGAACACTCCCGGGTCTTCTCCTTCGGCAACGGAGGCGAGCCCGAGGTCTGGTTCGGCAGCGCCGACATGATGCACCGCAACCTCGACCGCCGGATCGAAGCACTGGTCCGGGTCACCGACCCCGCCCACCGCGCGGCCCTCAGCCGGCTCCTGGAAACAGGCATGGCCGACACCACGTCCTCCTGGCACCTCGGTCCCGACGGGAACTGGACCCGGCACGCCACGGACGGGGACGGTCAGCCGCTGCGGCACGTACAAGAGATGCTCATTGACGCCCGGAGGCGCCGGCGTGCGACGCCCTGATTATCAGACGACGACGCGGGAGACCGCGGAATTCTCCGCAGGAGGGGTCCTCGGACCGTACCTCCAGGACCAGGCCGGAGACTTCCTGCGCAGCCTGCGGCTGCACCGCGAGCACAGCGCGCCGACCGACGGCGGCAGCCGCGGCGCGGAGGAGGCGGCCGGTGCGCTGCGCCGCTCGGCGCGCCGGATCGGCGGCTCCCTGCATACGTTCCGGGGGCTGCTCGACGCGAACTGGGCCGACCAGCTCCGTGCGGAGCTGGCCTGGCTCTCCGGCACGCTGGCCCGCGAACACGCGTACGCCACACGGCTGACCCGGCTGCTGGAGGCGCTGCACGGGCTGTCGGGCACCACGCTGCCGACTGCCCGCACTTCCGCCCCTGACCCCGATGCCACCGCCGACAAGGAACGCGCCGCGCTCGGCGTCGGTGCGGCGCGGGCCGGGGCGCTCCTGGAGCGGCAGCTGACCCTCTCCCGGACGCGCGCCCACTCAGCGGCGCTCCAGGCGCTCGGCTCCTCCCGCTTCCACGCTGTCGCCGACGCCGTCGCGCTGCTCGCCTCCGACGTCCCGCTGGCCGCCTCGGCCGCGGCTCCGGCCGCCGAGACGCTGTACGGCCCGGCGGAACGCGCCGAGAAGCGGCTGCTCGGCGCGGTGGCGGCCCTGCCGCCCGACGAGACGGTGGAGCCGTACAACGAGGCGCAGGACGCGCCCTGGCACCAGGCCCGTCTGCTGCTGCGCCTGCACCGGTACGCCGACGAGGTGGTGAGGGGCACGCCCGATCCGGTCCTGGCGGGTGCGGGGAAGGCGCTCGATCTGCACCGGGACGCTGCGGAGGCGGCCTCGGCCGCTGCGGCGGCGGCCCGGACACCGCGGATCGCCCCGGCGACGGCGTACGCCCTCGGGGTGCTCCACGCCGACCAGCGGCACGAGGTGGAGGCGGCGCGCAGTGTGTTCCGGGAGACCTGGCCGTACGCGGCGGCCGTGACGGGACCATGAGCGCGCCGGCCGGCCCCGTACTGGCGGCCGGCTGCGTGCTGTGGCGCCTCTCGCCGTACGACGGGGGGCTGGAGATCTGCCTGGTGCACCGGCCCCGGTACGACGACTGGTCGTTTCCCAAGGGCAAGCTGAAGCGCGGCGAGCCGGCGCTGGCGGGCGCGCTGCGCGAGGTCCTGGAGGAGACCGGCCACCACTGCACGCCGGGGGTCCGGCTGCCCACGTCCCGGTACGAGGTGAACGGCCGGCCGAAGGAGGTCGCGTACTGGGCGGCGGAGGCGACGGGCGGCTCCTTCGCCCCGAACGACGAGGTCGACCGCCTGCTCTGGCTCCCCCCGTCGTCAGCCCGAACCCGCCTGACCCGCCCCCGAGACCACGCCCAGCTGGACGCCCTCCTGGCCGTGCTGCGGTCCGCCTGACCGGTGGTGGGTCAGGCGGGGCCCGGTGACACTACAAAAACCGGCCCGTCCGGCGTTCGAGGACGGAGTCCTCGCCAAGGATCTGGGCGCCAGAACCAGCCTGTCCGACACGGTTCACCTTCCGTTCACCCTGCCCCGTAGGCCGCTTCACCTGTTCTGCCTAATTTCGGACGTACACGGTGCGCGGCGCCAAGCCACAGCACCTTTCCTCATCGCACGCCGTCGTAGAACGAAAGAACCACGGCGGCTCCTGGAAGGAACACCCGAAAGTGAAGCTTCAGCGCAAGAACCGGCTTCGTGCCACCGCGCTCGGTGCCCTCGCCGTCTCCGGCGCCCTGGTCCTCACGGCGTGCGGTTCGGACGACAACACCAGCGGCAACACCGGCGGTACCGGTGGGAAGACCAGCGCCGCCTCGAACATCAAGTGCGACGGCGCCAAGGGTCAGCTCCTCGCCTCCGGCTCCAGCGCGCAGAAGAACGCCATGGACCTGTGGATCAAGAACTACATGGCCGCCTGTTCCGGCGTGGAGATCAACTACAAGTCCTCCTCCTCCGGCGAAGGCATCATCGCCTTCAACCAGGGCACCGTCGCCTTCGCCGGCTCCGACTCGGCACTGAAGCCCGAAGAGGTCGCCGAGTCGAAGAAGATCTGCAAGACCGGCCAGGGCATCAACCTCCCGATGGTCGGCGGCCCCATCGCCGTCGGTTTCCACCTGGAGGGTGTCGACAGCCTCACGCTGGACGCTTCCACGCTCGCCAAGATCTTCGACAACAAGATCAAGAAGTGGAACGACCCGGCGATCGCCAAGCTCAACGAGGGCGCCAAGCTGCCGGCCAAGGCCATCCAGGCCTTCCACCGCTCCGAGGACTCCGGCACCACCCAGAACCTCGGCAAGTACCTCGGTGCCGCGGCGCCGAGTGACTGGAAGTACGAGGCCGAGAAGAAGTGGCCGGCCCCCGGTGGCCAGGCCGCATCCGGCTCCGCCGGTGTCGCCGCCCAGGTGAAGCAGGTCGACGGCTCGATCGGTTACTTCGAGCTCTCGTACGCCTCCTCGCAGTCCATCACCACCGTGGACATCAACACCGGCGGCGCCGCCCCGGTGAAGGCCACCTCGGAGAACGCGTCCAAGGCCATCGCCGCCGCCAAGATCAAGGGCACCGGCAAGGACCTGGCGCTCGACCTGGACTACACCACCAAGGCCGAGGGTGCGTACCCGCTGGTCCTGGTGACGTACGAGGTCGCCTGCGACACCGGCAACAAGTCCGACACCCTCTCCACGGTCAAGTCGTTCCTGACCTACACCGCCTCCGACGAGGGCCAGAAGGTCCTGACCGAGGCCGGCTACGCGCCGATCCCGACCGAGATCAACGCCAAGGTCCGCGAGACCGTCGCCGGTCTCTCGTAACACTCGGCAACACCCGGCAACACCTGGCGGGCCGGTCCGGCGCACCCCTCCGGACCGGCCCGCCGCCCGCCCGACAGAACCCAACCCGTGCACCGCCGCCCCGGGGGCCACGGGCTCCCCCACCAAAACCCGCAACACCAAGGCGTCCA
>NZ_JBHUUV010000034.1:0-85510 GCF_042670885.1 Streptomyces sp. NPDC057136
GGAGACCCCACCTGAGGACGCTCCGGCGCCTTGCGATGCACCGCACCAGACGCCGCGCCCTATCCGACCCTGATCCGCCGGACAGGCCCTGGGCCGGGCCCTCGTACCGGCCGCGTTCACTTTGCGTCCGAGTACCGCTCCACCACCGCCGTCGTGAACGGAAACCGCACCGGTGTCTCGCCGAAGGCCGTCCGCCCGGCCAGCTCCCCGGCGGCGCGGATCGCCTCCACCACGCTCTCGGCCTCCTCGGCCGGGCAGTGCACGATCACCTCGTCGTGCTGGAAGAAGACCAGCTCGGCCCGCAGCTGTCCGGCGGCGAGTGTCCGCCGCAGCGCGGCCAGGAGCAGCAGCGCCCAGTCGGCGGCGCTGCCCTGCACCACGAAGTTCCGCGTGAAACGGCCGCGCGCCCGGGCGTTCGACGAGGCGTAGCCCGGAGTGAACTCGGTGTCTCCCGAGCCCCCTGCGCCGCCCCCGCCCGGCCCCTCCTCGGCCTCCTGCGGGATGCCCGCCTCCTCGTCCTCCCCGGCCCCGGCGGCCGGTGGGCTCGTCCGGCCCAGCCAGGTCCGTACGAGCCGGCCCTCCTCACCGGCCTTCGCCGCATCGTCGACATAGGCGACAGCCTGCGGGAACCTCCGGCGCAGCGCGGCAAGATTCTTCAGTCCGTCGCCGGACGTCTGGCCGTAGATCGCGCCGAGCAGGGCGATCTTCGCGTGGTCGCGGTCGCCGTGGAACGCCCGGTCGGACAGGGCCTTGTAGAGGTCGCCGTCATGCCCGGCCACCTCCATCAGCCCCCGGTCGCGGGAGATCGCGGCCAGGACGCGCGGCTCCATCTGGTCGGCGTCGGCGACGACCAGCCGCCAGCCCTCGTCCGCGACGACGGCCTGCCGTATGACCTTGGGGATCTGGAGGGCCCCGCCGCCGTTGGTCGTCCAGCGGCCGCTGACCGTGCCGCCCGGCTGGTACTCCGGTCTGAACCGGCCGTCACGGACCCAGTCCTGGAGCCAGCTCCAGCCGTGCGCCGTCCAGATCCGGTACAGCTTCTTGTACGCGATCAGCGGCTCCACGGCCGCGTGGTCCAGCTCCTCCAGCTCCCAGCGCCGGGTCGACTTCACCTTGATCCCGGCCTGCGCGAACGCCTTCAGCACATCGGCGGGCAGATCGGGACGCACCCGTCTGCCGAACGCCGCCGACACCTCCTCCGCCAGCTCGGCCAGCCGGCGGGGCTCCCCGCCGCCCGCGTACCGCTCGCCCAGCAGCTCGTGCAGCAGGTCCCGGTGCACATCCGCCCGCCAGGGCAGGCCCGCCCTGTTCATCTCGGTGGCGACGAGCATGCCGGCCGACTCGGACGCGGTGAGCAGCCGCATGCGGCCCGGATGCGCCGCCGCGTCATGACGGCGTACCTGGTCGGCATAGACGGCGAGGAGCGCGTCGAAGGGGACGTCCGTCCCCGACTGCGGCTCGAAGAGGGAGGACTGCGATCCGGGTTCGGCGGACCGGGGCGGCGGATCGGGCGGCACGGGGGCGTTCTGCAGGCGGGCAAAGGCGGCGGCTGCGGAGCGGGGCTCCCCGAAGCGCCCCTCGTGGCCGAGCAGCAGGAGCTCGGCGCACTCCACGTCGTAACACCGCTCGACCCGGACCCCGGCCGCGAGCAGCCGCGGATAGATCTCGGCGGTGGACCGCCAGACCCAGCGCACCACATCGGGCCGTGACCGGACGGCCTCGACGAGGTCGGGCTCGGTGAGGACGGGACCGGCGGGCAGCCCGTCCCGATCCAGCGGTGCGAGCAGTGCACCGCCGCCCTCTGCCGTGGCCAGAGCCCAACGTTCGGTCATGGATCGAGTCTGGCACCCGCCACTGACAACGGCCCGGACCGTGGCCCGGACGGCGGCTCCGGGTCGCGGGAGCGAATCCGGGCCGTGAGGATCGACGTATGGAAGCGATCGTGTACGAGAAGTTCGGCGGCCCCGAGGTGCTGCACCTGACCCAGGTGGACGAGGTGCACCCGGGCCCCGGCCAGGTCCGTGTGGAGGTCAGGGCGGCCGGGGTCAACCCGATCGACTACAAGATCCGGCACGGCTGGATGGAACAGGTCTTCACCACCCCGCTGCCCGCGACACCCGGCAGCGATGTCGCCGGGGTGGTCGACGAAATCGGCGAGGGTGTCACGGCCTTCGCGCCCGGCGACGAGGTCTTCGGTACGTCCGCCACCGGCTCCTACGCCACCCACGCGCTGGCGGACGTGCGGGCTGTCACCCGCAAGCCGGAGGAGCTGAGCTGGGAGGAGGCGGCCGCGCTGCCGATCGCTTCCGGAACGGCCGCCCGCGTGCTGGACGAACTCGCGGTGACCGAGGGGGACACGCTGCTGCTGCACGGGGCGGCCGGAGCGGTGGGCACCGCGGCGGTCCAGCTGGCGACGGCCCGGGGAGCCACGGTCATCGGCACCGCGTCCCCGGCCAACCACGACTACCTGCGCGTACTCGGCGCGGTCCCGGTGACGTACGGGGACGGCCTGGTCGACCGGGTCCACCAGGTCGCTCCGCAGGGTGTGGACGCGGTCTTCGACGCCTCGGGCCGGGGTGCGCTGCCGGACTCGATCGAGCTGCGCGGCGGTACGGACCGGATCGTCACCATCGCGGACGCCGACGCCGCGAAGCTGGGAGTGGCGTTCTCTTCCGGCGCCGGCAGCGTGCCCGGCGAACACCTCGCGGAGAACGCCCGCCTGGCGGCGATGGGGGAGCTGCGGGTGCCGGTGGCGCAGACGTTCGCCCTGTCCGATGCGACGAAGGCGCACGAGGCGAGCGAGACGGGGCATGTACGGGGGAAGGTGGTTCTGATGCCGTGAGGGGCCGGGGGTTCCTTGCGGTGCCGGCTTGTGCCGCCGGACCCTGCCGCCACGGTCGCCGGGGCGGCGCTGCCCCGGACCCCGGTCCTGGACGCGGGGCCCACTCCGAAGGCCGGTTCCAGCCCCTCCGGCGTTTGAGGAGCGGGGTCTGGTGCCCCGCCCCAGGTTCGGGAAGGGGCGGGCAGGGGAACGCCCGCCGCAGGCGCCCACCCCGCCACCGCACCGCACCCCCCACGCCCCCACCTACCCTGACCTCATGGAACCGGTGATCGACCAGGCATTCGCAGCAGCCCTGTACGCGCACGACGACACGGGCCTCGACACCGGCGCCTCCCTCCTCGCCGCCGCCCCCACCGCCGACGACGAGGTGCACGCCCGCGGTGAGGAGTTCGTGCGGCGTGCCTGGGGCCGCGGCTGGCAGCCCGCCGACCTCATCCGGATCGTCCGGCGCGAGCTGGACGAGAGCGGGGCCGCGCTCGCGGCCACCCTGATCGCGGCCGAGACCGCCAGGTACCCGCACCTCCCACCCCGCTGGGCCGACCAGCTCGCCGCACTGCCCGCACCGGCACCCCGGAACCGGCCCGACCGCTTCTCGTACGCCTCCGCCCTCCTCGACCTGTACCGCCTGCTGCTGGGCCTCCCCTCCATCGAGCCCGTCGGCCCGCCCCCCGGGACCGCCGCCGACCGTCTCCACCAGCCTCCCGCCCACGGCGAATCCCGCATGCTCACGCGGATTCGCGCACTCCTCGCCAAGGCGGAGGGCACCGACTTCCCGGAGGAGGCCGAGGCCCTCACCACCAAGGCGCAGGAGCTGATGGCCCGGCACAGCATCGACGAGGCCCTCCTCGCCGCCCGTACCCACAGCGACGAGACGCCGGGTGCCTGCCGGATCGGGGTCGATGCCCCGTACGAGACGGCGAAGGCGATCCTGCTCGACGCCGTCGCCTCCGCGAACCGTTGCCAGGCCGTGTGGAACAGCGAGGTCGGCTTCACGACCGTCGTCGGTTTCGAACCGGACCTGGAGGCCGTGGAACTGCTCTTCACCTCCCTGCTCGTGCAGGGCACATCCGCGATGACGAAGGCCGAGGCAGGCCAGCGAGCCGGCGGACGCAAGCGGACCAAGGCGTTCCGGCAGTCGTTCCTGATGGCGTACGCCCAACGGCTCGGCAGCCGCCTCGCATCCGACACCGCCCGGGTCACCGCGGCAGCCGACGCGGGCGACGCGGGCAACGAGACCGAGGGCGGCACGGAACACGCCGCTCCCGGCAGCCTGCTGCCGGTCCTCGCCGCCAGGGACGTCGCGGTCACGGACACGGCCGAGCGGATGTTCCCGAAGACGACCACCACCCGGGTACGCGGCGCCACGGACCTCGACGGCTGGACCCACGGCACGGCCGCCGCGGACCGGGCCCGGATGGGAAGAAGCGGTCCGGGAATCGACCGTTAACGGGCCGGGAATCAACTGTTAGGCACAGGATCGGCCCGTTAAAGCACGATCCTCCACCCAAGTCGGCCTTGTCAGGTATTGCGGCTAGGCTCGCCGCGTGAGCTGGCTCCGGGCGCTGAAGGAGACCGCCCGCTCGGGGCTGACGTTCGAGCGGCGGCGCCTCGAACCGCTCATCGCGATCCGCGGGGCAGCCGGTCTCGCGCTCGTCCTCGGGGCGAGCCTGGCCCTCTTCGGGCCCGTGATCGCCGCCAGTTCCGCGTTCGGCGCGTACCAGGCGGCGATCGCCACCTTCCAGCGCAGTTGGCGGCCGAGGCCCGTCCTCGCCCTGGTCTCCGGTGCCAGCCTCGCCGTATCGACGTTCATCGGCTACCTCACCGTCTCGCACACCGCCCTGTTCGTCGCCGTGCTCGTGCTCTGGACGTTCGTGTCCGGTCTGGCCTGGGCGACGGGGCCGACCGCAGGCATCATCGCCTCGTCCAACGTCGCGATCATGCTGGTGACGATCACCCTGCCCACCTCCGTCGCCGAAGCGGCCGTGCACGCGGCGATGATCGCGGTCGGCGGCGTGGTCCAGGCCGCGCTGATCGTCCTGTTTCCGGTACGCAGATGGGGCGCCCAGCGGGACGCGCTCGCCGACGCCCTCGCCGGCGTGGGCGACTACGCCCGACGGCTGCGCCACGACCCGCTGGCCGACTTCGACCCCGTCCCGATGATGACCGCCCGCAGCGCCGCCGCCGTCACCCCCCGTCAGGCCCGCCACAGGCCCGCCGAACTGCACGGGGCCCGCGGGGCCGCCGAGCGGATCAGGCCCGTGCTGGCCTCGCTCGCGGACCCCGCGCTGGGCGTCCCGGTGGAGGGGCCGGAACGCGACCGGGCCCGCGAACTGCTCGCCGCCGCCGCGTCCGTGCTCGACGCGGCGGCCCGCGCGATCCGGCAGGGCGACCCGGTGCGACTCCCCGCACCCGCCCTCGCCGCGCTCAGGACCCCGGACACCGAGGCGATCTTCACCGGCCCGCCCCGCCGCGCCGTCGACCGGCTCACCGCGCTGCTCGACGACGTCATCGAGATCGCCGAGGGCGGCGGCACGGACGACGGGGACAGCGCCACCCCGGACGCCCCGCACCGCCGCCGCCCCACGCTGCTGCGGCTGGTCCCCGTCGTGCTGAGGTCGATGCGTGGCGAGCTGCGGCGCGGTTCACCGATCCTGCGCCACGCCATCCGGGTCTCGGCGGTCGTGGCGGCGGGCTACCTGGTCGGCGTGGCCCTGCCGTTCGGCCACGGATACTGGGCGCCGATGGTCGCCGTCATGGTGATGCGCCCGGACTTCTCGCAGACGTACTCCCGTTCCGTGGCCCGCTTCGGCGGAACCGTCGTCGGGGTCACGCTCGCCGGAGTCATCGTGCAGACCGCCCACCCCGACACCACGGTCCTGGCCGCCCTGTCGGTGGTCTGCGCCCTGCTGATGTACCTGCTGATGCGCACCGGCTACGTGATCAGCCAGATCTGCGTCTCCGCCTACGTCGTCTTCCTGCTGGGCATGGCGGGCGACGACTGGTCCCAGACCGTCACCGAACGCGTCGGTCTGACCTTCGCGGGCGGCATCCTCGCGATGGTCTCGTACGCCGTCTACCCGGCCTGGGAGACACCCCGGCTGCGCAACCGCCTCGCCGCCTGGCTGATCTCGGACGGGCGGTACGCGGCCACGGTCGTCGACCAGTACGCCGATCCGGCGGCCCGGAGCAACGAGGACGTACGCGCCGCCCTGCTGGCCACCCGGGAGGCCCGGATCGCCTGGCAGGAGGCGCTGGCGACCGCCCAGTACGAGCCCGTACGCCACCGGGGCATCTCCCGCTCGGCCGCCGACGACGCCCAGCACGCGCTGGGGCGGCTCGGCCGGGTCGCGATGGTGCTGGAGGCGCATCTGCCGGCGGGTTCGGCCGCCCCCGTACCGGGCGCCGCCGAGCTGGCCGCGGCCCTGCGGAAGGCGACCGAGAAGGGGGCGAAGGCGGTGCGGGAGCGTCGCGTACCGGAGTGGGAAGCGGTACGCGAAGCGGTGGCGCACTGGGACACCGAGGAGTCGGGCTCGCACGCCGTGACGGGGGAGGACGCCATCACGGACGCCACCACGGCGATCCCCGCTCCGGTGCCCAACCCGGTCGTGCGCGAGGGTGCCGGCCTGCTCCTCGAAGCGCTGGAGGAGTTCTCGCGGAGCCTGGACACAGGCAAAGGAGACCGCGACACGGACCGGGGCTGAGCCGCAGCCGTCAGGGGGTCGGCATGCCCGGCAGCTCCGTGGGCAGCTCCGTGCCGTCGGTCTTGGTGAGCGTGTCCGTGGCTCCGGCATCCCACGAGACGACGAGGGTGGTGCCGTCGTTGGACTCGATGGCCCCCATGGTGCGGTCGGTGTTGCCGTCGGTGCACTTCAGCGTCAGCATCACCTTGCCGTGGTCCGTCACCTCGCCCTGGCAGACGTGCTGTTCGGCGACGAGCGCGACCTTGCCGGAGGCGACGGACAGGGCGACGGCCTTCCCGTCGCTCAGCCCCGCCCAGGTGCCTTCGAGCTGTGAAGCACCGGCGCCGGGCTTCCCGGTCTGCCCGGAGGTCGAACCGGAATCGGAACCGGAGCTGGAATCGGAACCAGAACTGGAACCCTTGCTCGAGCCGCCCTTCCGGCCGCCGCCACCGTCCCCGTCACTGCCGCAGGCCGTCAGTGCGAGCGCGGCCACAAGGCTCGCGGCAACGACGGCTCCGGTACGTACAAACCTGTCCACGTGGACTTCCCCCTGTTGATTTTCGGTCGAAAGACCGCGCCAAACTACCAGCGACGCAGAAGCAACTCCCTTAAGACGGAGCCGAATAGACGTGCCGTTCGTCTCTTCACCGGGAGGGTGGGCAGGTGGGGGCGAAGCTGTAATCAAAGGAACACCCCGCGTGCACGTGCATCTGCTCATGCATTGGCATATGAACACAGCTATGATCCGAGCTAGTTGACACTTGCACCTTGCAACTCGGGGAGCGTCCTGTGCACCACGTGTACAACGGCATGGCGGCCAGAGAGCTTCGCGGAGTCGTCTGGCAGAAGAGCAGACACAGCAACTCCCAGGGCTCCTGTGTGGAGTTCGCCAAACTGCCCGGAGGGAATGTGGCGATGCGGAACTCGCGCCACCCCGACGGGCCCGCCCTGGTCTATACGCCGGCCGAGATAGAGGCGCTGCTGCTCGGCGTCAAGGATGGGGAGTTCGACCACCTGGCCACCGGCGGCTGATCGCATCTACCCGCGGCCGACCGTGCCGGTCCGGCCCCTGCGCACGCCCGCGCCGACTGCGTCCTCTACGCGCGTCGGCGCTCAGCGATCTACTGCGCGATCTGCTGCGCGCCGTCGGCCGTTCCGTCGTCCGGCAGCCGGAACAGCGCCCAGACCACCTTGCCGCGCATCGCTGCGGCGGGCAGCTTCTCCCCGGCCAGTACGGGGGAGGGGTGCCAGCCCCACGAGTCGCTGAAGGACTCCACCAGGAACAGGCCGCGACCCGACTCCGCCGAGTCCGCGGCCTCACCGGCCACCGGCCCCGACCGGCTGGGATCGCGCACCGCGCACACCAGGCGTGACGTCCAGTGCATCAGGTGCAGCCGTACGGGCGGGTCCTGCGGGTCCCTGGCGACATCCGCCGGCAGGGCATGGCGCAGGGCGTTGGTGACGAGTTCGGAAACGACCAGGGCGACGTCGTCGAACCGCTCGGTCAGTTCCCACTGGGTGAGCGTCGTCCTGGTGAACTGCCGTGCGCCGCCCACCGCCTCGTAGCGAGCCGGCAACGTGCAGGAGGCCGATCCCGCGACCGCTGAGGGGTCGGTAGGTGGAAGCCCCAGCCGTAACGGCTCGAGCATCGTCGATCCATTCGTCCCCATGCGAGGCACTCCCGGGATTCGCGGCTGTAGCGGCACTGCCTGTAGCGGTACTGCGGGGGGTACAGCGGCACAACACGAACGAGCACGCAGGTGCGTGAGGGCCATGGTTCCGAATGCGCAGGGCAGATGCAAGGGCAGATGCACGTGCACGCGCCGGACCTGCCCGACAGCGTGCCGGTTCTTACTCATTTCTTCCCCTGGGCAGATTTGAAGCTTTCTGCAAGTCTTCCCATTTCCGTAATCGAATGAGTACGGGCTGAAGCGTTTTGGTGGCAGAATCCGGCACTCGGGGTTCGGGGGAACCTCGGTGCCCGGGAAGCGATGAGGAGGGTTGGACCAGTGCCGGCAGGCGAGTCGAGTGGTTCTGTGGTGCGGCGCATCCTGCTGGGCTCACAGCTCAGACGCCTGCGCGAGTCGCGCGGCATCACCCGTGAGGCGGCCGGCTACTCCATCCGCGCCTCCGAATCGAAGATCAGCCGCATGGAGTTGGGACGGGTGAGCTTCAAGGCCAGGGACGTCGAGGACCTGCTCACGCTCTACGGCGTCGCCGACGAGGTGGAGCGCGACTCCCTCCTCGGCCTGGCCCGTGAGGCCAACGTGGCAGGCTGGTGGCACAGTTTCGGAGATGTGCTGCCTGGCTGGTTCCAGACGTACATCGGTCTGGAAGGGGCGGCGTCGCTCATCCGGATCTACGAAGTCCAGTTCGTCCACGGCCTGTTGCAGACCGAGGCGTACGCCCATGCTGTGGTCTCCCGGGGTATGCGCGGCGCTCCCGCGGCCGAGATCGACCGCCGGGTCGCGCTGCGGCTGGAGCGCCAGAAGGCACTCGTCTCCGAGCGGGCCCCCCGCTTCCACGCCGTGCTCGACGAGGCGGCGCTGCGCCGTCCGTACGGCGAGCGCGAGGTGATGCGTGCGCAATTGCGGCATCTGATCGATATGTCGGAGCAGCCGAACATCACGCTCCAAGTGATGCCCTTCAGTTTTGGTGGGCACGCGGGAGAGAGCGGCGCATTTACGATGCTGCGATTCCCGGAATCCGATCTGTCGGATCTGGTCTATCTGGAGCAGCTGACAAGTGCGCTTTATCTGGACAAGGCCGAGGAAGTCGCCCAGTACGAAAAGGCCATGATTCGGCTCCAGGAGGACAGTCCCGGCCCTGAAGAGAGCCGCGATCTGCTTCGTGGTCTCCTTCAACTGACGTGATTTATCAGTACGATGACGCAGTATCAGCCGTGCCGGGAGTCTGCGTCTGCAGTAAGGGATTGCATGTCCTACTTCAATGAACTGGCCCACCAGTACATCGACGGCGAGTGGCTGACCGGCAGCGGCTCGTGGGACATCATCGATATCAATCCCTACAACGGCGAGAAGCTGAGCTCGATCACCGTCGCCACCTCGCTGGAGGTGGACAGGGCCTACCGCGCCGCGGAATGCGCCCAGCGGAAGTGGGCCGCGTCCGGCGCGTACGAACGCCGTGCCGTACTGAGCCGCGCCGTGGACATCATCGAGGAGCGCGCCGACGCGATCGTCGAAACGATCGTCGACGAACTGGGTGGCACCCGCCTCAAGGCGGAGTACGAGGTCCGTATCTGCCAGGAGTTCCTGCGTGCGGCGGCCGGCCAGGCGCTGCGCCCCATGGGCCGGCTGCTGCCCTCACCGGTGGACGGCAAGGAGAACCGCGTCCACCGGGTGCCCGTCGGCGTCATCGGCGTGATCTCCGCCTTCAACTTCCCCTTCCTGGTGACCATGAAGTCCGTGGCCCCCGCCCTGGCCCTCGGCAACGCGGTCGTCGTGAAGCCCCACCAGAACGCGCCCATTGTCGGCGGCGCTCTGGTGGCCAAGATCTTCGAGGACGCGGGGCTTCCGGCCGGGCTGCTCAACGTCGTGGTCACGGACAGCGCGGAGATAGGCGACTCGTTCATCGCGCACCCCGTGCCCAAGGTGATCTCATTCACCGGCTCGGACCGCGTGGGCCGCCATATTGCCGCGACGGCGGGCGGCCTCTTCAAGCGGGTCATCCTCGAACTCAGCGGCAACAGCGCCCTGGTGGTGCTGGAGGACGCGGACATCGACTACGCGGTCCAGGCCGCCGTCTTCAGTCGCTTCCTGTACCAGGGACAGGTCAGCATGGCCGCCAACCGCATCCTGGTGGACCGGGCGGTCGAGCCCGAGTTCACCGAGCGGTTCACGGCCGCGGTGGCCGCCCTCAGGACCGGTGACCCACGCGATCCGGAGACCCGCATCGGCCCGGTCATCAGCGCCTTCCAGGCGGACGCCCTGACCGCCCTGGTCGACCAGGCGATCGCCGACGGTGCCACGGCGCTGGTACGGGGCCGTACGCGCGGCAATCTCGTCGAGCCGACGGTGCTGGCAGGACTGCCCGAGGGCTCCCCGCTGCTGGCCCAGGAGATTTTCGGCCCGGTGGCGCTGCTGGTGCCGTTCGAGGGCGAGGACGAGGCCGTACGGATCGTCAACGACAGCCCGTACGGACTGAGCGGTGCCGTGCACACGAAGGACGTGGAGCGCGGTGTCCGCTTCGCGCGGCGCATCGTCAGCGGGATGTTCCACGTCAACGACTCCACCGTCCAGGACGACCCGCTCGTGGCCTTCGGCGGCGAGAAGATGTCCGGGATGGGCCGGCTGAACGGCGAGGCCGCGGTGGAGGCGTTCACCACGCAGAAGTGGATGTCCATCCAGCACGGACGGACCCAATTCCCGCTCTGAAGTCCCGTGTTGAGGACAGGAGCTGACCGCAAGGGTTCGTAACGTAGTCGGTGTCAGGAAGAAAGACACCGGCACGGATCCCCAAGGCGGTCACCATGGTTACTCACGTTCCCTCCGAGGCGCACGGCGACGAGCGCGGTGCCCTTCTGGCCTTCGTCGAGGCGCAGCGCGGCGCCGTCCGCCGCTCGCTCATCGGTCTCTCCGAGGAGCAGGCCGCGAGCCGCCCCAGCGCCAGCGAGCTCTCGCTGTCCGGGCTGCTCAAGCATGTGGCCGAGACCGAGCTGAACTGGCTCCGGATGGCTCAGCAGCAACCGAACGACAAGGCGCGCACCCAGGAGACCTGGGGCGACAGCTTCCGCCTGGTCGAGGGCGAGTCGATCCCCGAGATCCTCGCCTTCTGGGCGAAGGTCTCGGCGGAGACGGAGGAGTTCATCGCCTCGGTGGCCAGCATGAACGACACCTTCCCGCTCCCCGAGGCGCCCTGGTTCCCGAAGGACGGCCGGGTCTCGATGCGCTGGCTGCTGGTCCACCTCGTGGAGGAGATCGGCAGGCACGCCGGTCATGCGGACATCATCCGGGAGTCCCTCGACGGCAGGACGGCCTTCGAACTGGTCGCCCTGGACGCGGGCTACGCTGAGGACGCCCCTAGTCAAAATTGAATAGAAACACTGAAGAGAAAGAGTGTGGGAATGTCCGCGATCCGGCTGCTCGTCCTCGGTGCCGTGCGTCAGCACGGTCGTGCGCACGGCTATCAGGTCCGCAACGACCTGGAGTACTGGGGCGCGCACGAGTGGTCCAACGCGAAACCCGGATCGATCTACCACGCTCTCAAGCAGATGGCGAAGCAGGGCCTGCTGGTCGCGCACGAGGTCGCGCCGTCCACGGCCGGCGGCCCGCCGCGCACCGAGTACGAGATCACCGAGCAGGGCACGCGGGAGTTCCTGACCCTGCTGCGTGAGGCGATCACCTCGTACGACCAGAAAATGGACGTGCTCTCGGCGGCCATCGGCTTCGTCGTCGACCTGGAGCGGTCCGAGGCGCTCGCGCTGCTGCGGCAGCGGATCGCGGCCATCGAGGCGTGGCGGTGCTCGGTGACCGAGCACTACACCCCCGAGGACGGCCCGGAATCGCTCGGGCACATCGGCGAGATCATGCACCTGTGGGTGTACTCGGCGGATGCGGGCGCCGAATGGACGCGCGGTCTGATCGCCCGGATCGAGGGGGGCGCGTACACCTTCGCGGGCGAGGGGGAGCCGTTCGTCGGGGTGCTCGGCGAGGGTGAGGAGAACCCCTACGCGACCGGCGTCCCCGATCCCGGAGACAATCACTAATCAAGTTTGACGAATAGGTTCCGGCGGGTTACCTTCGCCACCTAGTCAAATTTGACTACACGAGGACGGATGGAACCTGTGACCGACGCGATCGTCGTAGAAGGCGTCCACAAGCGGTACGGGGACAAGCGCGCCCTGGACGGGCTGGACCTCACCGTCCGCCGCGGCACCGTGCACGGCGTGCTCGGCCCCAACGGCGCGGGCAAGACCACGGCCGTACGCATCCTGTCGACGCTGCTCCGGCACGACGAGGGCCGGGTCGAGGTGGCGGGACTCGACGTACGCACCGATGCGCGTGAGGTCCGGCAGCGGATCGGCCTGCTCGGGCAGCACGCGGCGGTGGACGAGGAGCTGGGCGGCCGGCAGAACCTGGAGATGTTCGGCCGGCTGTACCACCTGGGCGCACGCCGGGCGGGCGTACGGGCGGACTCCCTGCTGGAACGGTTCGGGCTCGCCGACACCGGCCGCAAGCCCGTCAAGCAGTACAGCGGCGGCATGCGGCGGCGGCTCGACCTGGCCGCCTCGCTGATCACGGACCCGGAGGTGCTGTTCCTGGACGAACCCACGACCGGCCTGGACCCACGCGGCAGGGCCGAGGTCTGGAGCGCGGTGCGTTCCCTGGTGGGCGGCGGTACGACCGTACTGCTGACCACGCAGTATCTGGACGAGGCGGACCAGCTGGCCGACTGCATCTCGGTGATCGACCGGGGGCGGGCCATCGCGGACGGGACCGCCGACGCGCTGAAGGCGATGGTGGGCGGCGACCGGATCGACGTGGTCCTGCGTGACGAGGCCCGGCTCGGGGAAGCGGCAGCGCTCCTCGGGGACGGCGTGGTCGTGGACGAGGACCGGCGGCTGCTCAACGCACCTGCCCCGGACCGAATGGCGGCACTGACCCGGACCGTACGGGCGCTGGAGGACGCGGGCATCGTGGCGGAGGACATCGCGGTACGGCGTCCGACCCTGGACGAGGTGTTCCTGTCCCTCACGGAACGGACGCCGGACGACGCGGAGGTGGCGGCATGAGTGCGGGTACGGCAACGGTGACAGCGACGAAGCTCACGGGAACGAGCCGCATCGGCTGGGCGCTGGCCGACTCCTGGACGATGACCCGGCGCGAACTGGCGCGCTGGGCGCGACAGCCGGTCCAGGTGGTCGTCGGCCTGGTCTTCCCGGTGATGCTGCTCCTGATGTTCAACTACCTGGTCGGCGGCGGCCGGGGCGTCGACGGCGACACCACCGAGTTCCTGGTGCCCGGCATGCTCGCGCTCACCATGGCCTTCGGCCTGGAGGGGACGATGCTTGCCGTCACCCAGGACCTCGGCAAGGGCGTCATCGACCGTTTCCGCTCCATGCCGATGGTCTCGGGCGCGGTACTGGTCGGCCGGAGCGTCGCGGACATGCTCCAGTCGGTGGCAGCGCTCGCCGTGATGATCGGCGTCGGTTACGCGGTCGGCTGGCGCTGGCACAACGGCATCGCCGCCGCACTCGGCGCGGTCGGCCTTCTGCTGCTGCTCCGGTTCGCGATGCTGTGGATCGGCATCCAGCTGGCGATGGTGGCGGGCAAGCCGGAGATGGTGCAGGCGGTACAGATCCTGGTCTGGCCGGTGGGCTTCCTCTCCAACGTCTTCGCGACCCCGGAGTCGATGCCGGGCTGGCTGGGCGCGGTCGTCGAATGGAACCCGATGTCGGCCACGGCGACAGCGGTACGCGACCTGTTCGGCAACCCGGGTGCAGCGGGCGGCACCTGGGCCTCGGACCACGCCGAACTCCTGGCGGTGGCCTGGCCGCTGGCGCTGACGGCGGTGTTCTTCCCCTTGGCGGTAACCCGCTTCAAGAACCTCGACAACTGATGCGCAACCCCCTCAGTGGTGGAACGACGTAGGCACCCCGTGGTCATGGCTCAGCGGATGCCGCTGAGCCCGAAGCTCCGGCAGCAACGACCCAAGGTCCCCCAGCAGCAACTCCGCGAGGTCCGAGGAGAACCCGTTGCGGCACACCATCCGCAGCACGGACAGATCCTGCCGGTTGGCCGGGAACGTGTACGCCGGCACCAGCCACCCGTACTCCCGCAACCGCCGTGACACGTCGAACACGTCGTACGCCTTCACATCCGGCGTCGTCGTGAACGCGAACACCGGCAATTCGTCGCCATGTGTGAGGAGTTGGAAGTCGCCCAGGCTCTCGATCCCGAGGGCCAGCTCCCGCGCCACCTCCCGCGACGCCTGCTGCACCGCCCGGTACCCCTCCCGCCCCAGCCGCAGAAACGTGTAGTACTGCGCTACCACCTGCGCGCCGGGCCGGGAGAAGTTCAGCGCGAACGTCGGCATGTCGCCGCCCAGATAGTTGACCCGGAAGACCAGCTCCTCCGGCAGCTCCGCAGCCGTACGCCACAACGCCCAGCCCACACCGGGATAGACGAGGCCGTACTTGTGCCCGGAGGTGTTGATCGACGAGACGCGGGGAAGCCGGAAGTCCCACACCAGGTCCTCGTCGAGGAACGGCGCCACCATCGCCCCGGACGCCCCGTCCACATGGACGGGGATGTCCAGGCCGGTGTGCTCCTGGAGCGCGTCCAGCGCCGCGCACAGCTCCGCGATCGGCTCGTACGAACCGTCGAACGTGGAGCCGAGAATCCCGACCACCCCGATCGTGTTCTCGTCGCAGAGCTCGGCGGCGGCCTGCGGATCGAGATGGAAGCGGCCCCCCTCCATCGGGACCTGGCGGGCCTCGACCTCCCAGAACGTACAGAACTTGTCCCAGCAGACCTGCACGTTGACGCCCATCACCAGATTGGGCCGGGCGGTGGCCGGGTAGCGGTCGGAGTTCCGCGCCGCCCACCGCCGCTTCAGCGCCATCCCGGCCAGCATGCACGCCTCGCTGGAACCCGTGGTCGAACAGCCCACGGCGGCAGCCGGGTCGGGCGCGTGCCACAGATCGGCGAGCATCGACACACAGCGCCGCTCCAGCTCGGCCGTGCGCGGGTACTCGTCCTTGTCGATCATGTTCTTGTCGCGGCACTCACCCATCAGCACCCCGGCCTGAGGCTCCATCCAGGTGGTGACGAAGGTGGCCAGGTTCAGCCGGGAGTTGCCGTCGAGCATCAGCTCGTCGTGCACGAGGCCGTACGCGGTCGACGGCGGCATGGGCCCGTCCGGCAGCCGGTGCCTGGGCGGCGCCGATGCCATCCCCGCGGCCGGATCGGCCTCGCCGAAGAACGGGTTGAGGGCGAGCTTGCGCCGCTCCTCGGGGGGTTCGTCCTCGTGCCCGTGGGCACCTTTGTGAAGCGGCATCGGCGGGCAGCCCTTCTCGGCTCTCGGCGGCGGTCGGGGTCTGCGCCGGACGGAATGCCGACCGGACGAGACCGCACGAATGCGACGATACGGATATTCGCCCCAACCGGCGCGCGGGGCGAACGCCCCAGGGGCCGACCGCCCGTCACCTCACCTCAGCGGCGTACCGTCCTCGCGCAACTGCATCTGCGGGCGTCCCGTCACCAGCAGCCAGGCCGGCAGCGAGGCGATGCAGAGCATGGGCAGTACGGCCGTGTCGCTGACCAGGACGGCCGCGGTGAACAGGCTCAGCCAGCCCTGGCGGGTCACGGCGAGCAGGATGCCCAGCACCGCGCAGGACACGGCGAGCGCGGGCGGTACGGAGTCGACCAGGGCGTTCGCGCAGAGCCCGAGCGCGACCCCGGCGAAGACGGCGGGGAAGATCCGCCCGCCCCGGAAACCACAGGTGGCGGCGACGATCAGTGCCACCGTCTTCACCACCGCCATGACGGCGAACTCCCCGGCCGTCCAGTTGCCGGGGTCCGCGGCGAGCTCCTTCGCCTCTTCGAGCCCCTTGAAGAGCGTGAGATGGCCCCCCAGTACCCCCAGCAGGCCGAGCAGCAGCCCCCCCAGGGTCATCGCGAGCACCGGATACCTCAGTGTCCGGAACAGCCGGTGGGTCACCGGGAACGCGTACACCGCCACCAGTCCGAGCAGTGCCCCCGCGGAGGCGATCACGACCGAGGAGAGCAGGTCGTCCCAGCCCGGCTTCGTGTAGTCGGGCAGCGACAGGTCGAAGCTCGGATGGGCGGTCAGCGTCATGGTGAGCGCACCCGCGGCGCCCGCCGCGAGCGGAGCGAAGAGCCGGTCCCAGAGCGCCCCGGGGGCGGGGCGCGAGGCGAGGCTCTCGGAGAGGATCAGCGCCGCGGCCACGGGTGTGCCGAACAGGGCGCCGATGGTGCCGGCCGCCGCGAGGTAGATCCACATCTCGGCGGGCGCTCCGGGCAGCGCACGGCGGCCGAGCCAGAAGGCCAGCGCGATGTTCGCGGCGGTGATCGGGTTCTCGGGCCCGAGGCTCACCCCGCCGGCCAGCGCCAGCACGGTCACCAGGAGCAGACCGGGGAGCACGCCGGGCGCCATCGGGGCATCCACCAGCCCGGTGGTGGCCGGGTCGGGGCCGGCGTGTCCGTGCACGGTGCGGACGACCAGGCCGACCGCGAGGCCGGTCGCGGTGAGCATGACGATCATCCACAGCGAGGAGTACCCGCCCACGCCGAGCGCGTCGGGAAGGGTCTTCCAGAGCACGTCCTGGAGTTCGTCCGCGAGGAGGCTGACGCCGAGCAGTACGAGCGCGGAGGCCACTCCCACGAGGAGGGCGGGCACGGTGATCAGCAGCAGCCGATGGGCCGGTGTGGGTGCGGTGGGCGCGGGGGAAGGCGATTCAGGGGCCACCGGCTCACCATAACGGCGTAAAAGCCCTCATAACCCTCAAAGTATCCACCACGTCACGCGATTTACGGCTTGCACCTCACGTGACGTCAGGTCCCAGGCTGAGGGACGTACCGAGAAACAGAAGGGAGCGGGAAACCGTGAGCTACTCCGTAGGCCAGGTCGCCGAATTCGCCGGAATCACGGTGCGCACGCTGCACCACTACGACGGAATCGGTCTGCTGTCGCCCAGCGCGCGCAGCCACGCGGGCCACCGCCGTTACGGCGACGGGGACCTCGACCGGCTGCAGCAGATCCTGTTTCTACCGGGAGCTCGGCTTCCCGCTCGACGACATCGCGGTCCTGCTCGACGACCCGGAAGCGGACCCGCAGGAACACCTGCGCCGCCAGCACGCGCTGCTGTCCGACCGGATCGCCGCACTGCGGAAGATGGCCGCCGCCGTCGAAACAGCCATGGAGGCGAAGAAGATGGGCATCAAGCTCACACCCGAGGAGAAGTTCGAAGTCTTCGGGGGCAAGGACCCGGAGGCGTACGCGGAGGAGTCCGAGCGCCGTTGGGGAGGTACCGAGACCTACGCCGAGTCGCAGCGACGGGTCGCCCGCTACACCAAGGACGACTGGAAGCGGATGCAGGCGGAGGTCGCCGACTGGGGCGAGCGCTACAACGCGCTGATGGAGGCGGGCGAGCCGGCCACCGGTGAGCGGGCCATGGACCTGGCAGAGGCCCACAGGCAGCACATCACCACGTGGTTCTACAACTGCACGCTCACGATCCACCGCGGGCTGGGCGAGATGTACGTCTCCGACCCGCAGTTCCGCGCCTACTACGAGTCGATGAGGCCGGGCCTGGCCGAACACCTGCGGGACGCGATCGACGCCAACGCCGAGCGCCAGGCCTGACCGCGCCTGTGGGTACGGGGGTGGGGCGCCCCACCCCCGTACCTCTCACAGCTTGCTGATCACCGCCGCCGTCCCGTACGCGCAGACCTCCGTACCCACGTCGGCAGCCTCGCTCACGTCGAACCGCATCATCAGCACCGCGTTGGCGCCCCGCGACCTGGCCTGCTCGACGAGCCGTTCCATCGCCTGGTTGCGGGTCTCCACCAGGGTCTTCGTCAGCCCCTTCAGCTCGCCGCCGATCATCGACTTCAGCCCGGCGCCGATCTGGCTGCCCAGATGGCGCGAGCGCACCGTCAGGCCGAACACCTCGCCGATCACCTGCGTCACCTGGTGTCCGGGAACGTCGTTCGTCGTGACGATGAGCACATCGGCCTGAGCCGTCTGTCCGCCGCCGTAGTCCTCAATGCCCATGGTTGTGGCACCTCCTGGGGAAAGCTTTGCCCCGGTTCGCTCCCTTTGCATGTCCGCCTACGCCGTTGGAACCGGGAGGAGCCTCGCAGCGTTGATAGCTTGGGGCGGCCACGCAGCCGCCATCGACGATCCTGGAGCCCGGACCCTTGAATACGCTTGCGCTCGGCCCGAGCTGGCTGGACCCGGACCATCTGATCAACCAGTTCGGTCTGATCGGCGTCCTGGCCATCGTTTTCGCCGAGTCCGGTCTGCTGATCGGCTTCTTCCTGCCCGGTGACTCCCTGCTGTTCACCACGGGGCTGCTGGTGACGACGGGGAAGCTGACGACGCCGTTGTGGCTGGTGTGCACCCTGGTCGCGCTGGCCGCGATCATCGGCGACCAGGTCGGCTATCTCTTCGGCCGCAAGGTGGGCCCGTCCCTCTTCAAGCGACCCGACTCCCGCCTCTTCAAGCAGGAGAACGTCGAGAAGGCCCACGACTTCTTCGAGAAGTACGGTCCGAAGTCCCTGGTCCTGGCCCGCTTCGTGCCCGTGGTGCGTACGTTCACGCCGATCATCGCCGGTGTGAGCCGGATGAACTACCGCTCGTTCATCACGTACAACATCATCGGCGGCATCCTCTGGGGCATCGGCGTCACCGTCCTCGGAGCCCTGCTCGGCAAGATCGACTTCGTGCACGCGCACATCGAATTGATCCTGATCCTGATCGTGCTCGTCTCGGTGCTGCCGATCGCCTTCGAGTTCCTGCGCGCCCGCAGCAAGTCGAAGAAGGAAGCCGCGCACGGGCAGGACGGCCCGGGGCACTCCGGCGGCGGTCCGGGCGAGGGCGGCGGCCCGTCCTCGGGCCAGCGCGGCCGGCACGCCAAGCGCTGACCCGCTCGCGTACGGGCTCAGAAGCCGCGCGTCCGCTTGGCCGCGCGGCGGCCCGCACCCCCGACGGCCCCGGGCACCCGCATGAACAGCCGCGAGATCTCGCTCCCCAGATTCACCCCGATCGCGATGGCCAGCGCCGTCGCCACCGCGGTCGACAGGGACGCGAGCCCCGTGTCCAGCTCCCCCTGAGCCACACCCAGCAGACCGAAGTACGTCGCGGAGCCAGGCAGCAGCGGACCGATCGCCGCCGTGATGAAGGGCAGCGACGAGGTGTACTGGTAGCGCGAGAACAACTGGCCGAAGAGCCCCACCAGACCGGCCGCCACCGCCGTCGCCGCCACCGGTGAGATGTCGCCCGTACGGGCCATGGCCCCGTAGATGATCCAGGCCACGCCTCCGTTGAGGGTGACCATGAGAACGGTGGAGCGCTCCTGCTGGAGCAGCACCGCGAAGGCCAGGCTCAGCGCCATCGACGCCAGGATCTGGAGCACGGGCCGGTCGACGGCCACGAAGCGCGCCTCGGGGTTCAGCCCGACTCCGAGCTGGACGCCCAGATAGAGGATCAGCAGCACCCCGGTGACGATGCCGATGAAGAAGTACATGACTTCCAGGAGCCGGGCCGCGGCGGTGATGTAGTAGCCGGTCAGGCCGTCCTGCACCCCCGCCACCAGGGCCCGCCCCGGCAGCAGCGCGAACAGCCCACCGGTGATCACCGCGGACGGGCGGATGTCCGTGGAATGGGTCAGCGTCAGCAGGACGCCCATGGCCGCGGGCGGCATCGCCGCGACCAGGAACTGGTAGAACTCCGGCAGTCCGCGCCCCGCGCAGAGCCACGCCAGCCGGTCCCCGAGCATCGCGCCGGCCGCCGCCACGATGAAGACCAGCACACCACCACCGACCAGCACCGACGCCGAACCGGCCAGCAGACCGGCGGCGGCCGTCAGCACCCAGCCGGCGTACGGATGCCGGTTACGGCGGATCTCGGCGAGCCGCCCGTACGCGTCCTCCAGCGAGACCTCGACGTCCTCCGTCGTGATGTCGTCGACCAGCCGGAACACGGCGGCCAGCCGGGTGTAGTCCGTGCCGCGGCGGCGTACGGTCCGGCTCGCCGTCACCGGGTCATCGATCAGCGACGGCTGGTGCGAGATCGACAGCAGCGTGAAGGTGACGGTCGGCTCGGAGCGGTCGAGTCCGTACGAACGCGTCACCGCGAACATGGCGGCCTCGACGTCCTCGGCGCCCTCGCCGCCCGCCAGCAGCAGCTCCCCGATACGCAGCGTCAGGTCGAGCACCCGCGGTACGGCAGGCCCGGTGTCATCGGTCTTCTGGATGCTCTCGGGCGCGGGCCGCTCGGTCACCGGCATCCGCAGCATGGTGCGCATCCGGTCCTGCCAGGGGGCTTCCTTGGTCAGCCGGATCATCGGGCTGCCGTGCGCCGGGGTGAAGGCGGGCGGTGCGTGCTGGGCGCTGTAGGCGCGCGGCGGCACGAACGCGGACGTCAGCGTGTCCGAACCGGAACCTGCTCCGGGGCCCGCTCCCGGCGCCCCCGAAGGATCCGTGTGCAGACCGGCCGGAAGTGCGAACTCGGATGTCGGATGGTCGTCCTCGACGGGCGCGGCGGGCTGGTCCACGCCCGGCGGTGCCACGAAGGCGCTGCGCGCCTCGTCGGACTGGGGCTTCTGGTCCTCCGGACCGCCCTGTTCCGCCACCACTCGACCTCGCTCCTCATCGGCTGCGCTTCCTCGGCTGCGCCCAGGGCTCTGTCTCGTGCCCAGTATGGGCACGGACATGGCCCGGTACGCGAAACGGGCGGCACACCGGTGAAGGTGTGCCGCCCGTTCGCCGACCCGCCCGGACCGACTGGCCCGAGCGGAACCGGAAGCGTTACGTCAGTGCGCGCCGCCCTGCGCCTCAAGACGCTTGTAGGACGCCTCGATCTCGGCCTCGGCCTCGGTACGGCCCACCCAGTCGGCACCCTCGACGGACTTGCCGGGCTCCAGGTCCTTGTAGACCTCGAAGAAGTGCTGGATCTCCAGGCGGTCGAACTCCGACACGTGGTGGATGTCGCGCAGGTGCTCCACCCGGGGGTCGGACGCCGGGACGCACAGCAGCTTGTCGTCGCCGCCGGCCTCGTCCGTCATGCGGAACATGCCGATGGCACGGCACTTGATGAGGCAACCGGGGAAGGTCGGCTCCTCCAGGATGACCAGCGCGTCCAGCGGGTCGCCGTCCTCGCCGAGGGTGTTCTCGACGAAGCCGTAGTCGGCCGGGTAACTGGTCGAGGTGAAGAGTCGACGGTCCAGGCGGATCCTGCCGGTCTCGTGGTCCACCTCGTACTTGTTCCGCGAACCCTTAGGGATCTCGATAACGACGTCGAACTCCACGGGTGGCTCCTCCATGATCAACACATACGACTGGTGATTAAGTGTCCCCCACGCAGATGGGTGCTCGCGAAAGGGGCTGGTCAACGGTGGCCGAGCCGGTGGAAAGACCGTCGATCCGTCCGTCGAACATGTGGGACAGGCTGAAAGACCCGAAGAACCGGAAACGGCTGATCGGGTCGGGCAGTCGGCAGTTCGTAGCAGGCTCCGCGGTGCTCGGACTGCTCGTCGCCACCGGCGCCGTCATCGCCGCCGGTCCCTGGGACTCCGGTCAGCGTAAGGCCGAGCGGGACCGGGTGGTCGCCCGGGAACGTACAGGTGGCGCACATCACGAGCCCAGCGCACCCGCCGCGCCGAAGCCCGCGCCCAGCGCCCCCGCCGTACTCACCGCACTGGGCGGCCCCGTCGTCCGGACAGCGCCCAAGGACGCCGCCGGCCTCACCGCCGCCCTGGGCTCCCTCCTGAACGGCCCCGCCCTCGGCACCCGCCGCACCGGCGCCGTCATCGACACGGCCACCGGGAAGCAGCTGTACGGACAGGGCACCGGCACCCCGATGACACCCGCCTCCACGGTGAAGATCGCCACCACCGTCGCCGCGCTCCACGCCCTCGGCCCCGACCACCGCATCGCCACGACCGTCCGGGCGTCCGCGGACTCGCGGACCCTCACCCTCGTCGGCGGCGGCGACCCCACCCTCGACAAGGCCGCCCTGCGCCGCCTCGCCGCCGGCGCGGCGGAAGCGCTGCGGGAGCAGGAGATCAGCACCGTCGAGCTCACCTACGACACCTCCCGCTACACCGGGCCCCCGCTGCACCCCATCGGCCCCAACGAGAACATCGCCCCGGTCAGCGCGCTCATGATCGACGAAGGCCGGCTCGACGGCTCCACCCACGGTCCCGCCCCGCGCACCGCCGACCCGGCCGGAGACGCCGCGCGTACCTTCGCCGCACTGCTCGACGAGGCCGGCATCGCCACCGAGGCCGCGCCCACCCGCCACCGCGCCCCGGCCAAGTCCCGTACGGTCGCCACCCACCGCTCGAAGCCGCTGTCCCTGCTCGTCGAGCGGGCCCTGACCAACAGCGACAACGACATCGCCGAGGCCCTCGTCCGCGAGACCGCGCTGGCGACGGGCGAACGGCCCGACTTCGCGGGCGGCCGACGGGCCGTCACCGCACAGCTGAAGAAGCTGGGCCTGCCGACGGCGGGCGCGAACCTCGCCGACGGAAGCGGCCTCGACCGGAACGACCGGGTGAGCGCCGCCCTGCTCGCCGGCCTCCTGGCCCGCGCGGCGGACCCCGCACACCCCGAACTCCGCCCCGTCCTCACCGGCCTCCCGGTCGCCGGATTCAGCGGCACCCTCAAGGGCCGCTACACCGAGAAGTCCCAGGGCACCGGCCTGATCCGCGCCAAGACCGGCACCCTCACCGGAGTGAACACACTCGCCGGAACCGTCGTCGACACGCAGGGCAGGCTCCTTGCGTTCGCCTTCCTCGCCACCGGCACGACATCCCCGTCCGAGGCCCAGTCCGCGCTCGACACCCTGGCCACCGCTCTCGTCGACGGCCCCCGATGAGCGCCCCAACACCCCTCCACGGGGCGACCCCCTCACGTACGGTTGACGCATGACGAGCATCGGTGGTGCCGAGATGGTCGACTGGAATCTTGCGGTGGCGACCGCGACCCGGTTCGTGCGGCCGGGGCCCGAGATCAGCCGCGAGGAGGCCCGCGCCGTCGTCGCGGAACTCCGCCGGCATGCCAAGGCCTCGGAGGAGCACGTCCGTTCCTTCACCCGGATGATTCCGGACGGGCACGAACCGGAGGACACCCCGGTCCTGGTCGTCGACCGGGCCGGCTGGATCAGGGCCAACGTCGCGGGCTTCCGCGAACTGCTCCGCCCCCTGCTGGAGAAGATGCAGGACCGGCGCCCCGACGGCCCCGGCGGCACCGTCCTCGGCGCGGTCGGCGGCAAGGTGACCGGCGTGGAGCTGGGCATGCTGCTGTCGTTCCTGGCCTCCCGAGTGCTGGGGCAGTACGAGACGTTCGCCCCCGCCGCCCCCGCACTCCCGGCCTCCGCCAAGGGCGGCGGCCGACTGCTGCTCGTCGCCCCGAACATCGTCCACGTCGAGCGCGAACTCGAAGTCGACCCGCACGACTTCAGGCTGTGGGTGGCCCTGCACGAGGAGACGCACCGCACCCAGTTCACCGGCGTGCCGTGGCTCCGTGACCATCTCAAGGGCGAGATCCAGTCGTTCCTGGACGAGACGGACGTCGACCCGATGACCGTCCTGGAGCGCCTGCGCGAGGCCGCCCAGTCGCTGTCCGGCGCGGGCCGCCCCGAGGGCGAGGAGGGGGAGGGCGAGGGCCGCAGCCTCGTCGAGATCGTCCAGACGCCTGCTCAGCGCGAGATCCTCGGCCGCCTCACCGCGGTGATGTCCCTGCTCGAAGGGCACGCGGACTTCGTGATGGACGGTGTGGGACCCGAGGTCGTCGGCTCCGTCTCCGAGATCCGGGAGAAGTTCCAGCAGCGCAGGGCCCGGGGCGCCGGCCGCCTCGACCAGGCGCTCCGCAAGCTCCTGGGACTCGACGCAAAGCTCCGTCAGTACCGCGACGGGGAGCGCTTCGTCAGTGCCGTGGTCGGCGAGGTCGGTATGGACGGCTTCAACCGGGTCTGGACCTCGCCCAACACCCTCCCGACGAAGGCCGAGATTGCCAAACCGGCGGACTGGATCGCGAGGGTGCACCGTAAGCCAGAGGCGTGATCTTGAACCGCCCGCAGGCCGAAGAATGCCCCTTCAATCACCCATCCGAGGGACCATAGGGGCATGGGAAGGCGTGCAATGCTCGATGAACAGCTTGGCTCTGTCACCATCGACGCACTCTGAGTGACGGGACTCACGTTCTGTCCCTTCGAGGCACCCCCCGAAAAACCTTCACGAAGGGCACCGGACATGGGTCCCCATCCTGCGGTCGCGGCGATACGCCTGGCGGTTCGCCGCGTACTCCACGACGTACTCACCGAATACGACCGCCACACCGACAACACCGGCCGGGCCGAGTTCGCCGAAGCAGGCGCCGGCAGGCAGCGCGCCACACTTCCCGAACGACCCGATACCCCACTCGTGCTCGTGGCATGCTCCGGCGGCGCCGATTCCATGGCGCTCGCCTCCGCCCTCGCCTTCGAGTCCCGCAAGCTCGCCGTCCGGGCGGGCGGAATCACCGTCGACCACAACCTCCAGCCGGGGTCGGCCCTGCGCGCCGCCGAGGTCGTCACCCGGCTCGGCGCCATGGACCTCGACCCGGTCGAAGCGGTCTCCGTGCACGTCGGCCGTGACGGCGGCCCCGAAGCCGCCGCCCGTGACGCGCGCTACGCGGCCCTGGACGCAGCGGCCGAGCGCCACGGCGCCGCCGCAGTCCTTCTCGGCCACACCCGCGACGACCAGGCGGAAACCGTTCTGCTCGGCCTCGCCCGCGGCTCCGGCATCCGCTCCCTGTCCGGGATGGCCGCCGCTTCGGGACCCGCCGGCCGCTACCGGCGCCCGTTCCTCCAGCTCGACCGGCAGACCGCCCGCAAGGCCTGCCTGGTCCAGTCGCTGCCCGTCTGGGACGACCCGCACAACATCGACCCGGCCTACACCCGCTCCCGGCTCCGCCACGAGGGCCTTCCCGCCCTGGAGAAGGCCCTCGGCAAGGGGGTCGTCGAAGCTCTCGCCCGTACGGCCCAGCTCTCCCGCGACGATGCCGACGCCCTCGACACCTGGGCCGCCGAGGCCGACCGTTCCGTACGCGACGCCGCGGGGCAGCTGGAGTGCGCCAAGCTCCACGTCCTGCCGACCGCCGTGCGCCGCAGAGTGCTGCGCCGGGCGCTGATCGAGGCCGGAGCCCCCGCCGGTTCCCTGTTCGCCCGTCATATCGAGGAAGTCGACCGTCTCATCACCGGCTGGCGCGGCCAGCGCGCCATCAACCTGCCGGGCCGCGTCGAAGCCCAGCGGCAGGGTGGCAGACTGGTCATTCGGCAGAGCTGTAGCGCAAGCGGCTGAAGTGCAGGCGAAACGGCCGGCCGGCCCGGGGCACCACTCCGGGACCGGCGGGCTAAGAAAGAGACGCGGGTGAACGAGAAGGACATGGGTACCGACCTTCAGTCGGTGCTCCTCATCAAGGAAGAGATCGACGCGAAGCTCGTCGAGCTGGCCGCGAAGATCGACGCGGAGTACGCGGGCAAGGATCTGCTCCTCGTCGGCGTCCTCAAGGGTGCGGTGATGGTCATGGCGGACCTGGCTCGCGCTCTGTCCACCCCCGTCACGATGGACTGGATGGCCGTCTCCTCGTACGGCGCGGGCACCCAGTCCTCCGGGGTGGTCCGCATCCTCAAGGACCTGGACACCGACATCAAGGGCAAGCACGTCCTGATCGTCGAGGACATCATCGACTCCGGCCTGACGCTGTCCTGGCTGCTGTCCAACCTGGGCTCGCGCGAACCCGCGTCGCTGGAGGTCTGCACCCTGCTGCGCAAGCCGGATGCCGCAAAGGTCGCGATCGACGTGAAGTGGATCGGCTTCGACATTCCCAACGAGTTCGTCGTCGGCTACGGGCTGGACTACGCGGAGAAGTACCGCAACCTCCCCTTTGTCGGCACGCTCGCCCCGCACGTCTACGGCGGCTGACGCCCGGCCGCCCGCCCTGCCCGGCCGCCCGGTCAACCCGGACGGGCGGCGGGGAACCCTCACCGGCTTCCCGCCGTTGGAGCTTCGAAGGCGGGATTTGTCAGACGTCCCCTGCAGTCGCGGGTGACAATGCTGGGGTACCGTCCGAAGAACAGTCTTTTCTCACAGCAGCATTTACCTACGGGCAGGAGGGACGGGGCGACTTCGCTCCGTATGGATGGACGTGAAGCGATACTTCCGTGGGCCGGTCATGTGGATCGTGCTGGCCGTCCTCGCCGTGGTCGTGTTGATGCAGGTCGTCGGCTCGTCGGGCGGCTACAAGACGGTAGACACCGGCGAAGTGATCCAGGCGATCAGTAAGAACCAGGTTGAGCAGGCCAAGCTCACCACTGGTGACGAACAGATTCTCAAGATTGAGCTGAAGGACGGCCAGAAACTCGAAGGCGAGTCCGGCAGCAAGTTCCAGGCGAGCTACATCGGCAACCAGGGCGTCGAGCTGGCGGACACCCTGCAGCAGAAGTTCGAGAGCGGTGACATCGAGAAGGGTTACACCGTCTCGCCGTCGAAGCAGTCCCCGTTCGTCTCGATCCTCCTCTCGCTGCTGCCGTTCGTTCTGATCGTGGTCGTCTTCCTGTTTCTGATGAATCAGATGCAGGGCGGCGGTTCCAAGGTCATGCAGTTCGGCAAGTCCAAGGCGAAGCTGATCACCAAGGACACGCCGAAGACGACGTTCGCCGACGTGGCGGGGTCGGACGAGGCTGTCGAGGAACTCCACGAGATCAAGGAGTTCCTCCAGGAGCCGGCGAAGTTCCAGGCCGTCGGCGCCAAGATCCCCAAGGGTGTCCTGCTGTACGGGCCTCCCGGTACGGGCAAGACGCTGCTCGCCCGCGCGGTTGCCGGCGAGGCGGGCGTCCCGTTCTACTCGATCTCCGGTTCCGACTTCGTCGAGATGTTCGTCGGTGTCGGTGCTTCCCGAGTGCGTGACCTCTTCGAGCAGGCCAAGGCGAACGCTCCGGCGATCGTCTTCGTCGACGAGATCGACGCCGTAGGCCGGCACCGCGGTGCCGGCATGGGCGGCGGTCACGACGAACGCGAGCAGACCCTCAACCAGCTGCTCGTCGAGATGGACGGCTTCGACGTGAAGGGCGGCGTCATCCTGATCGCCGCCACGAACCGGCCGGACATCCTCGACCCGGCACTGCTGCGCCCGGGACGCTTCGACCGGCAGATCGCGGTCGACCGCCCGGACATGCTGGGCCGTCTCGAAATCCTGAAGGTGCACAAGAAGGGCAAGCCGGTAACGGACGACGTCGATCTCAACGCCGTCGCCCGCCGTACCCCCGGCTTCACCGGTGCCGACCTGGCGAACGTGCTGAACGAAGCGGCGCTCCTCACGGCGCGCGGCAACAAGACGCTGATCGACAACGCCATGCTCGACGAGGCCATCGACCGCGTCGTGGCGGGTCCGCAGAAGCGGACCCGGATCATGTCCGAGAAGGAAAAGAAGATCACCGCGTACCACGAGGGCGGACACGCCCTGGTCGCGGCGGCTTCCCCCCAGTCGGACCCGGTCCACAAGATCACGATCCTCTCCCGCGGCCGCGCCCTCGGTTACACGATGGTGCTCCCGGAAGAGGACAGGTACTCCACGACGCGCAACGAGATGCTCGACCAGCTCGCGTACATGCTGGGCGGGCGCGCGGCCGAGGAGCTGGTCTTCCACGACCCGACCACCGGCGCTGCGAACGACATCGAGAAGGCCAGTGCGACGGCCCGCGCGATGGTCACGCAGTACGGCATGACGGAGCGGCTCGGTGCGATCAAGTTCGGTGGCGACAACACCGAGCCGTTCGTGGGCCGTGAGATGGGCGGCCACCAGCGCGACTACTCGGAAGAGGTCGCCGCGCTGGTCGACGAAGAGGTCAAGAAGCTCATCGAGACCGCGCACAACGAGGCCTGGGAAATTCTCGTCGAGAACCGCGACATTCTCGACGCCCTGGTCCTCGAACTCCTCGAGAAGGAGACGCTCGGCAAGGAGCAGATCGCCGAGATCTTCGCTCCGATCGTCAAGCGCCCGGCCCGCCCGGCCTGGACCGGCTCCTCGCGGCGCACGCCGTCGACGCGGCCGCCGGTCCTCTCTCCCAAGGAGCTGGCCCTCACCAACGGCGTCACCACCGCCAATGGTTCGGCCGCCCCGGCGGAGATCGCGCCGAAGGACATCGCCCCGAAGGACATCGGCCCGGCAACGGAGTCGATTCCGGAGGAGCGTCCGGAGAGTTAGACCCGTACCGACTCCGGTGTGGCCCCCGTCACGGGCGTCCCACCGGGCCCGGAATGGATGCCGCGCCCCCCAGGTTTTAGCCTGTGGGGGCGCGGCTTTTCGTATGCCTGCGAGGTTTGCGCGAAGCACGCGCACGCGACAGCACGAGGAACGAGGACAGATGACCGACCCGGTGACGCTGGACGGCGAGGGCACGATCGGCGAGTTCGACGAGAAGCGGGCCGAGGCCGCCGTACGTGAACTGCTCATCGCGGTCGGGGAGGACCCGGACCGCGAGGGTCTGCGCGAGACACCGGGGCGGGTGGCGCGTGCGTACAAGGAGATATTCGCCGGGCTGTACCAGGAGCCCGAGGACGTCCTGACGACGACGTTCGATCTCGGCCACGACGAGATGGTGCTGGTGAAGGACATCGAGGTGTTCAGCACCTGTGAGCACCACCTGGTGCCGTTCAGGGGTGTTGCGCACGTCGGATACATCCCGGCGACCTCCGGCAAGATCACCGGACTCTCGAAGCTGGCCCGGCTGGTCGACGTCTACGCGCGGCGTCCGCAGGTCCAGGAGCGGCTGACCACACAGGTCGCCGAGGCGCTGATGGAGATCCTGGAGCCGCGGGGGGTCATCGTCGTGATCGAGTGCGAGCACATGTGCATGTCGATGCGGGGCATCCGCAAGCCGGGCGCGAAGACGATCACCTCGGCCGTCCGCGGCCAGCTCCGCGACCCCGCGACGCGCGCCGAGGCCATGAGCCTCATCATGGCCCGCTGACGGTCGCCTGATCTTCGGCCGCATTCTGTCCTCAACCGCCGGACGGGCTTGAAAATCAAGCCCGTCGAGGGGGTCCCGCCATGCCTTTTAGGCAATGGGGGAGATTGAGGACGAAACGGTGACCGGACGACCCGGTGGACCTTTCCTGGCCCGGTCGCAACGCTACGCGGACGCCGCGCTCCGGTCGTCGTCGCCGTTGTCCTTGTCGTCCGGGAGCTTGCAGACGCGCTCCAGGAACAGGGCGGCGGCGATGACCGCGATGCCCGCCAGGACCGCGAAGCCGGCGTAGATGGCCTGTTCGCGGCGGGGCGGGATGTCGAGGGAGCCGAGCAGGAAGACGCCCGTGCCGCCGTACATCCCGGAGACCAGAGCCGCGACGAGGGCGCTGGCCTGGCCGAAGACGACCGCGCGGGCCGCCATCAGCGGCTCGACGCCCTTCGCGCCCGGCCGCCGCTCCCGCTGGGCCCGCAGGCGGGTGCGGATGGAGAGCGCCGTCGCGAGCAGGATGACGGCGATGGCCGCCAGTACCACCGGGGCCGCGAGGGGGACGCTCGGCAGGGTCCCCAGGGAGTCCCAGAGACGGGCCGCGCCCCAGGACAGCACGCCGGCGGCGGCGAAGAGTCCGGCCAGTACCCCGAGCCGTAGTTGCTTCACCGAGAGAGCCGCCCTTCGCCGCCGGGTGTCCGTGGAATGCATGTATGGGTGTTCGTCGAGCCTAACGACTACTCGGGCAGACGGAGTTCCAGGTCGGCCCGTGGGAGTACACCGGCATCGCCGATTCCGGTCAGCAGGTCGGCGACCGCGCCGGCGCCCGGCAGCTCGGCCTCGGGGTCCACGTCGTGCCAGGGGGCGAGCACGAAGGCCCGCTCACGGGCGCGGGGGTGGGGCAGGGTGAGCTGCGGGTCGTCGGAGACCACATCGGCGTACGCGACGATGTCGACGTCGATGGTGCGCGGACCCCAGCGCTCCTCGCGGACCCGGTCGAAGGCCTCCTCGATGGCCTGGCCGCGCTCCAGCAGGGAGGACGGGGGCAGCGTCGTCTTCACGACGATCACCGCGTTGAAGTACGACGGCTGGGAGCCGGGAGCGACGCCCCAGGGCTCCGTCTCGTACACCGGGGAGACCGCCTTGACCCGGAGGCCGGGGGTGTCCTCCAGGGCGTCGATGGCACCCTGGAGGGTCTCCAGGCGGTTGCCGAGGTTGGAGCCCAGCGAGATCACGGCCCGTTTGGGGTTGGAGAGGGTGGTGTCCGCGGCATCCACCTGCTCGACCACGGCGGCGGGAACCGGCTGTACGGTCGGGTCGCTCTGCCCCTCGGTGGAAAATGCAGTCATGCTCGGCTCCGGGTGATGGTGATGGTCACGTCGTCGAACGGGACGGTGATCGGGGCGTCCGGCTTGTGGACGACCACCTCGACCTCCTGGACGCCCTCGTGCTTGAGGCACTGCTGGGCGATGCGTTCCGCGAGGGTCTCGATCAGATCGACCGGCTCGCCCTTGACCACGTCGACGACTTCCTCCGCGACCACGCCGTAGTGCACGGTCTTCGTCAGGTCATCGGTGGCCGCCGCGGGCCGGGTGTCCAGACCGAGCACCAGGTCGACGATGAACGTCTGGCCCTCTGCCCGCTCCTTGGGAAACACACCATGGTGCCCACGGGCCTTGAGGCCGCGCAGCGCGACACGATCCACGCGAATCACTCCTGCTGTCGTTGGTCGTTGGGACACCCGGCTGCGTGCGGGCGGCGAAGTGCCCTCTTTCGAATCTACCTGCGAGCACCGACAGTGCTCGCCCGCGGGGCTCTGGACAGGACCCCGGAGGGCTGGTAGCCGCCCATACCCCGGGCCCCGGGAAACCAACCCACAACGAAGGCGTACCCACTCAGGAGGGTGTGTCTTCGTCCTCTTCCTCACCGGTTTCGGCCAGTACGGGGGAACCGTGGTGGGACCACAGCTTCCAGCCCTCGGGTGTGCGGCGGAACACATTGGTCGCGACGACGAGCTGGCCGACGAGCGGGCCGAGCGCGTTGCCCTCCTCGGCAGGACCACCGCTGAGGATGTTCTCGGTGCAGGTCACGAGGGCGGTGTCGCCGGTCATCGAGACGCCGACATCGGTCAGGAAGAACTGGATGTACTCCGTGTTCGCCATGATCAGCGCATAGCTGCGCAGCACTTCGCCGCGCCCGGTGAGCACCGGCCACCCCGGGTGGACGCAGGAGATGGTGAGGTCCTCCCCGGGCAGCCAGAGGCCGGAGAGCGTGTCGAAGTCACCGCGCTCCATCGCCTCGTAGAAGGCGGTATTGGCCTGCTCGACGGCCTGGATGTCGGCGGCCGCCTCCGCGTGCTCGTCGTGCGGCCCGCTCACGCGGCTCCCTCGATGGCGCGGGCGACCCGTACGGCGTCGGCTGTGGCCCGTACCTCGTGCACCCGTACCGCCCATGCGCCCGCCTGGGCGGACAGGGCGGAGATCGCGGCCGTGGCGGCGTCGCGTTCGCGGGCGGGCGGTGGGGCGGCTCCCTCGCCGGCCAGGACGTGGCCGAGGAACCGCTTGCGGGAGGCGGCCACGAGCAGCGGGCGGCCCAGGGTGCGCAGCTCGGCGAGGTGGGCGACGAGCGACAGGTCGTGGGAGGCGTCCTTGGCGAATCCGAGACCGGGATCGATCACGAGCCGTTCGGGGGACACCCCGCCCGCGATCACGGCTTCCATGCGTGCGCGCAGTTCCTCGACGACCTCGGCGACGACGTCCTCGTACACGGCTCTGCTGTTCATGGACTCGCTGAAGCCGCGCCAGTGCATGACGACGAACGGGACGTCCGCTGCGGCGACGACCGGGACCATGTCCGGGTCGGCGAGGCCGCCGCTCACGTCGTTGACGAGCGCCGCGCCGGCGGCGACGGCCTGCTCGGCGACGCGGGCCCGCATGGTGTCGACGGAGACCGTGACCCCCTCGGAGGCCAGCCCCCGCACGACCGGGACCACGCGCCGCAGCTCCTCGGACTCGTCCACCCGGCTGGCACCCGGGCGGGTCGACTCGCCGCCGACATCGATCAGGTCGGCGCCCTCGCCGACCAGCACGAGGCCGTGCTTGATCGCGGCCGTGGTGTCGAACCACCGGCCTCCGTCGGAGAAGGAGTCGGGCGTCACATTGACGACTCCCATGACCGCACACCGGTCCCACTCCGGCAGGTCCTGCACCGTGCCGCGTCCGCGCAACGTACTCATACGCCCAGCGTAGGCCCGCCGGGAGACCCGTTGCGCCGCACGGTCGGCATGCTCGGCACGGTCCGCGCGCTCCGGGAGCGGGCCGGTGCGGTCACGGGGCCGCCTTCGTCACGCTCGCCACGGTCTCCACCGCGACGGCGGCGCGCGGTACGTCCTGGGCGTCCGCGTCGATCGAGCGGCGCAGGGCCTCGTGGAGGCGGGCGGGGGTGAGGACGCCGAGGAAGCGGCCGGTGCTCTTCTTGTCGATCACCGCGATCCAGCCCGCGTCGTGCTGGAGCATCGTGGCGAATGCCTGCTTGAGCGGCGCGCCGAGGGGGAGCCATGCCTCCATCCGGCGGGCGTGCTCGCGGACGGTGCCCTTGGAGGTGGCCGTGGCGGCGTCGCCTGCCGGAATCCAGCCATGCAGCTTGTCGTCCCCGTCGAGCACCACGGCCCAGCGCGCGCCCTCGGAGCGCAGGCGTTCGGTCGCCTTCGCGAGGGGGTCGTCGAGGTGGACGACCGGCGGCTGGTCCAGGTCGCTCTCCTCGATCGGGGTGACGGAGAGCCGCTTCAGACCGCGGTCGGCGCCGACGAAGTCCGCGACGTACGGGGTCGCGGGGGCGCCGAGGACGGTGGCGGGGGAGTCGAACTGCTCGATGCGGCCCTGCCCGTACACGGCGATCCGGTCACCGAGCCGGACGGCTTCCTCGATGTCGTGGGTGACGAACAGGACGGTTTTGCGGACCTGTGCCTGGAGCTTCAGGAATTCGTTCTGCAGATGTTCCCGTACGACGGGGTCGACCGCGCCGAAAGGTTCGTCCATCAGCAGTACGGGCGGGTCGGCGGCCAAGGCGCGGGCGACGCCCACGCGTTGGCGCTGGCCTCCGGAGAGCTGTTCGGGATAGCGGTCACCATAAACGGAAGGATCGAGTCCGACCAGATCGAGAAGTTCGGCCGCCCGCTCGCGGCCCTTTCCGCGTTTCCAGCCCAGGAGATGGGGGACGGTGGCGGTGTTCTCCAGCACGGTCCGGTGCGGGAAGAGGCCGACCTGCTGGATCACATAGCCGATGCGGCGCCGGAGTCGGACGGGGTCGATGGCGGATATGTCGTCCCCGTCGAGGAATATCCGTCCCTCGGTCGGTTCGATCAGCCGGTTCACCATCTTCATGGTGGTCGTCTTGCCGCAGCCGGAAGGTCCGACGAGCGTGACCAGTTCACCCTCGCCGACCTCGAAGGAAAGGTCGTCGACGGCGGTGGTGCCGTCGGCGTACCGCTTGGTGACGTGCTCGAAACGGATCATGGTTCCCCATTGTGACGCGCGTTCTGTGAAGGCCGTGTTGCCGGAATGCGACGGCCTCGGCGATTGTCAGTGGTCGAGGATAGGGTCGCCAGACATCAGTTCGGTACAAGAAGCGCGACGGTAAATCAGGGGGTGGGACGGGTGGCCGGAGAGAACTGCCTCGTGGCGAACGACTGGATCTGCGGCGAGTATCTGCGTTCCCGCAGCCAGGAGTTGACCGACGCGACCGTCCAGCACATCTGGATCACCGCTGTTTCGGTGCTGATCGGGCTGGCCGTGGCCTTTCCGCTGGCGCTCCTGGCCCGCCGCGGCCGGCACTTCGCGGGACCTGTGCTTGGGCTGACGACAGTGCTCTACACCGTGCCGTCGCTGGCGATGTTCTCGCTGCTGCTGCCCCTGTTCGGGCTGTCGGCGTCCCTGGTCGTCACCGGCCTGGTGCTCTACTCGCTGACCATTCTCGTACGGAACATCCTGGCGGGTCTCGAAGCGGTTCCCCAGGAGGCGAAGGACGCCGCGAAGGGCATGGGGTACGGTCCGGCGCGGCTGCTGTGGGAGGTCGAACTGCCGCTTGCGCTGCCCGCGTTGATGGCGGGCCTGCGGATAGCCACCGTGTCGACGGTCGCGCTGACGACGGTGGGTTCGCTCGTCGGCAAGGGCGGCCTCGGCAATCTCATCGAGGACGCGCTGCCGAGCCTCTTCAAGGCCCAGGTGCTGACCGCGTCGGTGCTCTGTGTGCTGCTCGCGGTCGCCGCCGACCTGCTGCTGCTCGGCGTGCAGCGACTGCTCACGCCCTGGACCCGCATACGCGCGACGACCGGCTCCGTGGGCGGGCCCCTGGTCACGAAGGTGGAGGCGGGCTGATCCGTGGGAGTCATCGGCGACGCCTGGACCTGGCTCACCACCGGGTCCAACTGGTCGGGGGAGAGCGGGGCTGCGCACCGGCTCGGTGAGCATCTGTACGTCAGTGGGGTGGCCCTCGCGCTGGCCTGCGCGATCGCCCTGCCGCTCGCGCTGTATCTGGGACACCTCGGCAAGGGGGGTGCGCTCGCGGTCAACATCTCCAACGTGGGGCGCGCCGTGCCCGTCTTCGCGGTGCTGGCCCTCTTCATGCTCACGCCGCTGCGCAACTCCGGCTACTGGCCCACGATCATCGCGCTGGTGCTGTTCGCGGTGCCGCCGCTCCTGACCAACGCCTACGTCGGGATGACGGAGGTCGACCGCTCCGTGGTCGAGGCGGCCAGAGGCATGGGGATGTCCGGCCGGCAACTCTTCGCAAGGGTCGAGCTCCCGCTCGCCTACCCCCTGATCATGACCGGGCTCCGCTCCGCCGCCGTCCAGGTGGTGGCCACCGCCTCCATCGCGGCGATGGTCGGCCTCGGCGGCCTGGGCCGGATCATCACCGCCGGATTCAACACGTACGACACCGCGCAGGTCTTCGCGGGCGCGGTGCTGGTCGCCGGGCTCGCCCTGGTGGCCGAGGGGACGCTGATGGCGCTGGAGCGGCTGCTGTCCCCTCTGCGCCGCCGGCGGAGCGCCTGATGCTGTGCAGCTGTTTGTCACCTTTTCGCTGTGGACGGAGAACATCATGAACAGGACCTCGCGCATAGCGGGTGCGGTCATCGGGATGGTCGCGCTGGCCGGGTCGCTCGCCGCGTGCGGCGGCAGCCTGGAGAAGGAGAAGAGCGGTTCGGACACCGCGTCGGGCTCGGGCTCCAAGAAGGGCTCGCTCGTCGTGGGCGCCGCGTCGTTCACCGAGTCCAAGGTGCTCGCCGAGCTGTACGCACAGGTCCTCGGCGACGCCGGATACAGCACCTCGATCACCACCGTGAAGAACCGTGAGCTGTACGAACCCTCCCTGGAGAAGGGCGAGATCGACGTCGTACCGGAATACGCGGCGACGATCGCCGAATTCCTCAACGCCAAGGTGAACGGGGCGAGCGCGGCGGAGAAGAAGCCTGTCGCCTCCGGAGATGCCGCTGCCACGGTCGCCGCCCTGGAGAAGCTCGCCACGCCACTCGGTCTGAAGGTGCTCCCGCCCGGCGACGCCGTCGACCAGAACGCCTTCGCCGTGACGAAGGAATTCGCCGAGAAGAACAACCTCAAGACCCTTTCGGACCTCGGCGGGTCGAAGATCAAGGTGAAGATCGCCGCCGGTGACGAGTGCGAGGTCAGGCCGTTCTGCGCGCCGGGTCTGAAGAAGACGTACGGCATTGATGTCACCGGTATCGACCCCAAGGGTGTCGGCACTCCGCAGTCGAAGCAGGCCGTCAAGGACGGCAAGGACCAGCTGGTTCTGACGACCACCACGGACGCGGTGCTGGACAGTTACGGCCTGGTGTTCCTGGAGGACGACAAGAAGCTCCAGAACGCCGACAACGTCCTGCCGGTGCTCAATGCCAAGGACGCGGGCGCGCAGGACATTGCCGATGCGCTGGGGAAGCTCACCGGGGCACTCACCACGCAGGACCTCGCGGAACTGAACCGCAAGGTCGACGCCGAGCGCGCCAAGCCCGCCGATGTGGCCAAGGAGTATCTCCGGGCGAAAGGCTTGCTCAAGAAGTAGAGAGCGATGATTCGGGTGCTTCGGGAGGCCGTCAGGTAACCGGCGGGGAACAGATTGCCGGGCGGTCTCCCAAGTGACCCGTACGCACGGTAAATTTCGAGCCATGCCACGTGGACGTCACCGCCATTCGCCACCCCTGCACAGAATCCTGCCGCCTTCCCTGGTCGCCGGAGTGTCGGTCGTCTGTGCGGCCGGCGCCTGGCTGCTCGCCGAACCTCTCGCCCTGCGCGGTCTGGTGGCCGCCACGGCGGCCGCCGCCGTCTCCGGCGCGTACCTGATGCGCAGCTGGGACCGGGCCGCGGGACTGCGCGTCGCGGAACTGACGCGCGCCCGTGCCAGCGACGAGTGGAAGACCGAGGAGCGCGTAGCCGAGCTCGAGGCCGATCTCGAGGAATCGAGGGAGCTGCGCACCCGGCTGGAGACGAAGCTGCGCCGCAAGCGGGTGGAGCTCGCCGGTCTGCGGGGCGAACACGCCGCCCTGCTGCGCCGGTACGCGAACGCCGAGACCGAGCGGGCCACCGCACTGGAGGGCCGCAGGCAGCTGGCGCTCGAAGCGGCCGCCGCGCCCCGGGAGTTGCCCGCCGCCCGTTCCACGCCCACCCCGGGCGCGTATCTCCGTGCCTCCCAGGCGCTGCGGGACCTCTCGCGCAACGCCAAACTCCAGGAGGCGCACCGCACCGCCGAACAGGCCAGGCGGCGCGACCTCGCCGAGCGTGCCAGGACACGGGACGTGGAGGCGGAGGGCCCGAAGGGGAAGCACGCGGCGGCCGCCGGGGCGGGCGACCACCAGCACCGCCGCCCGTCGGTCGCCCTGCCGGCCCCGCAGCTCTCGCCCGTACCCGTTCCGGTGCCGCGTCCGATCCCGGCCGCTTCGGCCGTCGTTCCGTACGCGGCAGCGCGCCGGCACCTCGTCCCGCAGGGCAGCTTCGACTTCTTCGGTACGCAGAAGGCGAACGCCGCGATCGAGGCCGTACAGAACGAGGACCTGGCCGACGTGGTGGGCGAGGAAGCGCTCGCCGCCCACCGGACGGGCGTGACGGAGAACCGAGCCGTGGGCAAGGTCATCGACCTCACCGCGCACGACGAGACCGAGCAGCTGGACGTCGCCGGGCTGCGCAGCGCCATCTCTTCGTAGCGGCCGGGCCCGCCGGGGGCTCCGGCGGGCGCCTACTTGTCGATGTCGCCGACGACGAAGAAGAGCGATCCCAGGATGGCCACCATGTCGGCGACCAGGGTGCCGGGCAGCAGCTCGGTGAGGGCCTGGATGTTGTTGAACGAGGCGGAGCGGAGCTTCAGCCGGTACGGGGTCTTCTCGCCCTTGGACACCAGGTAGTAGCCGTTGATACCGAGCGGGTTCTCGGTCCACGCGTAGGTGTGGCCCTCCGGTGCCTTCAGCACCTTGGGCAGCCGCTGGTTGATCGGCCCCGGCGCCAGGCCGGCCATCCGGTCCAGGCAGGCGTCCGCGAGATCCAGCGCGTTGTGCGACTGACCCAGCAGGCATTCGAACCGTGCCAGGCAGTCGCCCTCGGTGGCGGTGACGACCTTGAGCGTGTCCTGAAGCTCTCCGTACGCGAGATACGGCTCGTCACGCCGCAGGTCGAAGTCGACCCCGGAGGCGCGGGCGATCGGCCCGGACACCCCGTACGCGTGCACGGCCTCCACGGAGAGCACGCCCACCCCGCGGGTACGGGCCCGGAAGATCTCGTTGCCCAGCACCAGATTGTCGTACACGTCCATCCGGGACCGCACCGACGCGATCGCGTCCCGCGCGCGGCCGAGCCAGCCCGCGGGAAGGTCCTCCTTGAGCCCGCCTACCCGGTTGAACATGTAGTGCATCCGGCCGCCGGAGACCTCCTCCATCACGGCCTGGAGTTCCTCGCGCTCCCGGAACGCGTGGAACATCGGGGTGATCCCGCCCAGTTCGAGGGGGTAGGAGCCGAGGAACATCAGATGGTTCAGGACCCGGTTCAGTTCGGCGAGCAGGGTCCGCGTCCACACGGCGCGCTCGGGGACCTCCATGCCGAGCATGCGCTCGACGGCCATGACGACACCCAGCTCGTTGGAGAACGCCGACAGCCAGTCGTGGCGGTTGGCGAGCATCACGATCTGCCGGTAGTCGCGCGCCTCGAAAAGCTTCTCGGCGCCCCGGTGCATATAGCCGATGACCGGCTCGGCGTGCTGGATGCGCTCGCCGTCGAGGACGAGCCGCAGGCGGAGCACCCCGTGGGTCGAGGGATGCTGGGGGCCGATGTTGAGCACCATGTCGGTGCTCTCTGCCGCGCCGCCGATGCCGACCGTCGTCTCCGTCATGCCGGACAGTATCCCCCGGGTACCCGGGGCTCCGCCCGGGACCCCGCTCCTCAGACGCCGGAGGGGGCGAAGGACGCCCGCACCTGTTGGGACAGCCAGCCGAAATCGCCCAGTCCGCCGCGCGCCGTGAGCTCCGCCGCCTCGCCCGACGCGGAGAGCGCCCGGACGTACCCGGCGGGGTCGGCCGACGCCAGGGAGAGCGGCGGCCGTTCACCGCTGACGCCCAGCTCCCGGAGCGCCGCACGCTGGTCACGCACCTCGGCCGGCACGCCGGCCACGACGCTCCCCGCCTCCGCGCACGCGTCCAGCGCCACATGGGACGTGAGGTCGCAGCTGCCGTCCGGCACCGGGCGCACCTCGCGGCCCGCCCGGAAACCGGTCAGCGTTCCGTACGGCGGCCTCGCCTCCCGTACGTGCCCGTAGTCCACCGCCACCGCCAGGCCCCCGGCCAGCGACGTGACCGCCCGCGCCCAGGCCTCGTCGCGCGGGCGGCCGATCTCCGCGCGGTCGCCGGGCTGCGTCAGCGGCCACCAGCGCCGCAGCCACTCCGCGTCCGCCCCGCTCACCGGGTCGCCCAGCCGCTCCGTACCGTCGGCCCGCCGGACGAGGACATGGCGCGCCACTCCGTCGGCGTCGGCCTCCGCGATGTCCGTCGGGACGTTGTCCAGCCATTCGTTGGCGAAGAGCAGCCCGGTGACCCCTTGCGGAGGCTCGGCGCACCACTCGATCCGGGGATCGAGGCCGGGCGGGCGTCCGGCGATCTCCACCGCGTACGCCCGCACCTTCAGCCCGGCGGGCGCTGCCGCCAGCACCCCCGTCAGCAGCTCGCCCCGGCCCGCGCCGACATCCACCAGGGAGACCTCGTCCGTGTCCAGCTGCCGCGCGGTCCCGGCCAGCAGCCGGGCGACGGCGGCGGCGAACAGCGCAGAGGCGTGCACCGACGTGCGGAAATGTCCCGCGGGCCCTTCCGGCCTTCGGTAAAAGCCCTCGTCCCCGTACAAAGCGGTCTCGGCCGCTTCCCGCCACCCGCACCAGTCATCCGTCACGTAGGCAAGTCTCCACCTTGGGGAGTACGGTCCCAGGACCTGGATCGGCCCTCCGGCTGACCCGGGCACCGATCTGCTATCCCTACGCTGGGTTACGTGCAGCGTCTCTACGACTTCATCCGCAGACACCCGACGGGCGTCGACAGTTTCTGGGCTGTCTTCCTCCTCGGGCTCTCCGGCGTGTCGATGGTGGCCGAACAGCCCGGTCACGCGCGGGAGCGCCTCCTCTCGGTGCCGATCGTCCTGGGCCTCTGCACCGTCGTCGCGCTGCGTCGGCGGGCACCCGAGAAGATGCTGCTGCTCACCGTCGCGATGGGCATCGCGCAGCTGGTGCTGGATGTCGCGCCCGGTGTCGCGGACTTCGCCATGCTCGTGATCATCTTCACCGTGGCCACCGTCGGGGAGCGCTGGGCGTCCCGGCTGGCCCTGGTCTGCAGTCTCGGCGCGGCCGGCCTCTCGCAGCTGCGCTGGCCGGACGAGGGCTCCCAGGGCAGCTGGGCCCAGGCCGTCTTCGTCGTGGTCGTCATGACGGTGCCGTTCGTACTCGCCTGGGTGCTCGGCGACTCGATGCGGACCCGCCGGGCCTACTTCGACCAGCTGGAGGAGCGCGCGGCCCGGCTGGAACGGGAGCGCGAGGCGCAGTCGAAGGTCGCGGTGGCTGCCGAGCGCGCCCGGATCGCCCGCGAACTGCACGACGTCGTCGCCCACAACGTCTCCGTGATGGTGGTCCAGGCCGACGGGGCCGCGTACGTCATGGACGCGGCCCCGGACCAGGCGAGGCAGGCGCTGGAGACCATTTCGAGCACCGGCCGCCAGGCGCTCGCCGAGATGCGCAGGCTGCTCGGGGTGCTGCGCACCGGTGACGCCCCGGAGAGCGGGGAGTACGTACCGCAGCCCGATGTCGGACAGATCGAGGACCTGATCGAGCGGGTCCGGCAGACCGGCCTGGCGGTGGACTTCAAGATCGAGGGCACTCCGCGCCCCCTGCCCAGCGGGGTGGAACTGACCGCGTACCGCATCGTGCAGGAAGCCCTCACCAACACCCGCAAGCACGGCGGCCCGGATGCGGGTGCCAGCGTGCGGCTGGTCTACTTCGACGACGGCCTCGGGCTCCTCGTGGAGGACGACGGCCGGGGGGCCGCACACGAGCTGTACGAGGACGGCGGCGCCGACGGAGCCGGTCACGGCATGATCGGCATGCGGGAGCGGGTCGGCATGGTCGGCGGCACGCTGGATGCGGGACCGCGCCCCGGCGGCGGATTCCGGATCAGTGCCCTGCTGCCGCTGAAGCCCGGCCATTAGACGTGTGCGGTTGACCTGCTGAAAGCCCGCCCCATCCCTCTGACCAGGAGAACAGGACACCTCATGGCGATCCGCGTGATGCTCGTCGACGACCAGGTGCTGCTGCGCACCGGATTCCGGATGGTGCTCGCCGCCCAGCCGGACATGGAGGTCGTGGCCGAGGCCGGTGACGGCGCCGAGGCGATCGAGGTGCTGCGTGCCACTGCTGTCGACGTGGTGCTGATGGACGTACGTATGCCGAGGCTGGACGGCGTCGAGGCGACCCGGCGCATCTGTGCGCAGACCGATCCGCCGAAGGTGCTCATCCTGACCACGTTCGACCTGGACGAGTACGCCTTCTCCGGGCTGAAGGCGGGGGCCAGCGGTTTCATGCTCAAGGACGTGCCGCCCGGCGAACTGCTCGCCGCGATCCGTGCCGTGCACAGTGGTGACGCGGTCGTCGCGCCGTCCACCACTCGTCGGCTGCTGGACCGGTTCTCCTCGATGCTGCCCAGCGGCGTCAAGGACCCCAACCAGAAGCACATCGAGAAGCTCACCGAGCGGGAACGCGAAGTGATGATGCTGGTCGCCCAGGGGCTGTCGAACGGTGAGATCGCGGCGCGGCTCGTGCTGTCCGAGGCGACCGTGAAGACGCATGTCGGCCGCATCCTGACGAAGCTGAACCTGCGCGACCGGGTGCAGGTCGTCGTCCTCGCGTACGAGACGGGCCTGGTCCGGGCCGGCGGCGGAACGGGCTGACCGCACGGACCGTGCGCCGCCTCAGCGCAGGATCCCCTCCAGGAAGTCGCTGCCGAGCCGGGTCACCGCGGTCAGGTCGAGCTGGTGCAGGACGTACCGGCCGCGCCGCCGGGTGGTGACGAGACCGGCCTTCTTCAGTACCGAGAGGTGGCGGGAGACCTCGGGGGCCGTGATCCCGTGCGAGTCGGCGAGTTCGCCGGTGGTGTACGGAGAACGGGCGAGGTTGCGGCACAGGCGCATCCGCATCGGATGGGCCAGCGCCTCCATCCGGAGCTGGAGCAGCTCGACGGAGGCGGGGGAGGGCAGTTCGGGGCGGTGCACCGGGTAGTGGATCACCGGCCGCCAGCCCGGGGCGTGCAGCACCATGAGGTGCGGCCAGCCGAACGTGGTCGGTATGAGCGTGAGCCCGGGGCCGACGGCCGGGTCGGCGGCGTTGGTCCGGCCCTCGGTCAGCTTGTCGACACTGATCCGGGTGCCGTCCTCGTTCAGCGAAAGGGCGGCGGAGACCGCACGCACCGCCTCGTCGAGCCCCTTGCGCCGCAGCAGCTCCGTCTTGTGCCGGGCATCGGCGACGAGCTGGACCTGCACCCGCCGCCAGGTGTCCGCGAAGAACGCCTGATCGCAGTCCTCGAAGAGGCGCCGGACCCAGCTGCGTACCGAGATGGGGTCACCCAGCAACTGCTGGGTGAACTGCACCTGCTGAGGTCCACGGGCGGCCGCCATGTCCAGTGCGCGGGCCCGCATCGTCGCGTCGGTCAGCGGGGAGGGCGAGCCGGTGCCGTAGTGGCTGGCGCAGGTGAATTCCAGAGCGGCGGCGACGAACCGCTCGTCGTCCAGCTTGTCGAGGATGTCCAGGTCCTCGGCGAGGGTGGCCCCGGTCCTGCCGTCACCGCCGCGCACCCCGGCGAACGGCATGAAGACGTCCGAGAAGGTGTTGCGCCACAGGAACTCCGCCTCGTGGAGCCGGTCCGCCAGGTCGGGCTCCAGGGAGGCGGCGGTCGCGGTCGCCCAGCCGTGCAGGCCCGGATGGTGGCCGGGCTCGGAGAGCGCATGCAGAGCCAGCCCCAGCTCGGCGAGGGGCGAGGTCTCGAAGACGATGCGGTCGGCGGGCAGTCCCGCGATGTCGATGTTCACGCTCACGTCTCCATAGTGGGGGGTACGGGGACGGGGCCACGCGCCATTTGACGGTGCTCGTCAATCCACGCGCCGACCTGGCCGCGACCGGCTCACCCTGGGAGACATGGACGCCATTCAGCAGCACATGCTCGACAGCTACCGCGCAGCCCAGCACAGGGAAACGCCTCCACCACTGCCCGGCCGGCACGACAGGGAGGTGCTGCGGGAACTCCGCAGACGCCTCCGGACCTGGACGCCCACGCCCCGCACACAACCCCGTCCGTAACCACCGCGGAGGCCCATCCAGCCCGTCCGGCGCTTGAGGACGGAACCGGCCACCGGACGGCCCGGTCCCCACGCCCCGCCTACACCAGGCGCTCGATGAACTCCCCCACCGCATCCCGCACATCCTGCGCGGTCCACTCCAGCCCCTCCGCAGCCACCGTGACCTCCGTGAACGAGACCCCGGGCGGCGTCGAGGGCCCGGTGAACCACCGGTGGAACAGTGCCACCCCCGTCTCCTCCGCCTGCCGCACCGACGCCTCGTTCAGCACGCCCGCCCCGTACGGCAGCCAGACCTGGAACTGATGGGTGTGCGGAGGTTCCGGATGCACCCGGAACCACGGGGCGGCCGACTCCTCGAAGCCCTCGGCCAACGCCCCGGCCACCACCTTCGCGTGCGCCACGTACGCCGGCAGCCGCGGCAGTTCCCGTTCCAGGCCGAGCAGCGCGGAGAGTGCCGCCGGGTGCGGTGGAAGACGTCTCCGCCGTACCGGTGCTCGTCCGCCGTGGGCAGCCGGGGTTCGGGCGTCGGATGCACCGTACGCAGCCCGCTCACCGCGCTCAGCGCGCCCCGTTCGTGCACCTCTGGATGGGCGAGAGGGTGCAGGGCCACGGTCGGATTGCCGGTCCGCCCCGCCCAGCAGCGCAGCGCGATCTGCTGCGCCATCGTCCCGGTCGGGCAGAACGCGGCGGCCTCCGTGCCGAGCAGCTCCGCCACCCGTCGCTCGACCTTGCCGACCACCCGTCGCCGTACACATCGGTCCAGTCGTCCAGGTCGTGGACCGCGCTCGCGTCGGCCGCCAGCGCGGCGAGCTGTTCGCCGATCGTGGCTTCCGCGGACACCCGTGCAAGGACCCGCTCCGACTGCCGCCACGCGGCCAGCCTGCGCTCTCTCCTTCTGCCCATCGGTGTCCGTCATGGGACGATCATTACCCGGACCACTGACATCGTCCGACCGGATTTCCGCCTGAGCCGCAGAGTTACCCACAGGCTGTGGACAGCCGTGAGGTGGCGCGAAACGCTGGCGTAGCATGCAGAGAAATCGTCCGGTACCCCCCGCGGACTGGAACGGAAGGCCATCGCCGCGTGAATACGACAACTTCGAAGGACCCCCTCGACGCGAGGGACCGCCCCGCCCGCCTCACGGTCGGTGTCGTCGGCGCGGGCCGGGTCGGCCCCGCCCTCGCCGCCTCGCTCCAGCTCGCCGGGCACCGCCCGGTGGCCGTATCGGGCGTCTCCGACGCCTCGGTGCGCCGGGCGGCCGCCCTGCTCCCCGACGTACCCCTGGTAACGCCCGCCGAGGTGCTGGCACGCGCCGATCTGGTGCTGCTGACCGTCCCCGACGACGCGCTGCCCGGGCTGGTCGAGGGCCTCGCCGAGACCGGTGCCGTACGGCCGGGACAGCTGATCGTCCACACCTCGGGGCGGTACGGGACCAAGGTGCTCGACCCCGCCCGGCGGGCCGGGGCGCTGCCCCTCGCCCTGCACCCGGCGATGACGTTCACCGGCAGCTCCGTCGACGTCCAGCGGCTCGCGGGCTGTTCGTTCGGCGTCACCGCCCCCGTGGAGCTCAGACTCGCCGCCGAGGCGCTGGTCATCGAGATGGGCGGCGAGCCCGAATGGATCGCGGAGGAGTCCCGTCCGCTCTACCACGCGGCCCTCGCCCTCGGTGCGAACCACCTGGTCACGCTGGTCGCCGAGGCCATGGAACTGCTCACCAAGGCCGGGGTGACCGCCCCCGACCGGATGCTCGGCCCGCTCCTCGGGGCGGCCCTCGACAACGCCCTGCGCTCGGGCGACGCAGCACTGACCGGACCCGTCGCCCGCGGCGATGCGGGCACGGTCGCGGCCCACATCGGCGAGCTCCGCGCGCACGCTCCGGAGATGGTGGCCGGTTACATCGCGATGGCCCGCGCCACCGCCGACCGGGCCCTCGCGCACGGCATGCTCAAGGCGGAGCTCGCGGAGGACCTGCTCGGCGTCCTGGCCGACGGTGGCCGCACGGCCGGGCCCGGCGGTACCGAAGGCGCCGGACCGGGGGAGGCCCGATGAACACCCAGGATTCCGGTGCGGCCCAGGACTCCGGGGCGAGGGCCACCACCCCCGCCCTCCTGCACACCGCGGCCGAGCTCGACGCCCTGCGCCGCCCGGCCGGGGCACGGCGCGTCGTCGTCATGACGATGGGCGCACTCCACGAAGGCCACGCCACCCTGATCCGTACCGCGCGCTCCGCCGCGGGCCCGGCCGGCCAGGTCGTTGTCACCGTCTTCGTGAACCCGCTCCAGTTCGGCGAGGCGGCCGACCTCGACCGATACCCGCGCACGCTCGACGCCGACCTCGCGGTCGCCGCCGGGGCGGGCGCGGACGCGGTCTTCGCGCCCTCGGTCGACGAGGTCTACCCCGGGGGCGAACCCCAGGTCCGCATCACCGCCGGTCCCATGGGCGAGCGCCTCGAAGGCGCCGCACGCCCCGGGCACTTCGACGGCATGCTCACCGTCGTCGCCAAGCTGCTCCACCTCACCCGCCCCGACGAGGCGTTGTACGGGCAGAAGGACGCCCAGCAGCTGGCACTGATCCGCCGCATGGTGCGCGATCTCAACTTCGGCGTCGAGATCACGGGCGTACCCACTGTCCGCGACCCCGACGGTCTCGCACTCTCCAGCCGCAACCGTTTCCTCTCCGCCGAGGAGCGGCACACCGCGCTCGCGCTGCCCCGGGCCCTGTTCGCGGCCCGCGACCGGCTGGCCGCCCAGCAGGCACTGCACGAGCGCGCGACGGCCACCACGGCGAACGCGAGCCGGGTCGCCGGGCTCGCCGCGCTCGGTGAGTCCCGCGCGGCCGCCGACACCCAGGCGGTCGCACTGGCCCGGCCGAGCGGCGGCCCCGCCGCGGTCCGCGCCGCGGCCCGCCTCGTCCTGGACGACGCGTCCAAGGAACAGCCGCCGCTCGCCGTGGACTATCTCGCCCTCGTCGACCCGGCGGACTTCACCGAGATCCCCGACGACCGCGACCACGGCGAGGCGATCCTCGCCGTGGCGGCACGGGTGGGCGCCACCCGCCTGATCGACAACATCCCGCTGACCTTCGGAGCCCTCACGTGACCGGAATACGGCTGACCGCCCCCGCCCCCGGCTGGGCCATCGACGCGGACGTCGTCGTGGTCGGCTCGGGCGTGGCCGGTCTCACCACCGCACTGCGCTGCGCCGCCGCGGGCCTCGACACCGTCGTCGTCACCAAGGCGCGCCTCGACGACGGCTCCACCCGCTGGGCGCAGGGCGGCATCGCGGCGGCCCTCGGCGAGGGCGACACCCCCGAGCAGCACCTGGCCGACACCCTCGTAGCGGGCGCGGGCCTGTGCGACGAGACGGCGGTACGGGCCCTGGTCACCGAGGGCCCCGACGCCGTACGCAGGCTGATCGAGACCGGCGCGCTCTTCGACAAGACGGAGAGCGGCGACATCGCCCTGACCCGCGAGGGCGGCCACCACCGCCGCCGCATCGCGCACGCCGGAGGCGACGCCACGGGCGCCGAGATCTCCCGTGCCCTGGTCGAGGCGGTGCGCTCGGCAGCCCTCCACACCGTGGAGAACGCCCTGGTCCTGGATCTCCTCAACGACGCCGAAGGCCGTACGGCGGGAGTCACCCTGCACGTCATGGGCGAGGGACAGCACGACGGCGTGGGCGCGGTCCGTGCCCCCGCGGTCGTCCTCGCCACCGGCGGCATGGGCCAGGTGTTCTCCGCCACCACCAACCCGTCGGTCTCCACAGGCGACGGGGTGGCCCTGGCGCTGCGGGCCGGCGCGGAGGTCTCCGACCTGGAGTTCGTCCAGTTCCACCCGACGGTCCTGTTCCTCGGCGCCGACGCGGAGGGCCAGCAGCCCCTCGTATCGGAAGCGGTACGGGGCGAGGGCGCCCACCTCGTCGACGCGTCCGGCACCCGCTTCATGCTCGGGCAGCACGAGCTGGCGGAGCTGGCCCCGCGCGACATCGTCGCCAAGGCCATCACCCGCCAGATGCACCACCACGGCACCGAGCACATGTATCTGGACGCCCGCCACTTCGGCGCCGAGATGTGGGAGCACCGCTTCCCCACGATCCTGGCCGCCTGCCGGTCCCACGGCATCGACCCGGTCACCGAACCGGTCCCGGTCGCCCCGGCCGCGCACTACGCATCGGGCGGCATCCGCACCGACCTCGCAGGCCGTACGACGGTCCCCGGCCTGTACGCCTGTGGCGAGGTCGCCTGTACGGGCGTGCACGGCGCGAACCGGCTGGCCTCCAACTCCCTCCTGGAGGGCCTGGTCTTCGCGGAGCGCATCGCGGCCGACATCGTGCGGGACCGGCCGGAGCGGACCGAGGCGGTGGAACCCGTCGGCGGCAGCACCGCGCCCCTCCTGGTCCCCGAGTCCCGGGCGGCGATCCAGCGGATCATGACGAAGGGCGCCGGAGTCATCCGTTCCGCGGCCAGTCTCGCCACCGCGGCCGATGAGCTGGAGGCCCTGCACCGCACCGCCGCCGACGAAGCGGACGCGGCCGAACCCAAGGTGGCCGTGCCCGGCGTGGACGCCTGGGAGGCCACCAACCTGCTCCTGGTCTCGCGGGTCCTGGTCGCAGCGGCCCGCGAGCGCGAGGAGACCCGCGGCTGCCACTGGCGCGAGGACCGGCCCGACCGGGACGACGAGAACTGGCGCCGCCACCTCGTCGTACGGATCGCCCCGGACCGGCGGCTGGTCGTCAGCCGTACGGAGACCGCCGCATTCCCGCCCGTACGCGCCACCGGGACACCAGACTGCTCAAGCACCACGAACCACCCCGCCGACGCCCCCGAGGAGCCGCAACCGTGAGCACGCCCGAAGAGAATCCGCGCCCCACGCCCGTGGATGTACCGCTGATCCATATCGGCGCGCCCGCTCCCGCCACGGACGGCTGCGGCGACGGCTGCGGCTGTGGCGACGGTTACGACCCCGACGGCCTGGAGTGCGGTCTCGACCCCGCCCTCGCCCAGCTGCTCGCCGAGTCCGGTCTGGACCCCGTCCAGGTCGAGGACGTCGCCCATGTGGCGATCGAGGAGGACCTCGACGGCGGCGTGGACGTCACGACCGTGGCGACGGTCCCCGAGGACGCCGTCGCGACCGGTGACTTCACCGCGCGCGAGGCGGGCGTTGTCGCCGGAATCCACATCGCGGAAGCGGTGCTCTCGATCGTCTGTACGGACGAGTTCGAGGTCGAGCGGCACGTCGAGGACGGCGACCGCATCGCCGCAGGCCAGAAGCTGCTGACGGTCACCACCCGCACCCGTGACCTGCTCACCGGCGAGCGCAGCGCCCTCAACCTGCTCTGCAGGCTCTCGGGCATCGCGACCGCGACGCGCGCCTGGGCCGATGTGCTCGACGGCACGAAGGCCAAGGTCCGCGACACCCGCAAGACGACCCCCGGACTGCGTGCGATGGAGAAGTACGCGGTGCGCTGCGGCGGCGGCGTCAACCACCGCATGTCGCTCTCGGACGCGGCGCTCGTCAAGGACAACCACGTCGTCGCGGCGGGCGGCGTCGCGGAGGCGTTCAAGCGGGTCAGGGACGCGTTCCCGGACGTACCGATCGAGGTCGAGGTCGACACCCTGGAGCAGGTACGCGAGGTCCTCGACGCGGGCGTCGACCTGATCCTGCTGGACAACTTCACCCCCGAGCAGACGGCGGAGGCCGTCGCCCTGGTCGGCGGCCGCGCCGTACTGGAGTCCTCCGGCCGGCTCTCGCTCGCATCGGCGCGCGCCTACGCCGAAGCGGGTGTCGACTACCTGGCCGTCGGCGCGCTCACCCACTCCTCGCCGATCCTCGACATCGGTCTGGACTTCCGCGACACCGATGGGGCCGGCGTCTGATGCTGCTCACCATCGACGTCGGCAACTCGCACACGGTCCTCGGCCTGTTCGACGGTGAGGAGATCGTCGAGCACTGGCGGATCTCGACCGATTCCCGCCGTACGGCCGACGAGCTCGCCGTGCTGCTCCAGGGCCTGATGGGCATGCACCCGCTGCTGGGTGTGGAGCTCGGCGACGGCATCGAGGGCATCGCGATCTGCTCCACCGTCCCCGCCGTCCTGCACGAGCTCCGCGACGTCACCCGCCGCTACTACGGCGACGTCCCCGCGATCCTCGTGGAGCCGGGCGTCAAGACCGGTGTGCCGGTCCTGACCGACAACCCCAAGGAGGTCGGCGCGGACCGCATCATCAACGCGGTCGCCGCGGTCGAGCTCTACGGAGGCCCGGCGATCGTCGTGGACCTCGGTACGGCCACCACCTTCGACGCGGTCTCCGCGCGCGGCGAGTACACGGGCGGTGTGATCGCACCCGGCATCGAGATCTCGGTGGAAGCGCTCGGCGTCAAGGGCGCCCAGCTCCGCAAGATCGAGCTGGCCAGGCCGCGCAACGTCATCGGCAAGAACACCGTCGAAGCCATGCAGTCCGGCATCGTGTACGGCTTCGCGGGCCAGATCGACGGCGTCGTCGAACGGATGAAGAAGGAGCTCGCGGCCGACCCCGACGACGTCACCGTCATCGCGACCGGCGGCCTTGCTCCGATGGTGTTGGGCGAGTCCTCCGTCATCGACGAGCACGAGCCCTGGCTGACACTCATCGGTCTGCGCCTCGTGTACGAGCGCAACATCGCCCGCCTCTGACGCAGGCGCCCGCACCTGCGGGAATGGCCGTGGCGGCGCTTGGCAGGCGCCGCGCCGCCACGGCCAGTTAAGAGGATTTTGTCCATTTAGCACGTATTGTCGCGCTATGCCCACGCCCTACGGATCACGCGGCGGCATGGCGTTCAGTGCGGACGAGCTGCGTGTGCTCCGACGCGTCCTCGCCATCGCCCTCCACCCCACGCCCTTGCCCGAAGAGGATGTCCAGGACTGCCTGCGGCTCGCGGAGGCCGTGGACGAGGCGGTCGGTGAGGCCGGCAGGCTGCGCGCCTTCCTCCTCGCCGATCTCGCCCGCTACCGTGGAGCCCTCCCCGGCTCCGTCTCCGGCTATCTGGAGCTCCTCCAGGACGCCCTGGCCGCCGGATACGACCCCCGCCCCGACGATCTGGCCGCACTGCGCGCACTGCGCGGGAAACCCCTCGCGGCGGCCCTCCTGGAACGCTGCCAGGTGCTCGCCGAACGCTCCGTCCGTGCCCGCCTCGCGGGACGCGCCGTCCCCGTGACGGCCCCGGCGCCGCGCAGTCGCCTGCTCGCCCTGCCGGGCGGCCTCGCCGCAGCGCAGGAGCCCGACCGGCCGAAGACCCCGAAGACCCCGAAGGCCCCGCCGGCCCCGGCCCGCCCGCCCGTGCCCGGGGAGCGCCCCATGCCGAAGCCTTCCGAGGTCTTCCCGCCCCGCCGCCGCCCCGTCACTCCGTCCGAGGAGCGCGCCGCGGGCTGACCGGTCCGCCGCGCCCTCCCCGGGAGGGCGCGGACTCCGGCCGCACCGGGCTCGCTACTCTGGACGGTATGGACTACGTATCCGCGCTTCTGCCCCCCGTGGTGATGGCCGCTTTCTTCATCGGTCTCGTCGTGACGATCGTCAAGAGTCAGGGCGGTCCGAACAAGACCAAGGAGGACGCGGCCGTGGATGCCGCGATCTCCCGCGCGGAATCGGTCCAGCAGACCCCACGGGCCGAGGGCGCCTGACCGCGCCCGACCCAGGAACCGAGTAAGGGCGTACGGCTCGTGAGTGACGAGCTGTACGCCCTTTTGCTGTGTAAATAACCATCCATTCCAGACATCTAGCACTAAGGTGACGCTGTGCCTCGCCAATTGGGAGAGCTGGAAGACGCCGTGATGACACGGGTCTGGCAATGGAACCGTCCGGTCACCGTGCGGGAAGTTCTCGAGGACCTTCAGCAGGAACGGTCCATCGCGTACACGACGGTCATGACGGTAATGGACAATCTCCATCAGAAGGGCTGGGTCCGCAGGGAAGTCGACGGCCGCGCATATCGATATACGGCGGTCTCCACCCGTGCCGCGTACTCGGCCGCACTGATGAACGAAGCCTGGTCCCACAGTGACAACCCGGCTGCGGCTCTTGTCGCCTTCTTCGGCATGATGTCGGCCGAACAGCGCGAGGCTCTGCAGGACGCGATGCGCATCGTTCTGCCTACCTTCCCCGAACCGCCCGCAAGTCCGGTCGGTGAGACAACCCCGGCCGATGACACGGAGCCGGAGACCGGGCGATAGCGTCTGGGCATGTCCTCAGAGCTGCCGCAAACCCAGCCGGATACCGAGTTTCATACCGACCCGTCGGTAAATAGTCCCGCCATCACCGTCCGCCGTGCCAGGACGACCGATGTGACGTCGGTCCGCAGCCTCCTTGACGGGTACGTCTCCGAAGGCATCCTGCTCGACAAAGCAACAGTGACGCTTTACGAGGACATCCAGGAGTTCTGGGTCGCGGAACGCGACGAGGACGCCCGTGTCATCGGTTGCGGTGCACTCCATGTGATGTGGGAAGACCTCGCCGAAGTGCGCACTCTTGCCGTCGATCACAGCATCAAGGGCGCCGGAGTGGGGCACCAAGTGCTGGACAAGCTCTTGCAGACCGCGCGCTGGCTGGGCGTGCGCCGGGTTTTCTGTCTCACCTTCGAAGTCGACTTCTTCGCGAAGCACGGCTTCGTCGAGATCGGAGAGACGCCGGTCGACACAGATGTCTACAGTGAGCTGCTGCGTTCCTATGACGAGGGTGTCGCGGAGTTCCTCGGTCTCGAACGAGTGAAGCCGAACACCTTGGGCAACAGCCGGATGCTTCTGCACCTGTGATCGGCAGAAGCCGCCGTAACCCTATGTCCGAATCGCGCATGTTTCCCGTGTTCTTGCACTCCTGAACCTCTCCCAGGGGTTTGTGTTTTTCGGGGAAAAGCGGTTTCCTTTCCGCGTACTACATTTTCGATGAAAGGAAATCCAGTGGCACAGAAGGTTCAGGTCCTTCTTGTCGATGACCTCGACGGTGTCGAGGCGGACGAGACAGTGACGTTCGCACTTGACGGCAAGACGTACGAGATCGACCTCACCACGACCAACGCGGACAAGCTCCGTGGTCTTCTTGAGCCGTACACCAAGGGTGGCCGTCGTACCGGTGGCCGCGCCGCGACGGGCCGTGGCAAGGGCCGCGCCGTCACCGGTGGCAACAAGGACACCGCCGAGATCCGTAAGTGGGCTCGCGAGAACGGCCACAATGTGAATGACCGCGGCCGTGTTCCCGCGGAGATCCGCGAGGCTTACGAGAAGGCCAACGGCTGAGCTGTCGGCCTTTCGGTCAGCAGTCCGGTCCGGGCACGCGTCAGTCGCGCCCGGTGGCATTCCGTCGCGGCGACGTTCACCAGCCGTGCGAGATCGGGAACATCCCCACCCCTGTTCCCGAAGTCGACGAGGGCCGGGAGCATCGGCTCGACCTCCTGCCTCGGCTCGGGGGGCCGCAGCCAGAGCGCGGCCCCCGGCGAGCCGGCCGTCCAGCCGGGCGGTGCCGGGGCGGTGATCCGCCCGCCGCTGCCGACGGCGGTCAGATCGAGGGCGATTCCGCCCCATTCCAGCCAGTCGAGCAGCCCCGGCAGCTCATCGGCGCTTCCCGCAGCCACCAGCAGTCCCATCCGCTGCCCGGTCAGTGCCACCGGACCCGTACGCCCCAGCCGCCGCAGCGCGGCGTGACCGGCGTCGGCAGGCAGCTCCAGCACATCGAAACGCAGCCCGGTCAGCAGACGCACCGGCGTCCCCTCCGCGGTGGCCCAGCCCAGCTCCCGCTCGTACCACAGCGCCCTGTCGTCGGCGTCGGGCGACGAGCGGGGAGACGGGACGGTGAGGGTCATGCCCGATGAACCGTCGAAGCACCCCCGGGGTTACGCGGAGTCGGTGACCGATTGCCCTGCGTGCCCGGTATGGGGGCGTGCGGGCGCATCCGGCAGCGCAAAGATGTTCGCCCGTAGCTGAGGGAACCGGGGCACGCCGCATGGACTGTCAGTAGTTGCGGGTAAGACATCCCTAGTGGGAAGGGGCGACACGCAGGCCGATACCGTCTCACGTTCGCCATCGGCGTACTGGCGAAAGGGGTATCTGCCTGGCCTGCGGGAACATCGTCTCGCACCATCGGGTTGGAGCAGTTGTCGGCGTTCCGGGCAGGAGGCCAAGAACGGGTGTCGGCAGTTGGAATGAGCGGTCCCCGCTTGCGGGACTAAGCTGCGGAAGGACAGGGAGGGGACCGACCCCTTACTGCCTGACCGCTCTGAGGAGCGATTAACGATGTTCGAGAGGTTCACCGACCGCGCGCGGCGGGTTGTCGTCCTGGCTCAGGAAGAAGCCCGGATGCTCAACCACAACTACATCGGCACCGAGCACATCCTCCTGGGCCTGATCCACGAGGGTGAGGGTGTCGCCGCTAAGGCCCTGGAGAGCCTCGGGATTTCGCTCGAGGCGGTCCGCCAGCAGGTGGAGGAGATCATCGGTCAGGGCCAGCAGGCCCCGTCCGGACACATCCCCTTCACCCCCCGAGCCAAGAAGGTCCTGGAGCTTTCGCTCCGCGAGGCCCTTCAGCTGGGTCACAACTACATCGGCACCGAGCACATCCTGCTCGGCCTGATCCGCGAGGGCGAGGGCGTCGCAGCCCAGGTCCTCGTGAAGCTGGGCGCCGACCTGAACCGGGTGCGGCAGCAGGTCATCCAGCTGCTCTCCGGGTACTCGGGAGGCAAGGAGGCGGCCACAGCGGGCGGCCCCGCGGAGGGCACGCCCTCCACGTCCCTGGTGCTCGACCAGTTCGGCCGGAATCTCACCCAGGCCGCTCGTGAATCCAAGCTCGACCCGGTCATCGGGCGCGAGAAGGAGATCGAGCGGGTCATGCAGGTGCTGTCCCGCCGTACCAAGAACAACCCGGTTCTCATCGGCGAGCCCGGCGTCGGCAAGACGGCGGTCGTCGAGGGCCTGGCACAGGCCATCGTCAAGGGCGAGGTGCCCGAGACCCTCAAGGACAAGCACCTCTACACGCTTGACCTCGGCGCCCTGGTCGCGGGTTCCCGCTACCGCGGTGACTTCGAGGAGCGCCTGAAGAAGGTCCTCAAGGAGATCCGCACCCGCGGCGACATCATCCTGTTCATCGACGAGCTCCACACCCTGGTGGGTGCGGGCGCCGCCGAGGGCGCGATCGACGCCGCGAGCATCCTCAAGCCCATGCTGGCGCGAGGCGAGCTCCAGACCATCGGTGCCACGACGCTCGACGAGTACCGCAAGCACCTGGAGAAGGACGCCGCTCTCGAGCGACGCTTCCAGCCCATCCAGGTCGCGGAGCCGTCGCTGCCCCACACCATCGAGATCCTCAAGGGTCTGCGCGACCGTTACGAGGCCCATCACCGGGTCTCCATCACGGACGAGGCGCTGGTCCAGGCCGCGACGCTGGCCGACCGGTACATCTCGGACCGCTTCCTGCCGGACAAGGCGATCGACCTGATCGACGAGGCCGGCTCCCGGATGCGCATCCGCCGGATGACCGCGCCGCCGGACCTCCGCGAGTTCGACGAGAAGATCGCGGGTGTCCGCCGCGACAAGGAGTCGGCCATCGACTCCCAGGACTTCGAGAAGGCGGCGTCTCTCCGCGACAAGGAGAAGCAGCTGCTGGCGGCGAAGACCAAGCGCGAGAAGGAGTGGAAGGCCGGCGACATGGACGTCGTCGCCGAGGTCGACGGCGAGCTCATCGCCGAAGTCCTGGCCACGGCCACCGGAATCCCGGTCTTCAAGCTGACGGAGGAGGAGTCCTCCCGTCTGCTGCGCATGGAGGACGAGCTTCACAAGCGCGTCATCGGGCAGAAGGACGCCATCAAGGCCCTTTCGCAGGCGATTCGCCGTACGCGAGCCGGTCTGAAGGACCCGAAGCGCCCCGGTGGCTCGTTCATCTTCGCCGGTCCGTCCGGTGTCGGTAAGACCGAGCTCTCCAAGACGCTCGCCGAATTCCTCTTCGGCGACGAGGACGCACTGATCTCCCTCGATATGTCGGAGTTCAGTGAGAAGCACACGGTTTCCCGTCTCTTCGGTTCGCCCCCCGGCTACGTGGGCTACGAAGAGGGCGGACAGCTCACCGAGAAGGTGCGCCGCAAGCCGTTCTCCGTCGTCCTCTTCGACGAGGTCGAGAAGGCCCACCCCGATATCTTCAATTCCCTGCTCCAGATTCTGGAAGACGGTCGCCTGACCGACTCCCAGGGCCGGGTCGTGGACTTCAAGAACACGGTCATCATCATGACGACCAACCTCGGGACCCGGGACATCTCCAAGGGCTTCAACCTGGGCTTCGCCGCCCAGGGCGACGTCAAGACGAACTACGAGCGGATGAAGACCAAGGTCAACGAAGAGCTCAAGCAGCACTTCAGGCCCGAATTCCTCAACCGCGTCGACGACACGGTCGTCTTCCACCAGCTGACCGAGGAAGACATCATCCAGATCGTCGACCTCATGGTCGCCAAGGTGGATGAGCGCCTCAAGGACCGCGACATGGGCATCGAGCTCAGTGCCGAGGCCAAGGCTCTCCTGGCGAAGAAGGGCTACGACCCCGTGATGGGCGCCCGGCCGCTGCGCCGGACGATCCAGCGCGAGATCGAGGACATCCTCTCCGAGAAGATCCTCTTCGGTGAGCTGCGCCCCGGTCACATCGTGGTCGTCGGTACGGAAGGCGAGGGCGAGGAGAAGAAGTTCTCGTTCCGCGGCGAGGAGAAGTCGGCACTGCCCGACGTTCCTCCGATCGAGCAGGCGGCAGGCGGCGCCGGCCCGAACATGACGAAGGACGCCTAGCAGCGTCGTAGTCAGCAGGTACGAAGGGGCTGCCCCGGACCGTTATCGGTTCCGGGGCAGCCCCTTGTTCTGCGGCCCGGTCAGCGCGCAATGCGCAGGCCGTCGGTGCCGACGAGTTGCACTGTGGGGTCCTTGACGGTGACCTCGAGGCCGGGCAGAGCCTGGAGCGGGGTCAGGTCCAGCGGCTCCGGTGGCCGTCCTCGATCAACTCCTTGGCCGCCAGGAAGTCCTGGAAGGTGCGGTGGACGAACTGGTAGGTGTCGTCGGTGCGTTCCTGGAGGAGGCCGTTGCGGTTCAGAAGGTGCGTCAGGATCTCCTCCGCCGCGCCCTGGGCACGTACGCGTTCCATGCCCGACAGGGCAGGGTCCAGCTGTCGCAGTGCCTGTTCGCGGGAGAATTCCGACTGCCCCTCGCGCACCAGCCAGACCGCGATGCGCTGGAGCAGCTGGATCTGCTCCTCGACGTCCATCGTGATGCCCGTCGCGCAGGGCGGTGTTCTGGGTGAAACGGTGCGCCAGGTCCTGTTCCAGCTCGGTCAGATGCTCGTGGTCGTCACCGTCCAGCCGGGCGGCCCTGTGCCACGCCCCCACAAAGGACCGGATGTCCTCGTTCCGCATCGGCAGCAGGCGTAACTCCTCGAAGTCCTGCGACCTCAGCCAGTCCGGTTCGACGGCCAGTGGGCGTACGGTCGCCACGCACCGGATGCCGGGGTAGCGCTCCAGCAGCCGGGACAGCCAGTCGTGGGCCTCGTCGCGGTCCTCCTGCGGGACCTCGTCCAGGCCGTCGACCAGCAGCAGCGCGCCCGGCCGGATTCCAGGACCCGGCCCGCCCAGCCCTCCGGCGGGTCGTCGATCACCAGCCGGGCGGCGGCGGGCAGCCGGCGGGCCCGGGGAAGATGCCGCCCCGGGCGCGCAGCGTGCGCAGGGGGACGACGAAGGGCACCAGGCCGTTGAGGGCGTCCAGCCGCTCGGGGAGGGTGCGCGCCGAGGCGTGCGCGGCCAGCCGCCGGATCAGGGTGGTCTTCCCGGTGCCCGCGTTGCCGCGCAGCAGCACCCGGGGGCGGTCGGAGAGCAGCGCGTAGATGCGCTGCGGCGCCGAGGGCGGGCGCTGCCCCGCACTGTCGTCGGGAGGCTGGGCCTCCAGGCTCAGATACGCGGTGTCGAGGTCCCACTCGGTCTCGTTCTTGTTCAGCTCATCGAGGCCGAAGACCTTCGTACGCCGGTAGGCGGCGCCGACCGAGGCCGCGTACTCCTCCTCGTACTGCCGGTCCCTCGGGTGGTGGCCGTGCACCTTCTCGCAGGCAGCGGCTTGCCGGTGGCCTGTTCGTACAGGAGCTGGACCGGCCGGGCGGCGGCGAGCGTGGAGAGCGCGACGCACTCCACCCGTCGGCCGCCGCGCTGCCGGGGGATCTGGCGGGCGACGGCGAGGAGCACGTTCCCGGCGAAGACCGGGCCGCCGGACAGGCCCCGGAGCGTGGGGACGCCGTGGTCGTCGGTGGCCGGGGGCGGGCCGTCGAGCTCGCAGACCATCAGGCTGCGCATCCGGCTCGCCATGGGCAGGACCGTGGCCGTGCACTGGTCGGTCTCCAGATGCTCCCCGGGGCCGTACCGCTGGATGTCCGGGAAGCCGGTGATCTCGCAGTCGTGGAGCGGCCAGCCGTACCGGTGGGACGAGAAGCACCGGTTCCGCGGCGAGGAGGAGCGCGGCGTCCAGGTCGTGGTCGATCCAGGCGACGGTCGCGTCCCGGTGCCCCGCCAGGCCGGGGTGTGCCACCCGGCTCCGGCTGCCGCCCTTGACCACATGGGCGCAGGTCAGCACCAGCCGGTCGGTGAGCAGGACGCCGCTGCCGCCGGGCCGTGGGTGTCGTCGCTGGCCATGGTGTCCCCCGAGAGCTGGGCCGCTTCCCCGTCAGCGTAGTCAGCCCGCAGGCCGAAGGTCCCGAATCGGACGGTCTTTGGTCCCACCGGCGGTGACAAGGCGCACAGCCCTTCCGGGGCCTACTAGCTGCCTTAGGAGAGGTTGCCGTGATCGCGGATGGGACTTCCGTCCCGGGCAGGGAGGGGTCCTTCGGTGAAACGGAGCGATGTGCCCGGAAGGCCGCCCCATGTCCGATTAGGGCCGTTTCGAACTGGGCTTAAACGCATTCCGGAAAATAGATTTCCGGGTGTCGCGAAGGCCTGCGCGCGGGGCCGTCGCCAACGGATTCCCGATGCACCGACTACGGCTTTTCTTCGTAGATGGGGTGTTTGAACCGGGATGGGGGTGCGGGTTACCAAGGTGGAGCACGTCCGGCAGAACGCCGGGTTCACTCACAACCGGAGGACTTCCCCGTATGTCGAAGCGCGTTACGTTCCAGCAGTCCGCCCGCCCGTCCCTGTCCCGAGTCCGTGGCACCGTGGTCGCCGCATCCGTGGGTGCATCGATGGTGCTCGGTGCGGGCGCGGCGTTCGCGGCCTCCGGTACGGCGAACACCACCAGCACTGTGGCTCTCGCCGGTGCCGCCGGCTCCGTCGCCCAGCAGGCGGAGGTGCAGAGCAAGGCCGCCGCGTCCGCGAAGAAGGCAGCAGCCGAGAAGTCGGTCAAGGCGAAGGAGGCGGCGAAGAAGAAGGCCGCCGCCGCGAAGAAGAAGGCCTCCTCCTGGGAGGCCCCCGTCGAGAAGTACACCCTGAGCGCCACCTACGGCACCGGCGGCGCCCGCTGGGCCGCGAAGCACTCCGGTCAGGACTTCGCCGTCCCGATCGGCACCAAGGTCGAGGCCGCGCACGCCGGTACCGTCGTCAAGGCGGGCCCGAACGGCGGCGGCGACGGCCCCGCGTACGGCAACGCCGTCGTGATCAAGCACTCCAACGGCAAGTACTCGCAGTACGCGCACCTGTCGCAGATCAACGTGAAGATCGGCCAGACCGTGAAGACCGGCCAGAAGATAGCCCTGTCCGGCAACACCGGAAACTCCAGCGGCCCGCACCTTCACTTCGAGATCCGGACCACCCCGAACTACGGTTCCGCGCTCGACCCGGTCTCGTTCCTGCGTTCCGTGAACGTCTCGCTCTGACGCAGCACTATGCGGAGTGACCCGGGTCGTGTGCCCGGGTGACCAGTTCGACGGCGACCTCGAGGACAGCCTTGCGCTTCTCCTCGGGGTCGCCGTCGATGTCTTTGAGGGCGAACATGCCGGCGTGCATCGTGAAGAGCGCGCTGATGCAGCGCACCTGGTCGGAGAGTGACGCCTCGGGGTCCTTGATCAGGTCGATCAGGGCGATGACCCGGCCCTTGATGGTCTCGCCGATGCTCAGGTCGCGTACGGTCGCCTGGTTCTCCTGCATGAAGCGGAAGAGGGGGGCGGCGCCGGCGAGCGCGTCGCCGTAGCGGACCAGGATCTCCTTCTTCGTCTCCAGGGTGCGGGGCTGCTCCTTGCCCCAGACCAGCAGCTCCTCGATGGGCCGGTTGAGGTCCTCGAAGATGCTGTTGAGGATGTCTTCCTTGGTCTTGAAGTGGTAGTACAGCGCGGCCTTGGTGACATCGAGGTGCTCGGCGATCTCGCGGAGCGACGTCTTCTCGTACCCCTGTTCGGCGAAGAGCTCCAGAGCCACATCCTGAATGCGCTGGCGCGTGTTGCCGCGCCGGGGCTGCGGCGTGCTGCCCATGCTCATGGTGCTCTCCCATACTTACTTGACGCCCGGCTAGTTACGGGTCTAACTTTCCCCAGTGTAGTGAGCTAGCCGGGCGGCAAGTAAGTCCCCCGGCGGGCGGGTGACAGTGAACCGGGGAAACAGGGGGAGTGGGAACCATGGCGGACCTGAAGAAGGCGGCGGACAGCACGGCGTCCGGGAAACCGGAACCACAGGCGCGCAGCGTACGGGTGGTGATTCTGGCGCTGATGATCGCGATGCTGCTGGCCATGCTCGACAACCTGATCGTCGGCACCGCCATGCCGACCATCGTCGGTGACCTCGGCGGCCTGGAGCATCTGTCCTGGGTGGTCACCTCCTACACCCTGGCCACGGCCGCCTCCACCCCCATCTGGGGCAAGCTCGGTGACATGTACGGGCGCAAGGGCATCTTCCTCACGTCCATCGTGATCTTCCTGATCGGCTCCGTCCTGAGCGGAATGGCCCAGGACATGAGCCAGCTCATCGGCTTCCGGGCGATCCAGGGCCTCGGCGCGGGCGGACTGATGGTCGGCGTCATGGCGATCATCGGCGATCTGGTGCCGCCGCGGGAGCGCGGCAAGTACCAGGGCATGATGGCCGGCGTCATGGCGATCGCCATGATCGGCGGCCCGCTGGTCGGCGGCACCATCACCGACCACCTGGGCTGGCGCTGGAGCTTCTACATCAACCTGCCGCTCGGCGCGGTCGCGCTGGCCATGGTCACCGCCGTGCTGCACCTGCCGAAGACGCAGCGCAGGAAGGCGAAGGTCGACTATCTGGGTGCCGGGCTGCTGACCGTGGGCATCACCGCGATCGTGCTGGTCACCACCTGGGGCGGTACGGAGTACGCCTGGAGCTCGGCCGTGATCATGGAGCTCATCGCCGTCGGCGTGGCCTCCCTCGTCGGCTTCGTCTTCGTCGAGACGAAGGCGGCCGAGCCGATCATTCCGCTGCACATCTTCCGGAATCTCAACTTCACGCTGATGTCGGTCATCGGCTTCATGGCCGGCTTCGTGATGTTCGGCGCCGTGCTCTTCCTGCCGCTCTTCCAGCAGACGGTCCAGGGCGCGTCGGCAACCAACTCCGGTCTGCTGCTCCTGCCGATGCTGCTCGCGATGATGATCGTCTCGCTGATCGCCGGCCGTGTCACCACCAGCACCGGCAAATACAAGATCTTCCCGATCGTGGGCAGCGCCCTGATGGTGGCGGGCCTGTTCCTGCTCGCGCAGATGGACACCAGTACGTCGGAGTTCACCTCCGGCATCTACATGGCGGTGCTCGGGGCCGGCATGGGCTTCCTGATGCAGATCACGATGCTCGTCGCGCAGAACAGCGTCGAGCTCAAGGACATGGGCGTCGCCTCGTCCGCGACCACCCTCTTCCGTACGCTCGGCAGCTCCTTCGGTGTCGCGATCATGGGCGCACTGTTCACCGGAAAGGTGCAGGACGAAATGGCGGCGCGCGGCGGCGGAGGCGCCACCGAGAAGTCCGCGCAACTGGACGCGGCGAGCCTGGCGAAGCTTCCGGACCCGGTGCGTGAGGCGTACGAGTTCGCCGTGGCATCCGGCACGCACATCGCCTTCCTGGTGGGCGGCTCGGTCGCCGTACTCGCCCTGGTGGCGGCGCTGTTCGTCAAGGAGGTCCCGCTGCGGGGCGCGGCGGCCCCCGCGGCCCCCGTCGATGAGCCGACTCCGACGGCCAAGGAGTCGCAGACCGTCTAGGACACGCTCACCGGTTCCTTCAGGTATCCCTTTCGTCCTCGGTCATTCGTCCTCGGTCATTCGTCCTCGGTCAACGGGCGGGCTCGGTCCTTCGAGCCCGTCCGTTTCCTTGTGAGCCTGTCCCGCTTCCTGAGCCCGTCCGGCCGCCGCTGCTCCGCGAGCTTGAGGACCGGGAAACTGCCGGTGTCCGTCGGCGCGTGCTCCGGGAGCCACAGCACTGCGATCGCGCCGCCCGGCCGCTCGGCCCCGTCCTCCCGGGCCACATTGCGGAAGGTGAGCCGGGCGCCCAGCACCCGCGCCTGGCCCGCCGCGATCGTCAGCCCCAGGCCGTGCCCCTGCCCGGCCCGGTCGCTGCTCCCGGTACGGAACCGGCTCGGCCCCTCCCGCAGCAGCTCCTCCGGGAACCCCGGCCCGTGGTCGCGTACCCGCACCACCCGGCCCTCGACCGTGACCTCCACCGGCGAGGCCCCGTGCTTGGCCGCGTTCCCCAGCAGGTTGCCCAGAATGCGTTCCAGGCGCCGCGGATCGGTGGAGACCCACGACTCGTGGATCACCCGCACCGTGACGTCCGGGCCCAGCCGGGCGATCCGTCGGCTGACGAACTCGCCGAGCGGCAGTTCCTGAAGCTCCGCCCGCTCCGAGGCACTGTCCAGCCTCGCGACCTCCAGCACGTCCTCGACCAGCGTCCGCATCGCCTGCGCCCGGTCGCGTACGAGCTCCGTGGGACGCCCCGGCGGCAGCAGCTCGGCCGCCGTGAGGAGCCCCGTCACCGGCGTACGCAGCTCATGGGCGATATCGGCGGTGACCCGGCGCTCCGCCTCGATGCGTTCGTTCAGCGCGTCCGTGAGCGCGTCCACCGCGCCGGCCAGCTCATCGGTCTCGTCGCGGACAACTCCGCCGACGGCCTCCCTGACACGTACCTCCGTATTGCCCTGCGCGACCTTGCCCGCCGCCGCTGCCGCCTTGCGCAGCCGACGGGACAGCTGTCCGCCGATCAGCACGCCCAGCGCGGAGCCACCCAGCACGGCGCAGACCGAGCCGATGATCAGGGCACGGTCGAGGTCACTCATGATCGTGGCGCTGCGGTCGGCGAAGCGGGTGTGCAGCGAGAGGATGTCGCCGTTGGCCAGCGGGACGGCCGCCCAGACGTCGGGCACGCCGTTCTCGTACTCGTCGACATGGGTGGCACGGCGGTTGCCGCGGACCTCGTCGCGCAGGCTCTTGGGCATCGCGGAGTCGTTGAGCTTCGCACCGAACTTGGGCGTGCTGTTCTTCGCGTTCGTGGCCTCGTACAGCCGCTGCGCGAACAGGAGCCGTTCCAGCTGCACCTCGCGCGCGTTCTCGATCATCGAGACGCGCGCGGCGTTGTGGACGACCAGGCTCAGCGCCACCGCGATGAGCGCGCCGACGGCCGCGATCGCGATGCTGATCTTCCAGCGGACACCGGTCCGCAGGGCCCGCCCGTTCATGCTCTGAGCTTGTAGCCGAAGCCGCGGACCGTCTCGATCCGGTCCTGCCCGATCTTGGTCCGCAGCCGCTGCACATGGACGTCGACGACCCGGGTGTCCCCGCCCCAGCCGTAGTCCCAGACCCGCTCCATCAGCTTGTCGCGCGAGAGCACGGTGCCGGGCGTGGAGGAGAACTCGAGCAGCAGCCGCATCTCGGTGGGCGTGAGCCCCACCTGCCGGCCCCCGCGGCGTACCTCCATGCCCTCGGTGTCGATCTCCAGGTCACCGAAGACCAGCACGCCGTCGGTCTCGTACGGCGACTCGCTGCCCGTACCGCCCTGCTGCCCGCTCGTCCCGGCCGCATGACCGAAGCGGCGCAGCACGGCGCGGATGCGGGCGACGAGCACCGCTCCGTCGAACGGCTTGGTGACGTAGTCGTCCGCCCCGGCCTCCAGGCCGAGCACCACATCGATCGAGTCGGCGCGCGCCGACAGCATGATCACGGGCACGGTCGACTCGTCCCGGATGCGACGGCACAGGCTGACGCCGTCCAGGCCCGGCACCATCACGTCGAGGAGAGCGATGTCCGGGCGGTCGGCCCGGAACGCCTCCAGGCCGGAGAGGCCGTCCGGCATCGCGGTGACGACGAATCCGTCCCGCTCCAGCGCGAGCTGGGTGGCCTCGCGGATCACGTCGTCGTCCTCGACGAAGAGGACGTGGGTCTCGGCCATGCGACTGCTTTCCGTACGGTCGGTTCTCGGTCAGTTCTTGGACGGCTCGACCTGCGTGGGGAGCTCGCCCTCTCCGCTGCTGACGGCCCGGTTGAAGTCGTTCTGCACGCGGTCGTGCTCGCTGAACCGGTCGTCCGCCCAGTGGTACGTGATCACTTCCTCGCCGGAGGGGTACGCGACCGAGTCCTTCGATCCGTACACCTGCGTCGTCACCACCAGATCACCGCGGTCGATCGTGCCGTAGACCGCGGGCATCTCGGCCGCGAAGACGTTCTCGTACGAGCCGTCGTCGCGCGGCCGGTAGACGTACGTGCCGATGCCCACCGAATCCCCGCAGGTCATCACGTTGACCACGACATCGGCGGCCGGGCCGTCGGTCAGTGATCCGTACGAGGTGTCGACGGGGTACTCGTCCCCGGAGCAGGGCCTGAGATCGGTCCTGACCCGTGGGCTCACCTCGGAGTCCCGCTTCAGGAGCGCCACGGCGTTCACCCGCTTGGTGGGCTGTGACGTCGTCGAGGGAGCGGCGAGCGAGGGCGTGACCCGGGCGACCGGCTGCGAACCGGCCGGGCCCTCGTCCCGGGTGCCCGTACCGCCCGCGGAACAGCTGACGCAGAACAGCCCGAAGGCGGCGAGCCCGGCCATTGCCGTGCTGCTCGCCGCCAGTCCGGCACGGAGTCCGCTGCTCCGGCGGGCCGTGCCGGCCGTTCCCTGGCCGTCATGTGGTGCGCCGCCGCTGTCTGTGCCGTCGCTGGTGCCTGTCAGGCCGCGCACCGCTCCCGCCCCCGCTCGTCGTGACGCCCGTCGTGCCGCACCGGTGTGTGTGCACGTGCCGGTGTGTGCGCACGCACCGGCGATCCGGGCGCGCGACGCGCGGCTGCCTCGCGGCTGCGGGCCTCCTGGCTCGCAGCCTCGCGGCTCTCCAGTTCCTGGCGCAGTCGCGCCAGCGCCCGGTGCAGCGTGCTCTTCACCGTACCCGCCGACATACCGAGTGCAGCAGCCGTCTCCTCCGTGCTCATCTGCTCCCAGTGTCGCAGCACGACGACGCTGCGCTGCTTGGGAGCCAGTACACCCAGGACGTCCATCAGCAGGGCACGGTCGGCGCGCTGCTCCGTACCGTCCTCGACGCTCGCGTCGGGAAGCTGCTCGGTGGGGACCTCTTCGAGCTTGCGGGCCCGCCACCACTCCGTACGCGTGTTGATCATGACGCGGCGCAGGTAGGCGTCGGCGAGGGACTTGTCGGCGATGCCGTCCCAGCGGCCGTACGTACGCACCAGAGCGGTCTGCAACAGGTCCTGCGCGTCCACGGGGTCGGGGACGAGACGCCGTGCACTGCGCAGCAGGGCATCCTGCCGGGTGCGTACGTAGTCCTCGAATGCGAGCACCTCGCCCTGCGCCATTACAACCGCCTCCGTCCCCGTGGAACCCCGTGTTCACTGCTGTCGGAGACGCTACGGAGGCGTTGTCACGAGGCTGTCCGGAGCAGCCATACGCGGACGCACGGCTGCCCATCGGTTGTGTAACAGCGCAGGCGGCCGGGGGCCCGGCCGGGGGCTCAGGTCAGCGGCAGCCGGTACTGGCCGTCCGGCAGCGGTTCGACCAGGCCGTCGGCGACCAGGCCGTCGAGCGCCCGCGCACGCTGTACGGGCTCGTCCCACACCGCGTCGAGCGCGGACTGACCGACCGGTGCCACCGCCTCACGCAGGACGGCGAGCAGCCTGCCCCGCACCTGCCGGTCGGTACCGGCGTACGTCTGGCCCCGGCGCGGCGGTCCCTGGTGCGCGGGCTTCCCGGCGAGCAGCCAGGCACACTGCCCGGCGATGGGGCACTGCGAGCAGTCCTCGTTCTTGGCGGTGCACACCAGCGCGCCGAGTTCCATCGTCGCGGCGGCCCAGCGGGCCGCGCGTTCGTCCTCCTCGGGGAGCAGCGCCCGGGCGAGCTTGCGCTCGGCGGCGGTGGTCGCGTTCGGCGGGTACTGGATGCCGGTGGCCGCGCGGGCGAACACCCGGCGGACGTTCGTATCGAGCACCGCGTGCCGTTGGCCGTACGCGAACGAGGCCACGGCCGCCGCCGTGTACTCGCCGATGCCGGGCAGCGCCAGCAACTGGTTGTGCTCGCTCGGCACGTCGCCGCCGTGCCGTTCCGTTATCGCCTGCGCGGCCCCGTGCAGGCGCAGGGCCCGGCGGGGATAACCGAGGCGGCCCCAGGCGCGGACCGCTTCACCCGGCGCGTCGGCGGCCAGGTCGGCGGGGCGTGGCCAGCGGGCCACCCACCGCTCGTATACGGGGAGAACGCGGCTCACCGGGGTCTGCTGCAGCATGAACTCGCTCACCATCACACCCCAGGCGCCCGCTTCGGGGCGGCGCCAGGGGAGATCGCGGGCGTGCTGCTCGAACCATCCGATGACGGGGGTATGGAGGGATGCGGGGGGCGTGTGTGTCGAAGTCGTGGCAGTCATCGCCCGACGATCCTGGCACGGAAGGGAGGGCGATGGTCACGGGCGCAGGGGTGTCGCCCTTCCGGAGGGCCCACGGGGTGATGACGCCACCCGTTCTGTCCCCTGTGCCCGTGTCGGGGACCTGTCTTCGGGGAACTCCGTGATGATGATCCGCAAAACTTGACGATCAGAGCGGCGGGTGGGGCGGGAGTTGGGCCGGATCTCTCGTAGAGTTTGCGCCGTGGGATCTATGCGCAATCCGGTCGGGCCGCTTCCCTCCTCCATCTACTGGCGACGGAGGGCAGTTGCGGCATCGCTGATTGGGCTGCTCGCATTGCTGATCGCATGGGCCGTCACCTTCGGTGGGGGCGACGGGAACACCGGCGACGCGAAGGCCGGCGGACCTGATCCCGCACCCTCGATCACGCCCGGGCCTTCGGGTTCGGGACCCGCGATCAGCCAACAGCCGGGCGGCCGCGACGAGTCCGGCTCCGACGGGGACGCGGGCTCGGACGGAAGCAACGGCGACACCGGGCCGGGCGACACGGGCGACACCGGGCCCGGCGACACAGGCGGTACGGGCAGCACGGACACCGCCGGTTCCGGCGGGGCTTCGGGCAGCGCTTCCGGAGGCTCTTCGGGTGCCGAGCAGGTACCGGCCGGTTCCTCGCTCCCCGACTGCAAGCCCGCGGCGCTGCGGCTGAGCCTGAAGACGGCGGTCAGTTACGGCCCCGACGACAAGCCGGTGTTCCAGCTGATCGCCAAGAACACCTCGGCCACCGCCTGCAAGGCCGACTTCGGCCCGAAGAACGCGGTGCTCACCATCACCGAGGCCGGCGGCGAGGACGACCGCATCTGGTCCTCCGAGGACTGCCCGGCAGCCCCGGGCCACCTGTTCCTGAAGGTCCCCGCGGGCGCGACGGTCGTCCACACGGTGGAGTGGAACCGTAAGAAGAGCAGTCCCGAGTGCGCTTCCGCCCCCACAACGGAGGCAGGCCCCGGCACGTACCTCCTCGAAGCCAAGGCCCCGGGCGAACCGCTCCAACGAGCCTCCTTCGTCCTGCCGAAGGACTAGGACCTGTCCGGCGGATCATGGCCGGGGTCACGACCCTGATCCGCCGCAACCCGTCCGGCGTTTGAGGACAAGGGCGGCCGCCGACGCACCGGCACCCGCCCCACCTCGCCGCCCCTCTAGACGTACCGCTCGAGAATCGAAGACTCCGCCAGCCGCGAAAGCCCCTCGCGCACGCTCCGCGCCCGCGCCTCCCCGACCCCGTCGACCGTCTGAAGGTCGTCCACGCTCGCGGCAAGCAGCTTCTGCAGACCACCGAAGTGCTCCACCAGCCGGTCGATGATCGCGCCCGGCAGCCTCGGCACCTTCGCCAGCAGCCGGAATCCCCGCGGCGACACCGCGGAGTCCAGCGTCTCCGGCGAGCCGCTGTACCCCAAGGCCCGTGCGACGACCGGCAGTTCCAGCAGCTCCGTATGGGACAGCGCGTCCAGCTCGGTCAGCGCCTCGGCGACCGTACGGGATCGTTTCGCCGTCGGCTCCGGCACATAGTCGCGTACGACAAGCTCCCGCTCCGGTTCCACGCCCGCGATCAGCTCGTCCAGCTGAAGGGAGAGGAGCCGGCCGTCCGTGCCCAGCTCCACCACGTACTCGGCGATCTCCGTCGCGATCCGGCGGACCATTTCCAGGCGCTGCGCGACGGCCGTCACGTCCCGGACGGTCACCAGGTCCTCGATCTCCAGCGCGGAGAGCGTGCCCGCGACCTCGTCCAGCCGGAGCTTGTACCGCTCCAGCGTGGCGAGCGCCTGGTTGGCGCGCGACAGGATCGCGGAGGACTCCTCCAGGACCCGGCGCTCCCCGTCCACGTACAGCGCGATCAGGCGCATCGACTGGGAGACCGATACGACCGGGAAGGCGCAGGCCTTCGAGACCCGGTCCGCCGTGCGGTGCCGGGTGCCGGTCTCCTCCGTGGGGATGGACGCGTCCGGAACCAGCTGCACGCCGGCCCGCAGGATCTTCGTCATGTCCTTGTCCAGGATCAACGCACCGTCGAGCTTGCACAGCTCACGCAGCCGCGTCGCGGTGAACTCCACGTCCAGCACGAATCCGCCGGTACACATGGATTCGACTGTTTTGTCCATGCCGAGAACGATCAGCCCGCCGGTGTTGCCCCGGAGGATGCGCTCCAGGCCGTCCCGCAGGGCCATTCCGGGCGCGACCGCGCTCAACGAGGCGCGCATCAGCGCCTCGTTACTGGTGCCTTGGCCGGACTTTCCGGGCGATGCTGCCCGGTCGTTGGCTGCCACTGCACTCCTCCGGTCACAGGTTTGCGGTGCCCTTGCGTCCCTAATACCGTTCGTACGGGCGGGCGAGACCAGGGCAAAGTCTACCGGCGCGCATTGTCCTCCTGTGGTCCGTCCGGACGAGACCGGCGCGGGAGCACTCTGAGGGCATCGCCTATGTCGGCGACTTCCGTGACCTTCATACCCGACGGCACCTTTCCCGGGTCGCTCGGCACGAGTGCGTGCGTGAACCCGAGGCGGTACGCCTCGGCCAGTCGGCGTTGCACCCCCGTCACGCGCCTGACCTCGCCCGCAAGGCCAACTTCGCCGATCGCGACCAGGTTCTTGGGGAGCGGGGTGTCGCTCGCCGCACTGGCCAGGGCCAGCGCGATCGCCAGGTCCGCGGCGGGCTCGGTCAGCTTCACGCCGCCGACCGTCGCACTGTAGATGTCCCGCTTGCCGAGCGCACTGATCCGCCCCCGCTGCTCCAGCACCGCCAGCATCATCGACACCCGGGACGTCTCCAGACCGGAGGTCGTGCGCCGGGGCGAAGGGATCTGCGAGTCGACCGTCAGCGCCTGCACTTCGGCGACGAGCGGCCGCTTGCCCTCCAGCGTGACCGTCAGGCACGTCCCCGGAACCGGCGCGTCGCGCCGCGTGAGGAAGAGGCCCGAGGGGTCGGCGAGACCGGTGATCCCCTCGTCGTGGAGCTCGAAACAGCCGACCTCGTCCGTCGCCCCGTAGCGGTTCTTGACGCCCCGGACGAGACGGAGACGGGCATGGCGGTCGCCCTCGAAGGACAGCACCACATCGACGAGGTGCTCCAGGAGCCGCGGCCCGGCGATCGCGCCGTCCTTGGTGACATGGCCGACCAGCAGCGTCGCCATGCCGCGCTCCTTGGAGGCCCGGATGAGTGCCCCGGCCACCTCCCGGACCTGTGCCATACCGCCGGGCGCGCCCTCGATCTCGGGCGAGGCCACGGTCTGTACGGAGTCGAGGACGAGCAAGGACGGCTTGACCGCGTCCAGGTGGCCGAGGACCGCGGACAGGTCGGTCTCCGCCGCGAGGTAGAGGTGGTCGTTGATGGCCTTGATCCGGTCGGCGCGCATCCGCACCTGACTCGCGGACTCCTCGGCCGTGACGTACAGCGTGCGGTGGTCCTCGCTCGCCGCCTTGGCCGCCACATCCAGCAGCAGCGTCGACTTCCCGACACCTGGTTCGCCCGCGAGCAGCACGACGGCGCCCGGCACGAGCCCCCCGCCCAGGACGCGGTCGAGCTCGCCGACGCCGGTCGAGCGGGCGGTGGCCTGGCGGCTGTCGACCTGGCCGATGGGGACGGCGGCGGTGGAGACGCGGCCGGCAGCCGTCGTGCGCACGGCAGGGGCGCCGCCGAATTCCTCGACCGTCCCCCATGCCTGGCATTCGGGGCAACGGCCGAGCCACTTGGCGGTCGTCCAGCCGCACTCGGTGCAGCGGTAGGACGGCCGGTCCTTCGCGGATTTCGTACGGGCAGCCATGGCGCCACCGTATAGGTGAGGTCTGACAGTCCCGACCGGCGCAGGGGCGCACACGGGGGCTTCCGCCAGAAACCGGAATTGCTGTCCTCTTTTGAGGGATACGTTCACCCGTAAGGATTAAATGTGGTCAAGAGGTGCTAAGGGTGTGCCTTCCCTGCCTACGGTCGCCAGGTGACGAGCACCAGGCTGGAGACCTCCACACACATCACCGGCGCACACCGGGCGCACCGCCGCGCTCCCCACTCGTCGGCTCAGCGACCGCCCGCACGTTACGAGCCGTATCTCGACGGCCTGTTCACCTACTGCCTCTCCGTACTGTGCGATCACGAGGCGGCGACGGAGGCGCTCGGCGCGGTCCTCGTCGTCGCCGAACGGCAGGACAGCCGGTGCCCGACCGGCGAGGAGGAACGTAAATCCTGGCTGTACGCCCTGGCCAGGTGGATGTGCCTGCGCAAGCTCACCGAGCAGAAGCGCGGCCGCCAGGCCCACCGCCAGTCGGCCAAAGGGGGCGCGCGCGCCACCCGCCGCACGCCCAGGAACGCACCGGAAGCCCCCGCACCCGCCGCGGGGGACCCCGAGGAAGCAGCCGTCCCGGCGCCCTCCGAGTCCCCCGCTGCGGAGGCGCACCGCCGCGAACTCGCCCAGCTGGCCTGGCCCGAGGCCGCAGGCACCACCCCCGAGCAGCGCGAAGCACTGGAACTCGCGGTGCGCCACCGGCTCCCCCCACGCGCCGTAGCCGCCGTCCTCGGCCTCGAACCCCTCGTCGCCCGGGAACTCCTGGCCGCCGCCGCCTGCGAGGTGGAGCGGACCCGGGCCGCCCTCGCCGTCGTCGAGACCGGCAACTGCCCCACCGTCGCCCGGCTCACCGGCGACCACCAGGTCCTGCTCTCCGCCGCCCTGCGCCGCGAACTCGTCCGGCACGTCGACGACTGCCCTCGCTGCCGCCGCGCCGCCGAACGGGCCGGCGCCGCAGGCCCCTGGCCCGGCGCGACCGTCAGCCCCACCGCCGGGCTCCCGGTCGTCGAGGCGCCGCTCCCCTCCGTCCAGGTCGCCATGGCCCACGCCCAGCGCTCCCGGTCGGGCGGCCCGCGCTTCGACCGGGCGGGCTTCCCGCTGGACCCCAAGGACCACGCGGCCCGCCGGGACCGGCTGCGCGCCCGGGTCCTGACGACCACGGTGGTCGCGACCGTCGTCGCCGCCCCCGTGATCGCCCTGTGGGCCGCCTACCGGGGGGCGCCGCAGACGGGGGAGGGGCATGCCGGTGCCTCGGTCGCGGCGACGGAGATGGATGGTGCGGGCGGCCTCGAAGACGAGGCGTACGACCACTACGAGAACGCGGGCAACGCCCGCCCCGACAAGAACGGCCGCTTCACGCCCGGTGCCCGCACCCCGGACGTCTCGGCCGAGGTGATCAGCACCGGCGGCCGACATGCTCCCGGCAGCCTGTCAGTCACGGCCCGCACGTCCGGCGACCGCACGACGATCACCCTGACGGCCTCCGGAAGCGAACCGGTCTCCTGGTCGGCCTGGGTGGACGCGCCCTGGCTCCACCTCAGCAGCACGTCCGGCACGCTCGCCCCCGGCCGGAGCGTCACGATCCGTGTCTCCGTGAACCACGCGGCCGAGCCGGACGGACCGTGGCGCGCACGGGTCGGCCTCGACCCCGAAGGGTCCGTGGTCGTGATCGACGGGTACGGGGCCACGGCGCCGCCGCCCGGGGACCCGATCAGCCCCTCGGAGCCCTCCACCCCGTCGGAGCCGGCGGAGCCGACGCCGACACCGACACCGACTCCTACGCCCACCCCCACGGACCCGACGCCGTCACCTGACCCGACCCCGACTCCCACCGAGCCGACCCCGACCCCGACCCCGACGGAGCCGACCGACCCGCCGTCGTCGCCCGGCCCGAGCGACCCCACCACGCCCACGGACCCGGGAACGAGCCCGACGACCCCGGACCCGACGGGCTGACGTAAGCCCGACGGGCTGACGTAAGCCCGAAAGCCACCTCAGCCCGAAGGTCGCGTCAGCCCAAAGGGCCGCATCAGCCCGTCGGGTCGGCCGGGTGCGGTGCCATCGGCAGGAGCGAGGACAACCGCTCCTCGCACAGCTCGACCAAGCGGTCGTACGCCTGCTTGCCCATCAGCTCGACGAGCTCCGGGCGGTAGGACACGTACACCGGGTCCCCGGCCCCGTGCGCCGACGTCGCCGAGGTGCACCACCAGTGCAGGTCGTGACCGCCCGGGCCCCAGCCCCTGCGGTCGTACTCCCCGATCGAGACCTGGAGCACCCGTGTGTCGTCCGGGCGGTCGATCCAGTCGTACGTACGCCGGATCGGCAGCTGCCAGCACACGTCCGGCTTGGTTTCGAGAGGCTCCTTGCCCTCGCGCAGCGCCAGGATGTGCAGGGAGCAGCCGGCGCCGGCCGCGAAACCGGGCCGGTTCTGGAAGATGCAGGAGCCCTCCCAGCGCCTGGTCTGGCGCTCGCCGTCCTCGTCGATGCCGACCCAGCCCGTCTCCGTACCGACGTCGTGGAACTGCCACAGATCAGGAGTCAGCCGCGCGACATGGCCGGCCACCCGCTTCTCGTCGTCCTCGTCGGAGAAGTGGGCGCCCAGCGTGCAGCACCCGTCGTCCGCGCGGCCCGCCTGGATGCCCTGGCAGCCGCTTCCGAAGATGCAGCTCCACCTGGAGGTCAGCCAGGTCAGGTCGCAGCGGAAGATCTGCTCGTCGTCCGCCGGGTCCGGGAACTCCACCCAGGCCCGCGCGAAGTCGATCCCTGTCTCGTCGGGCCTGGCCTGTCCCTTCGCTTCCGGCTGCTGCATCTCCCGCTTCGTTTTCTGCTTCTTCGTGGCTTTGTCCGGCTTCGCCTTTTTCGTCTTTGGCACGCGCCAAGAGTAAGTCCGTCGGAGCAGTAGCGTTCCGGGTATGAGACTCGGAGTCCTCGACGTGGGGTCGAACACGGTTCATCTGCTGGTGGTGGACGCTCACCCCGGCGCCCGCCCGCTGCCCGCGCACTCGCACAAGGCGGAGCTTCGGCTGGCCGAGCTCCTCGACGCGGACGGGGCGATCGGCCCGGTGGGGGTGGACCGGCTCGTGTCGACCATCGCCGGTGCGGTCCAGGCTGCCGAGGACAAGGGCTGCGAGGACGTGCTGCCCTTCGCCACCTCCGCCGTACGGGAGGCGACCAACGCCGATACGGTGCTGGCGCGGGTGCGGGACGAGACGGGCGTCGACCTCGCCGTCCTCAACGGCGAGGAGGAGGCGCGGCTCACGTTCCTCGCGGCCCGCCGCTGGTTCGGCTGGTCGGCGGGGAAGCTGCTCGTCCTGGACATCGGCGGGGGCTCGCTGGAGGTCGCGTTCGGGATCGACGAGGAGCCCGACGCCGCGGTGTCGCTGCCGCTCGGGGCGGGGCGCCTCACCGCGGCCTGGCTGCCCAGCGACCCGACGGACCCGCTGGAGGTGAAGGCGCTGCGCCGCCATGTGCGGGCCAGGATCGCCCGGAGCGTCGGCGAGTTCACCCGCTTCGGCGGCCCCGACCGTGTCGTCGGCACCTCCAAGACCTTCAAGCAGCTCGCCAGGATCGCGGGCGCCGCCCGCTCCACGGAGGGTTTGTACGTACAGCGCGTCCTCACCCGCAAGGCGCTGGAGGAGTGGGTCCCGAAGCTGGCGGCGATGACCGTCGAGCAGCGGGGTGACCTGCCCGGGGTCTCCGAGGGACGGTCCGCGCAGCTGCTGGCCGGGGCGCTGGTCGCCGAGGGGGCGATGGACCTGTTCGGCGTCGAGGAGCTGGAGATCTGCCCCTGGGCGCTGCGCGAGGGCGTCATCCTGCGCCGACTGGACCACCTCCCGACGGGACAGGCCGCCCTGAACTGACGGCACCGCCGCCGGGGGCCGCTCTGTCCGGTCCCCGGGGCCGGGCACGAGGACACCCACCCACCCATCTGCCATGGCCCTGGTCACTTTCGGTCAAGATCCCCCGGCGACGCGCACCGCTGCCCGTACCCTGTTCTGGTGGCAGAACCAGTGGTGCGCGTTCCGGATGCGAAGGTCGCCCTGTCGACTGCTTCGGTCTATCCGGAGTCGACGGCGACGGCCTTCGAGATTGCTGCGCGCCTGGGCTACGACGGTGTCGAGATCATGGTCTGGACCGACCCGGTCAGCCAGGACATCGAGGCACTGAAGCGGCTCTCGGACTATCACCAGGTGCCGATCCTGGCGGTCCACGCCCCCTGTCTCCTCATCACGCAGCGCGTCTGGTCCACCGACCCGTGGGTGAAGCTCCAGCGGGCGAAGGCGGCGGCGGAGAAGCTCGGGGCGTCGACCGTCGTCGTACACCCGCCGTTCCGTTGGCAGCGCAATTACGCACGCGACTTCGTCACCGGCATCTGGCGCATGGCCGACGAGACGGACGTCAGGTTCGCCGTCGAGAACATGTACCCGTGGCGCTACCGGGACCGCGAGATGCTCGCGTACGCCCCCGACTGGGACGTCACGAACGACGACTACCGGCACTTCACGGTGGACCTCTCGCACACCGCCACCGCCCGCACCGACGGGCTGGCCATGGTCGACCGGATGGGCGACCGGCTCGCCCACATCCACCTCGCCGACGGCAAGGGTTCCAGCAAGGACGAGCACCTGGTGCCGGGCCGCGGCGACCAGCCCTGCGCGGAGCTGCTGGAGCGGCTGGCCCGCACCTCCTTCGACGGCCATGTCGTCATCGAGGTCAACACCCGCCGCGCCATGTCCTCCGCCGAACGTGAGGCCGACCTCGCGGAGGCGCTGGCCTTCACCCGGCTGCACCTGGCGTCCGCCGCGCAGGTCCCTCGCGCATGACGCCGGACGCTCCCGCCCCCCGCCGCCGGGGCCGTCCCTCGCGTACGACGGAGGCCGCCGGCCCCGACGCCCGTACCCGCATCCTCGAAGCCGCCCGCACCGAATTCGCCGAGCGCGGCTACGACAAGACCTCGATCCGGGGCATCGCCAAGGCGGCGGGCGTGGACGCCGCACTGGTCCACCACTACTTCGGTACGAAGGACGAGGTCTTCGCGGCGGCCATCGAGGTCTCCTTCGAGCCCGCCCTGGTGATCCCCGCCGTCCTCGGCGGCTCCACGGACGGCCTGGGGGAGCGGCTGGCCCGCTACTTCATCTCCGTATGGGAGAACCCGGCGACCCGGGCCCCCCTGCTGGCGATCATCCGCTCCGCCCTCACCCACGAGGCGGCCGCGAAGGTACTGCGGGGCTTCGTGCTGAGGCGTCTGCTGGAGCGGATCGCGGCGGAACTGGACGTACCCGATCCGACCTTCCGCGCGGAACTGGCCGCCTCGCACATGATCGGCATCGCGATCCTGCGGTACGTCATCCAGGCCGAACCGCTGGCGTCGGCGGACCCGGAGAAGATCATCGAGATGGTGGCACCGACGCTCCAGAGGTACTTGACGGCGCCCTGACCATTCCGGGGCCGCGCATCCCAGCCCGCCCATTCCACCCCGGTCCGCCCACTCGCCCACCCACCGAGCACCACATCCCGCATTCCGGACACACTGTCCAGATCTTGGAGCCGAGGCGTAGGCTCGAAGACAGTCTTTTCTGTCGAAGGAGCGAGCGAGATGCCCCAGCTGAGGTCCCGCACTGTCACCCACGGCCGCAACATGGCGGGCGCCCGCGCCCTTATGCGGGCCTCGGGCGTAGCGAGCGAGGACATCGGCAAGCCGATCATCGCGGTGGCCAACTCCTTCACCGAGTTCGTCCCGGGGCACACCCACCTCGCGCCGGTCGGCCGCATCGTCTCCGACGCGATCCTGGCGGCGGGCGCCGTCCCCCGTGAGTTCAACACGATCGCCGTCGACGACGGCATCGCGATGGGCCACGGCGGCATGCTCTACAGCCTCCCCTCCCGCGACCTGATCGCCGACTCCGTCGAGTACATGGTCGAGGCGCACTGCGCGGACGCACTCATCTGCATCTCCAACTGCGACAAGATCACGCCCGGCATGCTGATGGCCGCGCTGCGCCTCAACATCCCGACGATCTTCGTCTCCGGCGGCCCGATGGAGGCCGGCAAGGCCACGCTGGTCGACGGCACGGTCCGCAGTCTCGACCTGGTCGACGCGATGTCCGACGCGGTCAACGACAAGATCTCGGACGAGGACATGCTCCGTATCGAGGAGAACGCCTGTCCGACCTGCGGCTCCTGTTCCGGCATGTTCACCGCCAACTCGATGAACTGCCTGGCCGAGGCCATCGGCCTGGCCCTGCCCGGCAACGGGTCGGTCCTCGCCACGCACACCGCGCGCAAGGCTCTGTACGAGAACGCCGGCCGCACGATCGTCGAGATCACCAAGCGCCACTACGAGCAGGACGACATGAGCGTCCTGCCGCGCAACATCGCCACCCGCGCCGCCTTCGAGAACGCCATGGCCCTCGACATCGCGATGGGCGGCTCCACCAACACGATCCTGCACCTGCTGGCCGCGGCCCAGGAGGCCGAGCTGGACTTCGGTCTCGCGGACATGGACGCGGTCTCGCGCCGCGTCCCGTGCCTGGCCAAGGTCGCGCCGAACGTGGCCCCCGGCGGCACGTACTACATGGAGGACGTGCACCGAGCGGGCGGCATCCCCGCCATCCTCGGTGAGCTCTACCGCGGCGGCCTGCTGAACGAGGACGTGCACACGGTCCACTCCGCCACCCTCGCCGAGTGGCTCAAGACGTGGGACGTGCGCGGCGGTTCACCGTCCGCCGAGGCCGCCGAGCTGTGGCACGCGGCGCCCGGCTGCGTCCGTTCGGCGACCGCCTTCTCGCAGTCCGAGCGCTGGGACACCCTGGACACGGACGCCGAGGGCGGCTGCATCCGCTCCGTCGAGCACGCGTACTCCAAGGACGGCGGCCTGGCCGTCCTCAAGGGCAACCTCGCCGAGGACGGCTGCGTCGTGAAGACCGCGGGCGTCGACGAGTCGATCTGGACCTTCGAGGGCCCGGCCGTCGTCTGCGAGTCCCAGGACGAGGCCGTCGACAAGATCCTCCGCAAGGAGATCACCCACGGAGACGTCGTCGTCATCCGTTACGAGGGTCCGCGCGGCGGCCCCGGCATGCAGGAGATGCTCTACCCCACCTCCTTCCTCAAGGGCCGCGGCTTCGGTAAGAGCTGCGCCCTGATCACCGACGGCCGCTTCTCCGGCGGTACGTCGGGCCTCTCCATCGGCCACGCCTCGCCGGAGGCGGCATCGGGCGGCACGATCGCGCTCGTCGCGGACGGCGACCGGATCAGGATCGACATCCCGAACCGTTCCATCGAACTCCTCGTGCCCGAAGCCGAGCTGGCCACCCGCCGCGAGGCACTGAACGGGGTCTACGCGCCGAAGAACCGCGAGCGCAAGGTCTCGGCCGCCCTGCGCGCCTACGCGGCGATGGCGACGAGCGCGGACCGGGGCGCCGTGCGCGACGTCTCCAAGCTCGGCTGACCGGTCGGACCGCTCCACGGCCCTGGGCCCCGGTCACCGACCGGTTCCCAGGGCCTCACCAGTCGGCGGGACTGCGCCCGTCGACCGCGAATACGGAACCGTCGGGGGACATTCCGTAGACGGTCCGTCCGATGGCCACGGGCGCGGGCAGCGTCGAGGCGTACGTGAGCTTTCCCGCCCGCAGCCGGGGCCGGGTCTGACCGAGCAGCGTTCCGCGCTCCGTGTCGACGGCCAGCAGCCGTCCGTCGGCCGCCGAGAAGCACAGCCGGTTCCCACCTGCCAGTACGGGTGGTGAGGTCCGCCCGGCCGCGGTCTCCAGGCGCCACAGCTCGGCTTTCCCGCTTCCCGCGTCCGTGCCATCCGGGCTGCTGGTGTCCATGGCGAGCAGCGTGCCGTCCCGTGCGAGCAGATAGGCGTTGTCTCCGCCCATCACCACTTCCGGTTCGTTCATCCGGAAGGGCAGCGCCAGCCGTGTGACCGCCGTGTGCACCGGTTCGTAGCGGACGAGCCCCACGGTCTGGGCCTCTGCGTTCATGGCCGTCAGCACCAGCGCACCGCCCGGCGCGCCCACCGGGGTGAGCGTCCCGTCCAGCCGGTGCTGCCACGCGGTGCGCCCCGTAGCGGCTTCGAGGGCCGTGACCAGCGTCGTGGCGCCGTCGGCCGCGTGCTCGAAGGCGTACGCGAGCCCGGACCCCTCGTCGTGCAGCGCGTAGTCGGGCCGCAGATGACCGGGCACCGCCCGCACCCAGCGGGACGCGCCGGTCCTGCCGTCCAGTCCTTCGGCGGTGCCGTTCTCCCGGGTCATCAGCAGGGTGTCCCCGGCCGAGAAGGGGACACCGAGGTACGCGGACAGGTCCTTGTCCCAGAGCTCTCCGCCCTTGTCCGCGTCGTACACCCGGAGCCTTTCACCGGGATCGGAGGCGTGGACGACTCCGCCCGAAAGCACCCCCACCGACGGCGTGTCCCCCGAGGACTGCCGATGGGACCAGGCCACCTTGCCGTCCACCGGATCGAGCAGCGCCGTACCGAATCCGGCAGCCGCGCAGTACAGCCCACCGCCCGTCCCCGAACAGACCGGCGTCGACCCGCCGGGCGACGGCAACGGCGTCACCCACGGCACGAAGGCAGCCGGCACCGCACCCTTGCCGCTCCCCGCCCGCACCGAACCGCCCGAAGAGCCGTCCCCGCCCCAGAGCCCGACCGCACCCGCGCCCCCGACGGCCAGGACGAGCAGCACCGCGCCGGCCGCCGCCCACCGAGACCGAAGGACCCCGCGCTTCCGTATCCGCACCGAACCGGAACCCGCACCGGACGCCCGTACGTGCGTCGCCGTATCCGAGCCCGAGCCCGATCCCATCTCCGAGCCCGAGCCCGAGCCCGCTCCCCGCACCAACGCCTGCGCCGGCCCCCGCACCGCGGCCGCCCGACGCTGCGCAGGTATGAACGCGGCAGCCTCGTACGACGGAGGTTGCAGCGCGAGCGCCGTCATGATCTCGTCCGGAGTGGGCCGCTCCGCCGGGTCCTTGGCCAGGCACCGCGCGACCAGCGGCGACAGATCCGCCGGCACCCCGGCGAGATCGGCCTCGTCGTGCACGACCTGGTAGGCCACGATGTACGGACTGTCCGAGTCGAAGGGCCCCCGGCCGGTCGAGGCATGGACCAGCACGGCCCCCAGAGCGAACACATCCGCCGCCGGCCCGACCTCGCGCGGCCGCTGGAACTGTTCGGGCGCCATGTACGGCGGCGAGCCGATCAGCTTCCCGGTCTCCGTGCGCAGATCACTGTCGTACGGCCGGGAGATCCCGAAGTCGATGACCTTGGGCCCCGAGTCGGAGAGCAGCACGTTGCTCGGCTTGAGATCGCGGTGGATGACACCGGCCCGATGGATGTCGCGCAGCGCCTCGGCCAGGCCCGCGGTGAGCCTGCGGAGCTCGGCGGGCGCCATCGGCCCATTCCGCTTCACCTGTTCGGAGAGCGTCGGGCCAGGCACGTACAGCGTGGCCATCCAGGGCAGCGCGGCGGTCGGATCGGCATCGACGACCGGCGCGGTGAACGCGCCGCTGACCCGTCGGGCCGCCGCCACCTCCTGCCGGAAACGTGCCCGGAACTCCGGGTCCGCCGCATGCTGCCGGTGCACGATCTTCACCGCGAGCTGGAGCCCGGATGCGGAGCGCGCCAGGTGCACCACACCCATGCCGCCCGCTCCGAGACATGCCTCAAGTCGGTACTGCCCGGCGTACTCAGGATGCTCCGCTTCCGGACCGAATCCGGTACCTCGCAGCGGCGGCATCGCCCACCCCCGTGTGTTCGTGCGCAAGCGCGACGCACGGAGCCTAGTCGATGGTGTGTGCGATCGGGGTGGGGCTTGTTAGCCTGCGCGTCGCACGAATTGTTTCCAACGGGGGAGGCCCTCATGGCCGTGGAAGAAAACGTCACTGTGGAGAGCGCGACCATCGCATCGGACGGCGTGACGCGCTATCCGATCGCACCTGGATACCGGGTCAACGTCCGGCGCGGACCGGGCACCAAGTACGGGATCGTCCGGACGCTCCCGTACGGAATGAGCGTCCCGGTCTACTGCCAGAAGCCGGGGGAGTGGATCACCGGTCCCTACGGCACCACCAACCTCTGGGACAACGTCGCCGACGGCGAGTTCGTCGCGGACGCGTACGTCAAGACCGGCAGTGACGGGTACGTCGCCCCGCGCTGCGACTGACGGCTACCGACGCCGACCGGGGATAATCGACTCCGTGAGCGAGAACAGCGAGAACAGCGAGAACAGCGAAACCCCCGGTCCCGGTCCCGGCCCCAAGCCCGCCGGCTCCACCGCGGCCGGCCCGCAGCCCGAGCCCATCCGTTTCTTCGGTACGACCTGGGTCGGCCACGACGGCGGTTACGGGCTGCGGCGGGCCGGCGTCGCCGTCGGCTCGCTCGCCGCGGCCGTCGCCGCCTGCTTCGTACTCCGCTTCGCCTACCAGGGCCTGGAGATCGCGGACGTCGGCAGCTTCGTAGGCCTGCTGGTCGTCCTGATGTTCGCGATCTGCAGCGCCATCGCCTTCCGCAAGACCTGGGAGGGCTTCGGCCGCCGGCCCGCGGACCCGGCGCGCGAGGACAATCTGCGCGGCCTCAAGTCCATCGGCTTCGTCGGCTCACTGCTCGCCTACTTCTTCCGCGCGCTCACGGAAGCCCCGGGCGAGAAGCTGCGGCGTACGGAGTACGAGGCCGCGCTCGCCCAGTACGCGAAGCGCCGCTCGGCCCGTACGGGAAACCCGGCAGCCCGTAAGCGCCCCAAGCGCAAGTAACCCCGCTCGGCACCCAGGACCGAGGCGGCCGCTACCCGCCGGGCACCAGGCCCACGCCCGCACGCCGCACCCGCACACCCGCCGCCCGCGCCCAGGCCCACGCCTCCAGCGCGGCCGCGCACGCGTGGTCCGTGTGCCGCAGCCCGCTCGGATCCAGCTCCACACTCCGGCCGCGCGGCAGAGCCTCCAGCGCGTCGAGCAGCTTCGGCAGCCGGAGAAAGGTCGTGTTGCCCACCACCCGTACCCGGACAGTGCCCTCCGCCTGTTCCACGCCCGTCACCTCCACATGCACCGGCAGCCCGAACAGAGCCGTCGCTCCGGCCGGTGAGCTTCCGGGCCATGGACTCGGGAGCCGTCGCGTCCGCAAGTACGTACAGCTGCCCGGCGGCCAGCACCAGAACCCCGAGGGCGCGTGCCCCGTACAGCTGAACCGCTTCGTAGACCAACACGGTCAGCCCGGCGGCAGGCCCGTTTTACGGGAGCCGACCACCGGGCCCGGAAGGCGGACCAGTAGAAGCGCAAAGGAGTGGAATCACCACCTCCGTTCACGCCCCCGACCGCCCGCGCCCCGTCAGTCTCTTGACGAGAGGGCTGGGCCGGAACCAAAATTCATCACATGATGAATTTCCTGCACGCGGACAGCCCCGAACCACCCGAAAAGCCGGCCGTACCCACGCCCATCCCCGCCATCGAGGCCCGCGCCCTCACCGTCGTACGAGGCGAGCGCACCGTCCTGCGCAGCCTCGGCTTCACCGTCGAACCCGGCAGGATCACCGGCCTCCTCGGCCCCTCCGGCTGCGGCAAATCCACCCTCATGCGCGCCGTCGTCGGCACCCAGGCCAGGGTCACCGGCACCCTCGACGTCCTCGGCCACCCGGCCGGCCACCCCGCACTCCGCCCCCGCATCGGCTACGTCACCCAGGCCCCGTCCGTCTACACCGACCTCACCGTCCGGCAGAACCTGGACTACTTCGCGGCCGTCCTCCAGCCCGGCCGCCACCAACGGACCGCCCGCCGGGAAGCCGTCACCCGGGCCATCGACGACGTCGACCTCGCCTCCCACGCGGACTCCCTCGGCGGCGCCCTCTCCGGCGGCCAGCTCAGCCGCGCATCCCTCGCCGTCGCCCTCCTCGGCACACCCGAACTCCTGGTCCTCGACGAACCGACCGTCGGACTCGACCCCGTCCTGCGCCGCGACCTGTGGAACCTCTTCCACACCCTCGCCGCCGAGCGGGGCACGACGATCCTCGTCTCCTCGCACGTCATGGACGAGGCCGAGCGCTGCCACCGGCTCCTCCTGATGCGCGAGGGCGAGATCCTCGCCGACGACACCCCCGCGGCCCTGCGCACCCGCACCGGCTCCGACACCGTCGAGGCAGCCTTCCTCCACCTGGTCGACGAGGCATCCGCGACCGCCACCCGCCAGGAGACGACCCGATGAACACCACCACCCCACGCGCCCTGACCCCCGCCCGCACCACGGCCACGGCCGCCCGCGTCCTGCAGCAGCTCCGTCACGACCCCCGCACCATCGCGCTGCTGCTGCTCATCCCGGTCCTGATGATCACGCTGCTCAGGTACGTCTTCGACGGCAGCCCGCAGACCTTCGACGCCATCGGAGCCTCACTGCTCGGCATCTTCCCGCTGATCACGATGTTCCTGGTGACCTCGATCGCCACCCTCCGCGAACGCACCTCCGGCACCCTCGAACGCCTCCTCGCCATGCCCCTCGGCAAGGGCGACCTGATCGCCGGCTACGCCCTGGCCTTCGGCACGGTCGCCGTCGCCCAGTCCCTCCTGGCCACCGCACTCTCCGTCTGGGTGCTCGGCCTCGACGTCACCGGCTCACCCTGGCTGCTGCTCCTGGTCGCGCTGCTGGACGCGCTGCTCGGCACGGCCCTCGGCCTGTTCGTCTCCGCCTTCGCAGCGTCCGAGTTCCAGGCCGTCCAGTTCATGCCGGCCGTGATCTTCCCGCAGCTGCTCCTCTGCGGCCTGTTCATCGCGCGGGACCAGATGGCCCCCGTACTCGAATGGATCTCGAACGTCCTGCCCATGTCGTACGCCGTCGACGGAATGAACGAGGTCCTCCTCCACACCGACATCACCGCCGACTTCTTCCGCGACATCCTCGTCGTCGCGGGCTGCGCGCTCCTCGTCCTCTGCCTGGGCGCGGCCACCCTCCGCCGCCGCACGGCCTGACGACCCGGTGCGAGGATGACGCGGAGAAAGACGAACAGAGCACCGCCCGGAGGGTGAACCCATGACCCAGACAGTCGCAGTCCTCGGCACAGGCAAGATCGGCGAGGCCCTGCTCAGTGGCATGATCCGGGCGGGCTGGCGCCCGGCCGACCTCCTCGTGACCGCACGCCGCTCCGAGCGCGCCGAAGAACTCCGCACCAGGTACGGGGTCGAACCGGTCACCAACGCCGCAGCCGCCAAGAGCGCCGACACCCTCATCCTCGCGGTCAAGCCGCAGGACATGGGCAAGCTCCTCGACGAACTGGCCCCCCACCTCACCGCCGACCGCCTGGTCATCAGCGCCGCCGCCGGCATCACGACCGCGTTCATCGAGGAACGCCTCGCCGCGCACACCCCGGTCGTACGCGTCATGCCGAACACCCCCGTCCTGGTGGACGAGGGCATGTCCGTCATCTCCGCAGGCAGCGACGCCACCCCGGAGCATCTCGCCCACACCGAGGAGATCTTCGGCAGCGTGGGCAAGACACTCCGCGTCCCCGAATCCCAGCAGGACGCCTGCACGGCCCTCTCCGGCTCGGGCCCCGCGTACTTCTACTTCCTCGTCGAAGCGATGACCGACGCCGGAATCCTCCTCGGCCTGCCCCGCGCCCAGGCCCACGACCTGATCGTCCAGGCCGCCATCGGCGCCGCCGTCATGCTCCGCGACAGCGGCGAACACCCCGTCAAGCTCCGCGAAGCCGTCACCAGCCCCGCCGGCACCACCATCAGCGCCATCCGTGAGCTGGAGAACCACGGCGTACGGGCCGCCCTCATCGCCGCCCTCGAAGCCGCCCGGGACCGAAGCCGCGAACTGGCCACCGGCAACGGCTGACCGTCACCCCACCGCCGCCGCCAGCTCCGCACTCCGCACCACCCGCGCGAACCCACCGCCGTGCAGCGACACGGCGGTGGCCCGTGCCAGCTCCTCCGCACTCAGCGTCCACCCCCAGGGCCCCACCCCGTCGAAGGTGTACGTGGCGTCCAGCGGGAAGAACACCTCGTACCCGAGGTTCCCGCCCATCCGCGCCGTCGTCTCCGCGCACATATTGGTCTGGATCCCGGCCACGACGATCTGCCGCACTCCGCCCTCCCGCAACCAGGAACCCAGATCGGGCTCCCCGTAGAAGGCGGAGTTCACACTCTTCGTCACGAAGAGCTCGGGCCCGCTCCCCTTCCCCCGCCGCTCCTCCACATAGCTCTTGAAGCCGTTACCGGCATAGTCCACCCGCAGCGGCGAATCGGGCTTGGGCGAGTCATGCCGTACGAAGACGACGGGCCGCCCACTCGACTGCCAGGCATCGATCAGCCCGGCGATGTTCTGATCGGCATCGGGATTGTTCCGAGGTCCCCAGTACGCCTCCTCCTCGAACCCTTCCTGTACGTCCACCACAACCAGCGCCGCGTTCTCCGAAATCTCCATGCCCCGATCCTGTGCCCCCGCAGGCCGCCGACCCAGACCAACAAAAGCCATCGATCGATGCTTTACTGCCACGATGGCCGCCAAGACGCGCATCGCACTCCTCGCCTTCCCCGGCATCAGAGCCTTCGACGTCTCCGTCATCACGGAGGTCTGGGGCGTGGACCGCACCGACCGCGGCGTACCCGCGTTCGACCTGCGTCGCACAGCAGCGCACCCCGCCCCCATCCCGCTCCGCGGCGGCCTGACCCTCACCCCGGACCGCACCCTCACCTGGCTGCCCCGCGCCGACCTCATCGTGGTCCCCGGCCTCGACGACCACGTGACACCCGCCCCTGCCCCGGTCCTCGACGCCCTCCGCCGCGCGCACACCGCCGGCACCCCGATCGCGGCGCTCTGCGGAGGAGCATTCACCCTGGCCCAGGCGGGTCTGCTCGACGGCCGCCAGGCAGTCACCCACTGGAACCTCAGCGGCCTCCTCCGCACCCACCACCCCCACGTCACGGTGGTCCAGGACGCCCTGTTCATCCACGACACCAACATCTGGACCTCAGCAGGAACCGCAGCCGGCATCGACCTCTGCCTCCACCTGGTGCGTACGACCCATGGCGCGGAAGCCGCGGCCACGATCGCCCGCTCGATGGTCACGGCCCCGTTCCGCACCGGAACCCAGGCTCAGTTCATCGAGCACCCCACCCCTCATACCGACCGCAACGCCGACACCCTGGCCTCGGTACGCGCCCACGCCCTGACCCACCTGGCCGAACCCCACACGGTCGCGACCCTGGCCGGCCACGCCGGTATGTCCCCGCGCTCCTTCGCCCGCCACTTCCAGGCGACGACGGGCACGACACCCCTGCGCTGGCTGATCACCCAACGCATCGCCGCAGCCCAGAAGCTCCTGGAACGCACGGACCTCCCCCTCCCCGAAGTGGCCCGCCGCACGGGCTTCGGCAGCGAGATCACCATGCGCCAGCACTTCGCGACCCACCTCGCCACCAGCCCCCGCGACTACCGCCTGGCCTTCCACGACTCCGTGCCCCGGCCGGGGGTTGACACTCCCCGCACGGATCCGTAATGTGCTCCGAGTTGTCCGACGTGAGCGCCGACCCCGGTCGGTCCCCGGACAGCCATTCCGCAAGAACCACGTGAAGCGAGCGACAGCTGTCGCACCGATTTCTGTGCGCATTTGCGAAATGAGGAATCCGCGTTCGAACGAGCGTGACCCGATTAGCGTCGGGGCCCGGGATTCGCTAAAGTCTCACTCGTCGGAACGGCCCAACAGCCGGGAAGGCGACCCCCCACTGACTGGGAATCAGGCCCGAAAGGATCTGATAGAGTCGGACTCGCCGGAAAGGGAAACGCGAAAGCGAAGAACTTAAAGGCGAAACCCGCTTCGACCGGGAATCG